>DEIQ01000002.1:0-33785 GCA_002352565.1 Proteobacteria bacterium UBA2770 | reverse complement strand
CGCAATAGCCCTGCTAACCCGTGCGATTGTCGCCTCGAATCTGACATAATGAATCACCATATACTTCCTCCAGACTTAATCAGAGGTTCCTTAAAGACAACCTGTTAGCCGATATTCAGACTAACAGGTATTGGACCCAGACAAACAGCTGATGCTCGCGAAAAAGCATTGGTTGAACACTTCGGTAAAACAGCTGTTAAACAAAATGGATACCTTGGAATTGAAGACTCTGGAGCAACATTCATTACGATTTCGCTTGGTTAACGAAGCACATATTCGCCCCTACATACAGGTAAAACTACCCTGCCGTGCCTCTCACCTTGCCTTTACCACCCGAAATATACCCCTGTCTCATGAACATACTCACATTAAAAAATTATGTGAGCATTACGGTGTTGTACCACCAGTGGAAAATAGTAAACACTATTCTGAAAACTTTCGTGACTTCCTTTTTAAGTGGGAACGCCATAATGAATTCTCGACCTATACATTTCTCAGGCAAGATGAGGAAAATATTCCTTTTGACAGACCCGCGATAAAAGAGGTCCCGGAAAACTGGCTGGCTGAATTAAACTATAAACTATTGGTCGCATTACATCTGGTTATACTCCCCCGCACGACGACACCACCCACTCAAACAGATCTCCATCGATATTTTAGCGCCGACAGCCTTGTAGGCAGCTCAGTTATCGATGAGGCTGCTTTAGTCTGGACAGATTTTCGCATCCATAGCGATGGTTTTAGCCGCATGCTAATCCTTGACCGAAGCCTGCACGCCAGACAAACTGGCCGCCTATTACAAGAATTGCTTGAAATGGAGTCTTACCGAATCCTTGCCTTATTAGGTTTTCCGCTAGCAGAAAGCTTAAATCCAATGCTTGGAAAACTGGATCAGCGATTAACCCGGTTATCACGTCAGATGGTTTCCATCAGCACTTTGGAGGAAGAACATTCTCTATTGAGTGAATTAGCTAACCTGGAAGCCGAAATTGAAAAACTAAATTCAGAAACTGCTTATCGTTTTGGAGCCACACGGGCTTACCATTCAATTGTTGAACATCGAATAGTGAACCTAAAAGAAGTTGAACTGGGTGGCCTTCAAACACTATCAAGTTTTCTTGAAAGGCGTTTTCTGCCAGCAATGAACACCTGTGAATCAATCTCATCTCGACTGGAACACCTGTCTAGACGCGTTGCCAGAGCAAGCCAAATTTTATCAGCAAGGGTTGATTTAGCCCTCGAATCCCAAAATCGTGACCTACTGCATTCCATGGACAGAAGGGCCCATTATCAATTCAGATTACAAGAAACAGTTGAAGGCTTATCCATTGCAGCCATTAGTTATTATGTTGTTGGGCTGGTTAACTATGTTTTAAAAGGCATTGAATCTGCTGGGTATCAAATCAACCCAGAAGCAGTACTTGGCGGCACTATACCCATTGTTATCGCTAGCGTATGGTTTACTGTACGGCGAATAAAGAATAAAATAAGTAAAAGTAATCCTTCTGAATAAGCTCACCTTACCCTTAACATCAGCCCTGTCTAACTAAGGAAGCTCTGATTAAGTCATGAACTCGGTTCTTGCGTCCCTTATGTCCAGCTTCATTGTCGACAATCTTCGCAATAGCACTGCTAACCCGTTCAATTGTCGCCTCGAATCTGAACATAATGAACAAGCAACCTGCTTCGTCCAGACTTGATCAGAGCTTCCCTAACGAAAAAATAAAAAAGCATTGATTCAACCCGCAATTTTAGCGCAGCATCTCAGTAAATCTTTTGATGGTCATGAAGCGGTGCGAAATGTCAGCTTCAGCGTGACTCAAGGTCATATCTGCGGACTGATCGGCGGCAATGGCGCCGGGAAAACCACGACCATTGCCATGCTTCTCGGCCTGCTGATTCCTACCCGGGGCAAAGCCTGCATTCTCGGCGTAGACATGACCCGCCGCCGCCACCAGATCTTATCAAGAATCAATTTTTCGTCTCCCTATGTTGACCTGCCTCAGCGTTTAACGGTAACTCAGAACCTGACTGTCTATGGAAGACTCTATAATGTGGTCGATCTTGCACGACGCATCAAGGAACTGGCTGAAGCATTGAATTTGCATGATCAGCTAGGCCAGCCTTATGGCAAACTTTCCGCGGGTCAAAAATCACGGGTGAGCATAGCCAAAGCGTTGATCAACAGACCTGAAGTGCTCCTGCTCGATGAACCCACCGCCTCGATGGATCCGGAAAGCGCCCATCGTCTGCGCCATCTGCTCATGGATTACAGGAAGGAAAACGGCCTGACCATTTTAATGACTTCGCACAACATGTCGGAGCTTGAAATGATGTGCGATCATTTGATCGTTCTCGACCATGGCAGAGTGGCAACCCAGGGATCTCCCGGTTCCCTGATAGAACAACATGATTGCAGCTCTCTGGAACAAATGTTTATCAAGCTGGTACGCCAGACCCGCTGATTTCCCTGGTCATCCTTCTTTCCGGGCTTGATCAGAGGTTCCTTAAGCCAATTGGTGGAAAACAAAGCATATTGACTTCCTGCCCCTGAGCACAAATCATGCGCCAGCCTTATTTTATCCAGTTTATTCTCCCTCTCCCCGAACAATCTTCATGGCCCAAAACACACACAAATAGCATCATAAATGCGTGAACAAATAGTGTCGTAAATATATTGCCGACTTAAAACTTGACTCAATGATTAAGAATGTTTATTGTGAACTTGTGGGGAATAGTGGAATAATGTGGTAGATAATGCGTTTTCGTGGAATTCACCCGGCGTCAGTGGATGAAAAGGGAAGAATAGGCATCCCGGCACGCTATCGTGCGGACATCATCCTTGAAAGTGGTGGAATGGTCATGCTGACGATTGAACCGGACGGCTGTCTTTTGCTCTACCCAATGCATCATTGGGAAGAACTTGAGCTGAAACTGAGCCACCTGCCAGATTTCGACCCGGCCACCAAAGCCTGGCAAAGGCTTCTCATCGGGCACGCAACAGAAGCATCTCTTGATAAATCCGGAAGAATTTTGATCCCTCAACCACTGAGAGAATATGCCGGGCTTGAACGTCAGGTTGTACTGCTTGGGCAAATGAATAAATTTGAGCTTTGGAGCCAGAATCTATTTGCCACCGAGCGTGAACGTTGGCTTCGGAACATCCGCCCATCGCCCGACATCATCGAGCGACATTAAATACCGATTAAACCCTGCCTTACTCAAGGTTAACCCTTTCAGAACAAACATACCATGCGCCCAAACAATTTTCCTGACGATTTCACAACCACCCCAAACGGACCAAATCATTACCCGGTGATGGTCGAGGAAGTCGTTTCCGCCCTCATTACGGATCCAAATGGTTGTTACGTGGATGCCACTTATGGACGTGGAGGTCATAGTTCAGCCATATTGCGTCAGCTCGCGGATAAGGGGAAATTGCTGTCCATGGATAAAGATCCTCAGGCTTTTACCGCATCACCGCTCAAGGATAGTCATAACCGACTGGAACTGATACAAAGTTGTTTTAGCCAGTTGCATGAGCAAATTCTGCAACGATCATGGCAGGGTCGCGTCCATGGCATTTTGTTTGACCTTGGAGTCAGTTCACCCCAGTTTGAACAACCTGAGCGGGGTTTCAGTTTCAGGTTTGACGGCCCTCTGGATATGCGTTTTGATCCTGCGACAGGAATCAGCGCGGCAACATGGATTAATAGCGCCAGCGAAAAAGAAATCGGCAATGTATTAAAAAAATATGGTGAAGAACCGGCGTATCGGCGCATATCCCGCGCCATTGTCGAGCAACGCACCCAGACGCCGATTGAAAACACCAGACAACTGGCGGAACTGGTAGCGCGCGTGGCACGCCATTCCAAAAGAACGCATCATCCGGCTACCCAAACCTTTCAGGCCATCCGCATCCATATTAATCAGGAGTTGGAAAATCTCGATAAGGTTCTTCCACAGACGCTGGACTGCCTGGCGCCAGGAGGCCGACTGGCCGTGATCAGCTTTCATTCACTGGAAGATCGTGCAGTCAAGCGATTTTTACGCCACCAGTCTCATGGGAAACAACCCTGGCCGGTCACACCAGAGCCTTCCAGAATCAGGCTGATAGGTAAGACACAAAAACCCAGCGCTGGAGAAATCGCTGTGAACCCAAGGGCAAGAAGCGCCATTTTAAGAATAGGGGAAAAAATAAAATGAATAGTCTGCGCATCGGGTTGCTGGCACTGGTTTTCCTGACCATGGCTTTCGCAGTCACTCTCGTTTCTCTCAGGCATGATCAGCGTGAGTCATTCCGCGCCTGGACAATATTAACCCGACATGCCAATACGCTGGAAGTGGAATGGGGTCGGCTTCAACTGGAATCAGCCAGCCTTCAACGCCCGGAACGCCTTGAGACCTATGCACGCCAGCAGCTTAACATGTATGCTATCAATGAAAATGCCAGTCCGAAAAGATAAAACGCATGATGTCGCCCCATCCAGATAAAAACCGCTGGCGTCACTATTCGCTGAAGCTCCTGCTTTTTGGAGTTTGCGGCGTACTCCTGGGTCGTCTGCTCTATCTGCAGGTATGGGAAACAGAGCATCTTAAAACGCGAGGCTACTCGGCACACTTGAAAACTTTGAGTCAAGCCCTTCCTCGCGGCGATATTCTTGACAGAAACGGACGCATTCTGGCTATCAGTACACCGATTTCATCAGTATGGGCCAATCCACAAAAACTGCTGAGCGAGAATGAAGATGTCGAGCAATTGGCGCGATTATTGCGCATCCCCGAGACGCAACTACGCAACAAGATTCAAAAGCATGCCGCTCGCCAATTCATTTATCTCAAACGACATATCTCCCCCGCCATGGAAAACGCCGTCCAACAGCTCGGGCTGAGAAATATTAATTTCCAGCAGGAATATCAACGCTATTATCCCGACGGCGATATTCTCGGGCATGTCGTGGGTTTCACCGATATCGATGAAAATGGTCTTGAAGGGATCGAGCGGACTTTCAACGATCTGCTACGGGCAAAACAAGGTTACGCCTATGTAACCAGAGACAATGCCGGCAAAGCCGTCGACACCTTCAAGCCAGGCATTGACGGTGTCAAAGGAACCGCCATTCATCTCACCATTGACAGCAGAATTCAATACCTGGCTCAGCGTGAACTTGCTTCAACCTTTGAACACCACCAGGCCGATAGCGCCGCCATGATCATTGTAGAAGTAGACAGCGGCGATATACTCGCGATAGCGGTTCAGCCCGGATTCAATCCCAACAACAGCCAGGAGCGCAAGAGCGAATTATACCGAAATCGGGCCATCAGCGACGTTTTCGAACCCGGATCGGTTCTCAAACCTTTTATCGTAGCCATGGCGCTGGAGGCTGGTACAATCTTGCCGGACACCACGATCAATACCAGCCCGGGATACTGGCAGGTGAATGATCGTACCATCAGGGATTTACATGATTACGGTGAACTCGATATTTCCGGTATTTTATCGCGTTCCAGCAACGTGGGTATCAGTAAAATCGCCCTTGAACTGCCCGGATCTCTGGTATGGTCCAAGCTTGACGCGTGCGGCTTCGGTCATTTTCCAGGCGCGGGATTATCAGGCGAGCGTTCCGGATTTTTACCTCACCACAGTCAATGGTATCCGACCACACAAACAAGCCTGGCCTTTGGTTATGGACTTTCCAGTTCCCTTTTTCAACTGACCCAGGCCTATATGACCATCGCCACCGACGGCATCTCGCGACCTCTGCGTCTGATCAAGGACGCAACGCCCGGGAAGGGGGAACAAGTATTTCAGCCTAAGGTCATAAAGACAGTGCGCACCATGCTGGCCGATGTCGTTGAAAACGGCACCGCAAAGCGGGCTATTATACCTGGGTACCGTATCGCGGGGAAAACCGGAACCAGCACCAAAATTCACCAGGGTGGCTACCGTCGAGGGCACTATACAGCATTGTTCGCAGGGATGGTTCCAGCGGAAAACCCCGAATTACTGGCCGTCGTCATGGTGGATGAACCCAGGGAGAACGGCTATTATGGAGGAACCGTCGCCGCACCCGTATTCGCTCGGGTCATGCCCGAAGTACTGCGTTGGCTTCATGTCGCCCCTCAACCTGCCCCGGATAAAATTATGGCCCAAACCGGAAACCCGGAATGACCTGCATCAGCATCCAGCGTCTGCTTGAAGGGTTATTGCCGCAGAAAGATTTACCGCCTTGTGAATTGATGGTTAGGCACGTAACGGCAGACAGCCGACTTGTTCAGCCTGGCACCTTGTTTCTGGCGCTCCCCGGTTCATCCCAACACGGATTTATGTTCGCCGAACAAGCCGCGCAACGGGGCGCCGTTGCCATCGCCGTTGACCCAAGAGGACTGCCTTCGGGTCTGCCTAAAGTCGAATATATACCTGTCTGGATGATACCTGGCCTGGCTTCGCATTCAGGATTGATTGCAAGCCGCCTTTTGGGTCACCCTTCACGCAAACTTTGGGTCGCCGGTATTACCGGCACCAATGGCAAAACATCCTGTGCCCATTACATCGCCCAGATCAGCCCTGATCCAATCGGACTGATCGGAACTATAGGCGCAGGAATGCCTGATGCCATGACCCCCTTGTCTCATACCACTCCCGATACCACCGAGATCCACTACTGGCTTGAACATTGCGCCAGCCAGCATGCCAAAGGCGTGGTCATGGAAGTATCCTCCCATGCACTCGATCAACAACGTACGCAAAACGTTTGTTTCGATACGGCTATACTGACCAGCATCCAGCGCGATCACCTCGATTACCATGGAAGTATCGAACGATATGCCGCAACCAAGATGAAGCTGTTCCAGCAACCTGGGCTGGCATCCGCGATCATTCCCGCGAGCGATCCCTGGGGACCGCGATTCAATGAACTCAGTACCTCCATTCCCAAGCGGATTGCCTATGCCACTCGCAGCGAATTCAAGCCGCTTCAGGCATGCGCCCACCTGATCACGGAAATCACCAGATCGGATGAGAAGGGGATAACGCTGAGTTTTGAAGGCGACTTTGGTACGGCACAAGCCGCAGTCCCTCTTTTTGGCGCCTTCAATGCCATAAATCTGACCACCGCCATTGCCACGCTACTGGCCAGGGATATAAGCCTTATGGATATCCTTGCCCGCTTGCCGCGAGTGCGCGCCGTGCGCGGTCGCATGGAAAAACTGGGTGGAGCCGGTTGTCCCAACGTAGTCGTGGATTTTGCCCATACCCCGGATGCCCTGCATGCGGCTTTGCTGGCCTGCAGAACCCATTTGCGCGGCGGCAGGTTGTGGTGCGTTTTTGGCTGTGGAGGAAATCGGGATCAGGGCAAAAGATCCGTGATGGGCGCGATAGCCGCCCGATGGTCGGACCAGATCATCATCACCGATGACAACCCTCGATCCGAACCACCCGACGCCATCACTGCACAGATCGCCGCAGGCCTCATGGGGAGTGAAAAACCGTGGATGATTGAACACGACCGGTTCCAAGCCATCGGACGCGCTATTTCCGAAGCCGGCGCCAATGACGTGATTCTTGTAGCGGGCAAAGGTCATGAGAATATTCAGGACTATGGAACCGAGGCAATCCCTTTTTCAGATCAGCTTACGGTGCTGTCCCATCTTAAAATGCGGGACAATATGGCATGTTGACGATGAAACTGAGTCAAATCGCCGCCATCTGCGGCGGGAAACTGTATGGAGCGGATCAAATGATCCAGGGCGTATGCATTGATACGCGCCAGGCTTCGGATTCCTCGCTGTTTTTCGCCTTCAAGGGAAAACATATCGATGCGCACGATCTGCTTGAGCAACAGTATGAATGGGGTGTCGGAGCCGCTGTCGTCGAGCGGGTATTAAACATCTCTTTACCTCATATCGTGGTCAAAGATGTGCGCGATGCCCTGTGGTGCATCAGCGCCCACTGGCGTCGGTGCTGGGATCCAGTCATAATCGCTGTTACCGGAAGCAACGGTAAAACCACGGTCAAGCATATGCTTTCGTCGATACTCGCCCCTATGGGTCCTTTGCTGCATACGAGCGGCAATCTTAATAATGAGATTGGGGTTCCCCTGACCATTCTGGCGCTTGATCCAGGGCATCATTATGCCGTTATAGAAATGGGCGCCAATCATCCCGGTGAAATTGCCAGACTCTCCGCCCTCGTTGCCCCGCACGTGTCAATTGTTACTGGAGCTGCGGCGGCGCATCTGGAGGGGTTCGGCACCATTGAAGGGGTCGCAAAGGCTAAAGGTGAAATCTATTCCGGTCTGCCTTATACCGGAACCGCCGTGATCAATGTCGATGACAGATTCGCTGAATTATGGGAAAATTTGGCTTACCCGCGGCGTATCGTGCGTTTTGGACTGAATCCGGGAGCTGATATCCATGGAAAACAGAACCACGCGTCTTTTATTTTACATACGCCTGCAGGAGAAGCCCGAGGAGCATGGCATTTCCTGGGACTCCATAACTGGCGCAATGCTCTTGCCGCTGCTGCGGCAGCCTACGCCATCGGAGCTGCGCCCGAAATTATAGCTCGTGGGCTTTCAAGCTGTTATCCTGTTTCCGGGCGTTTGAATCGGCTTCCTTCACGCCATGGCGGGGTATTAATCGATGATAGCTACAATGCCAATCCGGGTTCGCTCAAGGCTGCGATTCAAGTGCTTGCGAATCAGCCAGCTCCACGCATACTGCTGCTTGGAGACATGGCTGAATTAGGGAAAGATGCCGAACACTGGCATCGCAAGGCGGGACTATGGGCCAAAGAGATGGGCATTAGCAGTTTATGGACGACGGGAGAACTTGCCTGTTTAAGCGCGCACTCCTTCGGAGGGCGCGCCCACACGTTCAAAGATTCGGGTACTATGGGTCGGTATGCGATCCATCATATTCCTGCTGGCGCAAGCATTCTGGTCAAAGGTTCACGGTGCGCTCACATGGAAAGGGTCGTCGAATCCTTAAGGGATCAAAGCCAGGTTGCGAAAGAATTATGATGGTTGTGAAATGATGGAACTCTCCGTATTAGGTGCGCCCTGGCCAGTCGGTCTGCGCGCCCTGGCGGCTGGGTGGACGGCTTTTGGATTAACCATGGCCAGTCTTCCCTTATGGATAAGCTACCTGAATAAACGCCAACTCCAGCAACCCATCCGCAAACTTGGGCCGCAACGACATCAGATCAAAGCAGGCACCCCGGCCATGGGAGGTCTGCCGCTCATTGCTTCCATCCTGGCTGCAAGCTTGTTATGGGGTCAATGGCGCCTTGCCCTGTTATGGCCTTTGCTGGTTATGGCAGTCTATGCCGCCATTGGAGCGTTGGACGATATGCACAAGCTATCCACACGACACACCGATGGTCTCTCGGCCCGCAGAAAATACCTTTGGCAGACCGCAGCAGCACTGATGGCTGCCACGCTGTGGTTTGGCGCACAACCGGAGCATGCCGGGCGGATCCTGTTGCTGGTGGGTCCACTGTGGATACCAGTTGGCATCGGCTTCATTCTCTGGGCCAATCTGGTCATCGTTGGCAGCAGCAATGCCGTCAACCTGACCGACGGGCTGGATGGGCTGGCTGTTCTATGCACCATTGCCGTGGCCTGCGGCTTATTGATTGCCGCTATCATCGGATTCCATCTATTGCCGGATCATCCTGCACTTTCCTGGGCTTACAGGCCTGGAAATCGGGAAACCTGTATTTTATGCAGTTCCGTTATCGGCTCCGGCTTGGGTTTTTTATGGTTTAACACTTATCCAGCACGAATTTTCATGGGCGATGTGGGTTCATTGGGCTTGGGCGCATTGCTTGGCGCCATCGCCCTGGCGCTGCACATGGAGTTGCTGCTTGTCATCATGGGCGGTGTATTCGTAGCGGAAACACTATCTGTCATCCTGCAGGTCGGCTGTTTCAAGCTAACCGGCAAGCGTATTTTTCGCATGGCGCCACTGCACCATCATTTCGAACTTAAAGGCTGGCCAGAAACCCATGTGGTGGCGCGTTTCTGGATCATAAACATGATACTCATCAGCACAGGACTCTTTCTTTTATGGTTGAGACTTTATGGATCAAGTTAGGCACGCCTTAATAGCCGGAATGGGTAAAAGCGGGCGAGCATGCGCACAATTCCTGCTTGAGCGCAACTGGCGGGTCGGTGTAACAGATACGCGTTCCAGGCCGCCACAAGCGCTATGGTGGAAAAACCACCTGCCGGAGATTGCCGTATATCCAGACTGGGGCACCCTTCCTCTCAATCATTTTGACATGATCGTCACCTCGCCCGGAATCCCGTGGGATGATCCGGTACTGGAACAAGCACGCCATAACGGCATATCTGTGATGGGAGAACTGGAATTGTTCGCCCGCCAAATCAAGGGGGAACTGATCGGTATTACAGGCACCAACGGCAAAAGCAGCGTCACGGTTCTTCTCGCGCTGATGGCCAAATTTTCAGGCGCCCATTTTAGAGCAGGAGGAAATCTGGGGCGACCCGCCATTGATCTGCTCAATTTGCCCCGGCCCGATCTTTACATCCTCGAATTATCCAGTTTCCAATTGGAAAGTTGCTGGAGCCTGAAACCAAAAGTTGCGGTTTTGCTTAATATTACCGAGGATCATCTTGAACGTCATGGCGACATGCATGCCTACGCACGTATAAAAACAAATTTTTGCCGCCAGGCTCAGCATGCCATAATCAATCAGGATGATCCATGGATTCGCGACGCTAAAATGGAAGGGGGACACTTTATCCCTTTCAGCGCACAGACATGCCTGCCCCAGGCCAGAGCATCAATTGTCAGCCACGGCGGCGCCCCGTGGATCGCCACGGATGGCAAACCATTGATAGAGTTGAGTAAAATCGGAGTGAATGGGATGCATCAGTGCAGCAACGTGCTGGCCGCCGTATCGGCGGCACTGATCATGGGTTGGCCCGGATCCGCTATCTGCCAGGCGCTGACGCTATTCAAGGGACTCTCTCATCGTATGCGCTCGATAGCTACGATAGAAGGCGTAAATTATATCGATGATTCCAAAGCCACCAATCCGGCTTCTACGGTAGCAGCCATGGGGCAAATGGATCAACCCTATGTACTCATTGCCGGCGGCGCATCAAAGAATTCCGATTTTACGCCGCTTCTGGAGGCTGCGAACGAAAAACTGACAGGTGTGATCCTGATGGGACAAGAGGCACCCCGGTTAGAGGACATGTTTAGCCACCACTCGCGATTGTGTATCGTCCGCGATATGAAAGAAGCCGTAGACCAGGCGCACCGATGGACGACACCGGGAGAAGCGGTTTTACTATCACCTGCTTGCGCGAGCCTGGATATGTTCCGAAGTTATGCTGAACGGGGTCGTATCTTCACCCAGCATGTCAAAAGAATAACAACCCCCGTCTTGACCAAGGCTGAATGCCTATGAAACCCGTCACCTTCTCCGCCACAGCGCATCTGACCAGACGCTGGCAACCGGACAGCATCATCATCGGCTGCGCACTTGGTCTTTGTTGCTTTGGACTGGTAGCGGTTGCATCTGCTTCCATGCCTATCAGTGACCGCGACTTCAACCAGCCCCTGATGCTGTTCTGGCGCCAGCTTATCTTTGCCGGCACCGGCATTCTGTGCGCATGTGCTGCCTTCCAGATTCCCACGGGGGTATGGCGTCATTGGCGGATGGTCATACTTGTGAGCGCTTTTTTTCTTGGAATTATTGTGCTGATCCCGAGTATAGGGATCAGCGTTAATGGCAGCCGACGCTGGATAGACCTAATGTTTCTGCGTCTTCAAGCCTCCGAGTTGATCCGCTTATTGCTCATCGTTTATCTGTCGGCTTACGTCGACAAATATCATGAGTTGTTGCCTTCAAACCGGATGGCATTTTTCAAACCGGTCTTCATCCTGATTCTTGCCGCCACGCTGTTTCTGATGCAACCAGATTTAGGCGCCGCCGTTTTGCTGATCACCACCGGCATCCTTATGCTTTTTGTAGCAGGAGCACCCCTATCTCTGTGCCTGTCCTTTGGTGCAGCAGGAATCGCGGCGATCGCGGTGCTGATTGTCAAGACGCCCTATCGATTCGAACGACTGATGGTGTTTCTTGATCCATGGCAAGATCCATTCGATAGCGGTTATCAACTCATTCAGTCCATGGTCGCAATCGGTTCAGGTGGCTTGTCGGGATTAGGACTGGGGCAAAGCATGCAGAAATTGTTTTATCTGCCAGAAGCACATACCGATTTTATCTTTTCAATCATAGCTGAAGAAATGGGTTTGTTCGGCGCCACTTTTCTGATTTTATGTTTTCTCCTACTGCTATCGCGAGGATTGACGATAGCGCGCATGGCAAGCGAACGATCCTGGGCTTTCGGCGCCGCGCTGGCTTATGGCATCAGTATCAGCCTGGGTTTACAGGCTTTTATCAATATTGCCATGACCATGGGGCTTCTACCTACCAAGGGTTTAACTCTCCCTTTTATCAGTTATGGTGGCAGCAGTCTTATCATGACCTGGCTGATGATCGGACTGCTGTTACGTGTTCACAAGGAGTGCGTCGATGAGTACTGATTCCGGTGAACAGCCAGTCATGATCATGGCGGGGGGTACCGGCGGTCATGTTTTCCCGGCGCTGGCCGTAGCTGAACAACTCAAGCGCCGAGGGATTCCTCTACTATGGCTGGGTACGCGTAAAGGGCTTGAAGCTACGATCATTCCACCTTTGGGAATTCCCGTGATATGGCTGCCAGTGCATGGTTTGCGTGGCCGCAGTATTCAGCAATGGCTCATTGCGCCGTGGCGAATTGGATGGGCGGTGATCAAGGTCGCTAGAACCCTTCGGCGCGAGCGCCCCTTGGCTGTTCTCGGCATGGGAGGCTATGTTTCAGGACCGGGTGGCATAGCCGCGCGCCTATGCCATATACCGCTGATTATTCACGAACAGAATGCCCGACCCGGATTGACCAATCGCATTTTGTGCCGAATTGCCAATCGCTGTTACACCGCTTATCCCCAGGTCTTTCCGGACCGATTGGTCACAGCCATGATCGGCAATCCTGTGCGCAATGAAATTGCCGAACTGCCATCACCGGAACAACGATGGCGCGAACGCACGGGATCCATAAGAATCCTGATCCTGGGTGGCAGCCAGGGCGCAGCCTGCCTTAATCGTATCGTCCCTGTTGCGATCGGCGCACTGAAACCAATGGGACAATTCCTGATCTGGCATCAGTGCGGCAAATCCCATGAGGAACCTACGCGCGAAATTTACCGATCCCTGAATCTGGAAGCCCAGATCGACCCTTTTATACACGACATGGCTTCTGCTTACTCCTGGGCGGATATCGTCATCTGCCGCGCCGGCGCACTAACGCTGGCGGAGCTGGCAGCCGCCGGACTCGGCGCCATCCTGATACCCTATCCCTATGCCGCCGATGATCATCAGACATTGAACGCCCGATGGATGGTCAAAAGAGGCGCCGCATTCATGATATCAGAGTCCGAATTGACCCAACAGGAGCTGACGCAAACCTTACGCGATAGAGTATCTGATCGCCTGGAACTGTTGAACATGGCACAATGTGCCCGCAAACAGGCCCCAATAGATGCTCAGGCCGAACTGGCAAACGCATGTATTGAAGCTGGAGAAAAAAAATGACCATCGACCAACACGCACAGGCTTCCTTCACCATCCCCATGGGAATGCTCAGCCGGATACACTTTATCGGTATCGGCGGCAGTGGCATGAATGGTATTGCCCATGTCCTGTTAAACCTTGGCTATCAGGTTTCCGGTTCCGACCTGCGCTTCAGCCCGCCCGTGCGGGCATTAGAAAAACAGGGCGCCACAGTTTATGAAGGGCACAACCCGTCTCATGTAGTAAACAGCGATGTAGTGGTGGTTTCCTCTGCCATCCCCGATAATAATGTGGAATTAAGAGCCGCCCGAGACCGCGCCATCCCGATCGTACCGCGAGCGGAAATGCTTGGAGAGTTGATGCGTTTCCGCCACGGAATCGCCATAGCCGGAACCCATGGAAAAACCACGACAACCAGCCTCATTGCCAGCATACTGATCGAAGGCGGTCTCGACCCGACCTTTGTGATTGGTGGCAAGCTCAACAGTTGCGGGGGCTACGGACACCTGGGCAAGGGGCGCTACCTGGTCGCTGAAGCCGATGAAAGCGATGCTTCCTTTTTATTTTTACATCCTGTTACCGCAGTCGTCACTAATATCGACAGGGATCACCTCGATACCTACGGCGGAAATTTTCAGCGACTGCAAACAGCTTTTGCGGCCTTTCTTCATCAATTGCCTTTCTACGGATCTGCCGTGATCTGTCAGGACGATCCTGTACTGCGCCAATTCCCTTCCCGGGTTAATCGTCATTGTTTAACCTATGGCATTGAGACACCAGCCATGACACGCGCCAGCAACATTTCATTCCACGATCAACGCGTTCGATTCATGGCCCATCTTCCGCATTGGGAACAAGCCCTTCCAATTAATCTGAACCTCCCCGGGCGTTATAACGTACTCAATGCGCTTGGCGCATTAACGGTAGGCGCTGAATTGGGTCTTCCCAGGACAACGTTGCAGTCGGCTTTATCCAGCTTTGCTGGGATCAGTCGGCGTTTTCATGTGCGGCGCATCCAGGACGAGCGGATTCCTGCCGCGTGGCTGGTGGATGACTACGCGCATCACCCGCGAGAAATCGATGCCGTTATGGAAGCAGTACGAGAAATATGGCCGCGCAAACCAGTGACCATGGTCTTTCAACCGCACCGCTATTCCAGAACATGTGAACTTTTTGATTCCTTTATTTCCGTGCTGTCGCAATGTGATCGTTTAATTCTATGTGACGTATACCCGGCAGGTGAACCCCCCATGCCAGAATATGACAGCGACCAACTAGCCCATGAAATCGAGAAACGTACTGGCAAAAAACCTTTCCGGGTCACGACTCCACTTGAGGCTATGATCCCTTTGCAGGCGCGTATTCAATACGATGACGAAATCGTGCTGGTATTGGGGGCAGGCGATATTGCCCAATTGGCAGAACATTTGAGTAAAGACTACAGAGCTGTGGCATAAAAACGATGAATCAATCCAGCCCAAACTTGATCTGGCGCGAACAAGTGCCTATGGCACGCCATCTGACATGGCGTGCAGGCGGTAAGGCCCGAAACTTTTTCATTCCGCTCACACTGGAGGCGCTGCAAAAAAAATTATCCCACTGGCACAGCAGCCAGTCATTGCTCTGGTTAGGCGCGGGCAGCAATCTTCTGATCCGCGACGGCGGCATCGAACAAACCGTTATTGCCTATAGAAGAGCACTTGGATGGTTCAGAATTGCCGGACAAGGGGTGTTTGAGATTGGCGCCGGAGTTCCCTGCGCCAGAATCGCCCGCCGAACCGCCGATCTTGGTTGGAGTGGCTGTGAATACATGATCGGGATTCCCGGATTGCTCGGCGGGGCACTGGCCATGAACGCCGGCGCCCATGGAACACAGACTTGGGATCATGTCGAAGCCGTTCAGGTTATGGATCGATGCGGTCAGATATACTGGCGTGATGCGAATGAATTCCAGCCTGGTTATCGACATGTTTCCAGGCCCGATAACGAGTGGTTTATTGGAGCAAGGCTGGTTCTGAAACAAGGGATGCCGACAAGCATCCACGATCGCATCATTCAAATTCTCTCGACACGCCGCAAATCACAACCCATCGGTCAAGCCAGTGCCGGTTCAGTTTTTCGCAACCCGCCTGGTCACAGCGCCGGAAAATTAATAGAGGCAGCCGGCCTGAAAGGCAGGTCTTTTCATCAGGCGCAGATTTCTCCGCATCACGCCAATTTCATCATTAATCATGGCGGCGCATCCGCCGATGCCATTGAATTTTTGATCCATTTGGTGATAAAAGAAGTCAACAGAACTTCTGGCATTGATTTACAGCCTGAAGTGCATATTATGGGATTACCCGCAGAGCAACGGACAAAACATCTATGATTGCGATATGATAACCCAATGAAATCAAAACATCCCGGACAACAAAAACGAAGCCTTGGGCGCATCCATACCCTGGTGCCCTGGATCGGCATACTCTTGCTTTTTCTCATCATCCGAACACAAAAACCTGGATGGATAGATGTGCAGGAAACAGGCGCGCAAATGACCGCCGATCAAATCAGCCTCATTATCCGCAACGAAATGGAAGCACATCACACCGGGCTTAGCGCCAACAGCATCCGATCCGTTCTGACAACCTATCCATGGGTAGCCGATGCCGATGTGCGCCGCATCTGGCCCTATGGAATACGTATTAATATCACGGAACATCAGGTTGCGGCGCGCTGGGATGAAGTCGGCTGGATGAACCTTCGAGGGCAGGTTTTCGCCGCGCTGCATGATTTGCCAAACCCACCGCCAGTGCCAAAGCTCACGGGCCCGGAACAGGCTAAAGCATATATTTTGGCACAAAGCCTTATCTGGGGTGATATCCTGTCTGCCCATAATCTTGAGCTGGCACACGCGCATATGAACAAGGATAGAAGCTGGAAGTTGCGGGTCAAGCCTCATATTGAAATCAGAATGGGCAGTGATATGGAACACAATACGACTCAGTTATCCTCATTTCTGGTACACAACTGGAGTGATTTGTCCATGCGCAAAAACAGCATTCAATATATTAACCTAAACTATCCAGACGGGTACGCAGCTGTTTCTTATAAAGATTCGGCGCCGTTAAGCAAGGAGGCAAGCTCATAATGGCAAAAAAGGGGGAAATGCGGTTAATTACAGCGCTCGATATCGGGACAAGCAAAATTGCCGCCGTAGTCGGTCAGCTTGACAGTGATGGACATATTGAAGTGATTGGGCTCGGAACACACCCCACCACAGGTCTGAAAAAAGGCGTTGTAGTGGATATAGAGTCCACAGTGAATTCCATACAAAGAGCGATCGAGGAAGCCGAACTGACATCGGGGATTTCCATCCGCTCGGTAACGGCAAGCATCAGCGGTAATCATATTAGAAGCCTTAATTCCAATGGTGCTGTGGCTATCAGCGGTACCGAAGTCCATGCAATTGATGTGGAAAGGGTGATCGATGCGGCGAAGGCTGTCGCCATCCCCAATGACCAGATGATCCTCCATATTCTCCCTCAGGAATATACCATTGATAATCAGGACGGTATCCGAAATCCCATTGGCATGTCCGGGGTCCGGCTTGAAGCCAAGGTACATATCATCACCTGTGCCCAGAGCGCGGCGCACAATGTCATCAAATGCATTGAACGCTGCAACCTGGCTGTAGATGAACTGGTTTTCGATCCGATGGCATCGAGTTATGCGGTTTTACTCCCGGATGAGCGGGAATTGGGTGTCTGCCTGGTGGATATGGGTGGTGGCACCATGAGCATTGCTATATTCATCGGCGGCTCCATGCGCTACAGTAATGTTATTTCCCTCGCTGGCGGCCATGTCACCAATGACATCGCCGTAGCCCTGCGCACGCCGACCAAATATGCAGAAGCAATCAAATGCAAATATGGCGCTACCCTTCCCCACCTTGTGGAAGCAAACGAACATATTGATGTTCCGGCAGTCGGTGAACGCCCTCCAAGGAACATCAGCCAGAGCAAGCTTGTGGATGTGATAGGCGCCCGATATGAAGAGTTTTTCCAGCTATTGCTGACTGAACTTCGGCGAACCGGCATGCTTGAGCGCATACCCGCCGGCATGGTACTCACCGGCGGCGCTTCATTGATCCGCGGCGGGCAGGAAATGGCCGAACAACTACTGCAAATGCCCGTGCGTATCGGTTATCCTGAGAATGTAGTCAGTGGGCTCGAAGATGTGATCAATGATCCGATCTATTCGGCAAGTATAGGGCTCTTGCTTTATACGCGGCAGTTGCTGACAGAAAGCGCCAACGGGAAAATCCTGGCTCACGAGCAACGGAAGGGTATTTGGGGGCGGATCCGGCATTGGCTGCAGGAAAATTTCTGACGTTACATGGTAATTACGTCAATTTTATCTGTTATTTGAACAGAGGCTATACTGAAATGAAGGGCATGGCGTTATCTGTGCCTGCCAAACCTATGATAGGGAGAACGAATCATGTTTGAATTAATCGAACCTTATGGACAACAAGCGATGATCAAGGTGATCGGTATTGGAGGAGGCGGTACCAATGCCGTGCGCAATATGATCAACAACAATCTGCAGCGCGTTGATTTCATCTGTGCCAATACCGATGCGCAAGCGCTGCATAACATGGAAGGTTCCATGGTGCTTCAACTCGGAAGCGGGGTCACAAGAGGTCTCGGCGCCGGCGCCAATCCCGAACTCGGACGCCTGGCTGCCCAGGAGGACAGGGATCGCATACGTGAGGCCATCCATGGCTCCGATATGTTGTTCATTACCTCCGGAATGGGCGGTGGCACCGGCACCGGAGGCGCTCCGGTTGTTGCCGAAATAGCCAAAGAATGTGGCGTTCTGGTCGTTGCCGTCGTTACCAAACCCTTTGCATTTGAAGGCTCAAGACGCATGCAACTTGCCATCGACGGGATCAGGGAATTGAGTTTGTATGTAGACTCACTAATTACCATTCCCAATGAAAAACTATTGGGCGCTCTGGGTAAAGACATCACTATGCTATCGGCATTCCAGGCCGCAGATGAAGTGTTACACAATGCAGTTCAAGGCATATCCGAGCTCATCACCAGGCCGGGGTTGATTAATGTTGACTTTGCCGATGTACGCACGGTCATGGCGGAAATGGGCATGGCCATGATGGGCTCCGGCAATGCCAGTGGAGAAGACAGGGCAAAACTTGCCGCCGAGTCGGCGGTAGCCAGTCCGCTGCTCGAAGATATCAATCTCGCCGGTGCCAAGGGAATTCTGGTCAATATCACCGCTAGTCCCGATCTGGGATTAAGCGAAGTGACCGAAGTCGGTGAAATCGTCCAGCGCTTCGCCGCCGATGATGCCATCATTGTGGTAGGTACCGCAATAGATCCGGATATGCAGGATGAAATCAGGGTCACTGTCGTAGCCACCGGATTAGGCATGCCATCTTCGTTACAGTCGTTAAAAGGAGTCAACACCGAAAGCAACTCAGTGCAAGGTAGTTTGCGCACCAGTTATCGACCGGATATGTCCCATACGGAAAACGACCTGGATTATCTGGATGTTCCGGCTTTTCTAAGACGTCAGTCGGACTAATCTCGAAGCGCGAGAATCTTTACGGCCATGCCACTGGTATGTCGTCAAGCTCGGCGGCGCAAATTCAGGAGCGTTCCAATCGTGTCATTCTGAACAAAAACATCATGGTTCAGCCCAGGGCTGATAGCGTAGACAGGGATGCAAATTTAAAAGATGATCATCTCTGAAAACTTTAATTATATGACATTCATGTTAGACTACGGATGGTTCCGTTTGCCTGTATTTTATGGCAAATTCGACAGGTTTCACATAAAAAATCATTCAAGCTTCATCTGGTTTCGATTAAGTTACCAGAAAAGTATTGTGGGGGAAATCGATGGTGCTACGGCAGAAAACACTTAACAACAGCGTAAAAGCTACTGGAATCGGGCTTCATTCGGGAAAGAAGATTTTTATGACCATTCATCCCGCCAGTGTTGACAAGGGTATCCTGTTTCGCCGCATGGACCTTCCCCATACGCCTATGATCAAGGCCTGCCCCGAAAATGTGGGTAATACGCGCCTTTCCACCACCCTGTTCTCGAATGGAGCCAAAGTAGCCACAGTTGAGCATATTCTTTCCGCCATGGCTGGCTTAGGCATTGATAATGCCATCATCGAACTTACGGCTGAAGAAGTTCCGATCATGGATGGCAGCGCTAGTCCTTTCATATTTCTCCTGCAATCCGCCGGCTTTGTCGAACAGGCTGCGCCCAAACGTTTTTTGCGCATCAAGAAAACCATCAAGGTAGAGCAAGATGATAAATGGGCTCGTTTTGATCCCTATGATGGTTTCAAAGTTGGCTTTGAAATCAATTTCAATCATCCCGCATTTAAAGACCGGTCAAGCCGGATGGTGATAGACTTTGCTTCTCATTCTTTCATCAAAGAAATCAGTCGTGCCCGAACTTTCGGATTTGTTCAGGACATTGAACAATTGCATTCCAAGCAACTGGCATTGGGTGGAAGTCTCAATTGCGCAGTGGTACTCGATAATTACCGGGTGCTGAATGAAGAAGGTCTGCGCTATGAAGATGAATTCGTGCGGCATAAAATTCTCGATGCAGTCGGTGATCTCTATCTGCTCGGAAGCAACCTGATCGGCTCTTTTTTCGGCCATAAATCCGGCCATGAACTCAACAACAAGTTACTCAAAGCGCTTAAATCCAATCCTGAGGCATGGTGCTACGATACGCTGGAAGAGAATCATTACGGTCAAAGTTCTCCAGTTTTCAACTTTAGTCAAAGTATCTGAAGTTTGATCACGACCCATAAAATTAAGGAACTGGACGAATCCATGACTTATGGAAGGAGGTATATCAACAGATTTAGCGCAGCCCCAAGGGTACCTCTGGTCATGTCGCATATCGTGGATACAGCGCCTGGCATGCGCACTCCGCTTCAGTGAGGATTACTTAATGATGGCGCCATAAACGGCATTCTATCCGCTCGATCGGCTCTTCCCAGTATTTCTGGGCGTTTTCAATGATTTGAGGTGCCAGAAACCGTACACGCGTAGCCCAAACGGAATGAGAAACCCCAAGAATCAGTCGGCCCTCACGCACATTCATAATCTCAAGTTCCTGATCCACTCCAGATGGCCAGCATTCTTTCATGTGCATGCGCAACTGCTCGAGTCGGCGCGCCCGCCTTATGATATCGCCCCGGATCCGGGTTCCGTTTTCAAGCCAGGCAGCCATCTGTTGACACTCTTTTTTTCTGAACATGGTGAATATAACCTGCATCTGATGGCGGTGAGTGAACAAAAGCATATAATTTATCGTACCAGATTCTGAATTGGAACGATCATTTATATTGTATGAACCCAAGCCCGTAAAAGAGTGTACAATCTGGGAATTATACAGCAGTATACCAATCGAATGTTAAAATAAACTTTTAGCCGATAAGTTAAGCGACGCTAAAAAGTCAGGGGATCTCTGATTGATTTCTGGACGAAGCTCAGGTGTGGTTCATTATATTCAGATTCGAGGCGTAAATCTTCGTAATAGCTTGCTATTGCGAAGATTGTCAACAAAGAAGCTGGACATAAGGGTCGCAAGAACCACGTTCATGAATGGTTCGCAGGTTCCTTGGTCAATCGACACAATTCATCATAATAACTATCGCTTATCAGGCTGAAATTTTCGCAAACCCGATAGTCAACCTTCAACAAGGCATCGATCCATACATGTTGGGAAAAATAATCAAGACGGTGGTCGGAACGCGCAATCAACGCTGGCTGCGCACTCAAAATACCACCATTAGTTCCATCAACGCACTGGAAGACAGTTATCGCAAGCTCAGTGATGCGGCGCTCAGTAACAAAACGATCGAATTTCGCGCCCGCCTCGGGCAGGGTGAAACCCTTGACGATCTCCTGCCCGAAGCCTTTGCTACCGTTCGTGAAGCCGCCAGCCGGACACTCAAGATGCGGCATTTTGATGTGCAGTTGCTGGGCGGTTTCGCGTTGCACAGTGGCCGGATAGCTGAAATGATAACCGGCGAGGGAAAAACGCTGGTCGCAACCCTGCCCGCCTATCTCAACGCCCTGAGTGGGCGCGGTGTTCATATCGTCACAGTCAATGACTACCTCGCGCAACGCGATTCCGAGTGGATGGGGCAGCTATATAGCTTCCTCGGATTGACTGTCGGGGTGGTGATCAGTGGTCAGGATACGCAAACCAAAAAGCAGGCCTATGCTTCGAATATCACTTACGGTACCAACAATGAATTCGGCTTTGATTATCTGCGCGATAATATGGTCTATAGCGCTGACGAAAAAGCCCAGCGTGAGCTTTCGTTCGCCATTCTGGATGAAGTTGATTCCATCCTGATCGATGAAGCCCGTACGCCACTGATTATTTCAGGCGCAACCGATGAACACACCCAGATGTATGAACAACTGAATAGCATCGTTCCTCAATTGCAAAAGCAGGCCGACGAAGAAAGCGAAGGTGATTACTACATCGACGAAAAAGGCAAACAGATCTATCTGAGCGATGCTGGTCACGAGCATCTGGAAAACCTGCTGGCCCAGTCCAGATTTTTGAATGAAGGCGAAAGTCTTTACGATGGCGCCAACCTTATCCTGATGCATCATGCGCTGGCGGCTCTGAGAGCCCACCAGCTTTTTTCCAGAAACGTGGATTACATCGTGCGCCAGGGTCAGATCGTCATCGTCGATGAATTCACCGGTCGCATGATGCCAGGCCGGCGCTGGGGCGATGGTCTTCATCAGGCCATAGAAGCCAAGGAGCATGTAAGCATTCAAAGCGAAAATCAAACGCTGGCTTCTATAACGTTCCAGAATTACTTTCGCCAGTACGACAAACTCTCCGGAATGACTGGAACAGCGGATACCGAAGCCTACGAATTTCAGCACATTTATGACCTTGAAGTGGTGGTCATCCCTGCCAATCGCCCCATGATCCGCCAGGATATGCCAGACCGCATCTACATGAACACGCAGAGCAAATTCGACGCGGTAATCAGTGATATCGAAGCATGCCGATCGAAAGGACAGCCCGTTCTGGTCGGTACGACCTCGATAGAAATTTCAGAGCAGCTTTCGCGCATGCTGACACAAAAAGGGCTATCCCACAATGTACTCAACGCAAAGAATCACGAGAAAGAGGCGGATATCATCGCCGAAGCCGGCATGGCTGGGCATGTCACGATAGCCACCAACATGGCGGGAAGAGGCACGGATATTGTGCTTGGCGGCGCCATACCCACCAACGAACTGGTTGAAGAATCATCGGAACACGCCCAGGCTATGCGTCAATGGGAAACCCGCCATCAGCAGGTGCTGGAATCAGGTGGGTTGCGCATCATTGGAACCGAGCGGCATGAATCCCGGCGCGTAGACAACCAACTGCGCGGGCGAGCCGGTCGTCAGGGTGATCCCGGATCAAGCCAGTTTTATCTTTGTCTGGAAGATAATCTGCTGCGAATATTCGGCTCGGGCAAACTGACGGGCATGATGAACCGACTTGGAATGGAGGAAGATGAAGTTATCGAAAACCGCTGGGTTTCCCGTGCGATCGAAAATGCCCAACGCAAAGTCGAAGCCCACAACTTCGATATCAGAAAGCAATTGCTGGAATACGACGATGTCGCCAATGATCAGCGCCAGGTTATCTATCAACAAAGGCGCTTGTTCCTTGAATCAGAAACCGTGTTTCCGATTATTCAACAGATTCTTCACGACATGGGTGAACTGACGGCGATCGAATATATTCCTCCTGGCAGTATTGAAGAACAATGGGATCTGGCAGGTCTGCAACAAGAATTGGGGAATATATACCATATTCAGCTTCCGATTAATGACTGGAAGCTTTCCGAGGCAGACTTGCTGGCTGAAGATATCACCGCCATGGTCGCCGAGGCGTTGATTTCCTCTTATCAGAGCCGACGCGAATCATGGGGTGAAGAGTACAGCGCGTATCTGGAAAAAATATTGCTGCTGCGCTCCCTGGATAATCTTTGGCGTGATCATCTGGCCGCGCTTGAATATCTGCGTCAGGGTATTCATCTGCGCGGATATGGACAAAAAAATCCCAAGCAGGAATACCGCCGCGAAGCTTTCATTATGTTTGAGCAATTGTTGGAACGGATTAAGGCCATCACTGCTGAAACATTGTTCAACACCCGTGTGGGCGCGAGTGAGGAGACCATGGAACAAGAGTCGATACGACCAACGGTCAATCTCCAGTTTCAGCATCCCTCAACACAAAGTCTGACTTCCCTTCCAACTCCAGCCCAGGCTTTGCCTGAAACCGAATCAGGGCAGATAGAGTCCAAACCGGTGCAGACTTTTGTGCGCGACGAACGCAAAGTGGGGCGCAATGAGCCTTGCCCATGCGGCTCGGGGAAGAAATACAAGCATTGCCATGGACGCCTGGATTAAATCCTGCGCCAAGGAACCTCTGATTAAGTCATGAACTCGGTTTTTGCGTCCCTTATGCCCAGCTTCATTGTTGNNAGCCCTGCTATTACGCGCAATTTAACCCGAGAACCTGAACATGGGGAATCACACCTGAGCTTCGTCCAGACTTGTTCAGAGGTCCCCTAACCCATGAAAACACCAATCCATGAGCAATTGCACAGTTTCGAGCCTCACCCGATCAACGGATTAAAGCTTGCGACCATATGTGCTGGAATGTATCCAGAGAATCGCCAGGACATGGTACTGATGGTCGCCGACCAAGGAAGCCACTGTGCCGCCACATTTACCCGTAACGCCTTGTGCGCGGCGCCGGTCAAGGTCGCTCGCGATCATATGGCACGTGACACTCCCCGCGCATGGTTGATCAATGCCGGTTACGCCAACGCTGCCACCGGTCAACAAGGTCTGGAACTGGCGCACGAGAGCTGTCGGGTTGTCGCCGCAGCGCTCCAATGCCGAGTCAGCGAGGTTATCCCTTTTTCGACTGGCGTAATCGGTGGACTCCCTCCGCGCCAAAAATTGCTTGGTGCCATTCCAGAACTTGTGAGCCAGCTTCACTCCGATAACTGGGTTTCGGCTGCCCACGCCATCATGACCACCGATACCCGGATTAAAACGGTACACCGCGAAATCGTCCTGTCGCACCAAACGGTGCATCTCAACGGCATCGCCAAAGGTGCAGGCATGATTCGCCCCAACATGGCGACCATGCTGGCATTTATCGCCACCGATGCCAGAATCGAACCCTCCGCCATGCGGAGCTGGTTATCAAGCGCCGTGGCACGATCGTTCAATACCATTACGGTTGATGGGCAGACTTCCACCAATGATGCCTGCGCTTTTATTGCCACGGGAAAAGCCCACCCCAGCACTTTAACCAACGACCACAGCGACGGTCTGGTCTTTGCTCGCGCGCTGCACGAGGTCTGCCTGGAACTGGCCGAACAGATTATGGGCGATGCGGAAGGCGCCACCCGTTTGATGGATGTGCGAATTGAACATGCGCGCGATGATATTGAGGCTCGCCTTGTCGCCTACAGCATTGCCGAATCAGCCCTGGTAAAAACAGCATTGCACGCTGGCGATCCCAATTGGGGACGTTTATGGTCCGCCATAGGTCAAGTCTTACCGGAGCCGGTCTGCGAGCAAACTATCAGCCTCTGGCTCAATGATCAGCCTCTGTTGGTTCATGGCGCCCTGGCTGAATCTTATCGTGAAGAACAAGCCACTGCTGCGATGAAAGAGAAAAAAATCACGTTCCGCGTCGATCTCGGGCGTGGTCATGGCTATGGGCATATTCTAGGATGCGATCTGAGCCATGAATATATCCGGATCAATTGCGACTACCGCAGTTAAAACTCGCCCATCCATGATCGAACAACATGTATCGGCAGGCATTCTGATGGATTCCAAAAGTCGGGTGCTGATCGCGCAAAGACCCACCGATAAGCCATTCGGTGGCTGGTGGGAATTTCCCGGTGGAAAACTGGAACCGGGTGAAACGCCCTGCCAGGCGCTGCGGCGGGAAATTCATGAAGAAACAGGCGCCCACATCGTGTCTGTGGAACGTTTCATGCGGTTGCGATACAAAGACGAAATCATCCACAGAACGCTCCATTTCTTCAAAATTCTGGAATTTTCGGGATTCATCCATGGACGGGAAGGGCAGAACATCATGTGGCTCCCGGTTGAAGCATTATCTTCCTGGCCCATGCTGAGAACCAACAACCCTGTGGTATGTGCATTAAATTTGCCATTGATTTATGCGATCACACCTTTAGTTGACGAGGTAGATTGCATAGTCAACCTGATACATCAGAATCTACGTCAACGTCATCACCGACTGATACAGTTACGCCAGCCACACTGGAACTGGGCGCAAACGCGCGCAGCCTCCCGCTCAATCCTGGATCAGAGCCGATCCAGAGGCGCTAGAATCCTGATCAATGCCGATCCGGCATGGGCAACCGAGTTGGGCTTTGATGGCGTCCATCTTAACGCAACCCGGCTGCATCACCTGACTTCAAGACCCTTGGATTGCAATCTTGTGGGGGCTTCATGTCATAATATTGAGGATCTTATTCACGCGCAACGCATCCATGTCGATTTCGTGGTGCTCTCCCCCCTCTTTCCTAAAAACCAGAACGGATCCGCATTGGGATGGCGTGGATTCGGCCGCATGATTCGCGCGGTCAATTTACCAGTTTATGCGCTTGGAGGCATGCATCCCACCTATGCGCGCCATATTCGGCGCCTCGGTGGTCACGGCGTGGCGGGTATCAGAGCTTTCTGGCAAGATCAAGACAGTAAATTTTTTACTTTGAGCTAGCCATTTTTTAGGTTAAACTAATTTGCATAATCAACTATTATGAGGTGCAATAATTTGGAAACGACAGACATCGACGAAACAGGACTGGTCATTGGTCGGCTGTTGGCTGAAACGGCGCGTATCTGGCGTTACCGACTCGACCAGCGTCTCAGACATTTGAATCTGAGTCAGTCCCGCGGCGTAACACTTTTACAAATCTACCACAGCAACCACCTTAGAAGTGCGGGTCATGAAATCACCCAACAGGAGCTTGCCGATAATCTGGCGATCGAAGCACCCACGCTGGTCCGCTTGCTCGACAGGCTCCAGGATGACCAACTCATTGAACGCAGGCCTGATGCACTGGACAGACGGGTGAAACGTATTCACCTAAAGGAAGAAAGCCTGGCGATAATTCAAAAAGTTGAAACCATCGCCAAAGAACTCGAAAAAGAAATCGTCTCACAGATTAAAAAACCGGAATTGCAGCAATGCCTGAAAACACTGAAAACGATCAAGGAGAACGCTCACAACATGAGCTAAAGACACTGGCATCTGCCAACAGAAAAGGCTGGTTACGCCTTGCAGCATTCAGCCTTGCCGGGCTGTTGATTCTAGGTTATTCAGCCCGGTGGTTGCACCACCGCTGGATCCATGTTTACGAAGTTGACGCAAGAGTCGAAGCAAGGACCATGCTGATGGTTTCAAGTCGTTTGCCGGGCTGGATCACGCATTTCGAAATATCTGAAGCAGATATCCTTGCCCCGGGAGATTTGATCGCGCAAATCGATAACCGGGACTCCTCTCTGGCTTATGAAGTGTTGCAGGCTCGCCAAGCTACCCTGAAGGAAGATATTTCCCGGCTTGAGATCAAGATTGATCTGACCAGCAAGCAGAACCAGGCTCTATATGAAATATCCGAAGCGGGAGTATCCAGCGCTGGAGCTAACCTGAACGAAGCAAGAATACAACGTAATCAGGCTAAAGACGACTATGAGCGCGACCACTCTCTGGTAGCGGAAAATCTCGTGACCGAGCAGCATTTTGATCATGCAAAAACAAAGTATGAACAGGCCAAACAAAAATACCAGAGCGCTATGGCTAACCATGCTTCGGCTGAAGCCCAACTGGAAGAATCGAGAGCGCGTCTTCAGCAGACAGAGGTCATGATGAAAGAACTGGCTATGCTGCATGGGCAAATGGCGCAACTGATTGGCGAGATGAAACGTCAGGAACTTGATGTCAATGATCGCCGTCTCAAAAGTCCGGTCAACGCCATTGTAGACCGAACTTTCATTGATGAAGGTGAATACGTCTCACCTGGGCAAAACATTGCGCTCATCCATGATCCCGACAGCACCTACATCGAAGCAAAAATCAAGGAAACCGCCGTCACTAAGGTTAAAATTGGTCAATCGGTCAAAATAACCGTGGATGCCTATCCCGGTGAAGTCTTTTATGGTGAAGTTTATCTCATCGGTCAGGCCGCCACCAATCAGTTTGCATTGTTGCCCAATCCAAATCCCAGCGGGAATTTCACCAAAATCACGCAACGCATACCGGTGCGCATTTCTCTTCCCCAGCCCAGAGAGCAGTTCAAACCAGGAATGATGGTTGAGGTTAGTATTGACATCCGCGATTGAAGCACAATTCGAGCGTTACGGCCCCGTCTATAAGTGGCTGGCCACCATCACCGTAATGATGGGCACCATTTCGATGGTGCTGACCACCACCATTATCAATGTGGCTATTCCGGATATTATGGGCGCTTTCGGCATCAGCCAGGATCAAGCCCAATGGCTGTCCACAGGATTTCTGGCAGCGATGACCGCCACCATGCTGCTCAATGCCTGGGCTATCAGCGCGTTCGGGCAACGAAATACTTACGTCGGCGCATTAGTTATTTTTATTTTTGCTTCAATCATGGGTGGATTAAGCCCCAACCATAGCGTACTCATTATTTCTCGTGTATTGCAGGGCGCTATGGCAGGATTAATTCAGCCTTTGGCCATGCTGACTATTTTTCAGGTTTTCCGCCCCGAGGAACGCGGAAGCGCTATGGGAATTTATGGCATTGGAGTGGTGCTGGCGCCCGCCCTTGGACCAACCCTCGGTGGGCTTCTGGTCGACAATTTTGACTGGCGAGCGGTCTTTTTTGTAGCTTTGCCCTTTTGCATCATCGGCATTTTTCTTGCGCCATTTTTCATGATTCCCAAAGAGTCGAAAAAACAGCCCATATCCCTGGACTGGTCAGGTTTTTTACTTTTGAGCCTGTTTCTGGTTTTTCTGCTTTACGGGCTCTCCAATGGGCAACGTCTGGGATGGGATCACGCTAATGTGCAATCGAGCCTGTTGTTGTCGATCATTTTTGGATTGTCATTTATGTGGCGCGAAACGCATACCTCTGATCCTTTGCTCGATGTACGCATTTTTACTATCCGCCGCTTTGCGGCGGGTTCTGGCGTAGCTTTCATATATGGAGCAGGATTGTTTGGTTCCACCTATCTTCTACCGCTATTTGTCCAGAATATTCAGGGCTTCACCCCCACCGCTTCCGGTATACTGCTCATGCCTGCCGGTTTGGCATTGGGTCTGATCTTCCCCCTGGCTGGCCGCTTGTCAGATCGCTTGTCTCCGGATATGCTGATTATACCGGGACTGGTGTTTTTTTCTTACTCCTGTTTCTTGCTGGCGCACGGTGATGTGAATACCCCATTCTGGACCATGGCTATGTGGATCGTCATGGGACGTGTAGGGCTTGGACTGGTGCTACCCCCTTTAAACGCCCGTTCTGTGGCATCATTACCTCCGGAATGGTTCGCGCAGGGTGCTGGTGCCATCAATTTCATGCGTCAGTTGGGCGGTGCCTTTGGTGTGAACCTGTTATCCATCATCCTGGATAGACGCACTTTTTTCCACAATGAATGGTTGGCGCAAACTCAGACGCACGCATCATCGATTACACTCGAGACACTGAATCAACTTCGCACCATTTTCGCCCACGCAGGTGTGGCTGAAAATTTGCAAGTACCTGCCGCCTATCATTTTCTGGCCAAGATGGTGGCCTCCCAAGGGGGTACGCGTGGTTTCCAGGACGGGTTTCTGATCGTCGCCTTTCTTTTCCTATCTGCCATTATCCCGGCACGGATAATGGGAAGTTCAGCACGAGGATAAACAATGATGTATACAACCATTCTTTTGGCTTTTGACGGAACCATCGAAGGAAGAGAAGCCCTGCGCCAAGGGTCGGAAATTGCTTCCCACTTTCATTCTGAAACCCACCTCCTCGCTGTGATGCGTCTGCCGTTATCCAATGTTGTGCCCGAAATGGCGCTACCCAGCGAAATTATGCAAGAAACCGTGAATGAAGTTCAGAAAGTTGTGGATGATGGCGTGCAAGAATTAAAGCTCATGGGCATTAATGCCCATGGCCATATCGCAACAGGTGAGCCTATTGAAGAGATTGCCGCACAAGCCCGAAAATTGAAAGCCGATCTACTGGTGGTCGGACACCATCAGCGGGGGCGGTTAAAACGCTGGTGGCAAGGATCTGTCGGCCGTTCACTGGTTGAGGTGGCTCCTTGCAGTATTTTGATAGCAGTTTAATCTAACCCATAATTCCTCTTATATTAGCGCTAACATTTTTAATGCTATATTAAAGAAATAAATGGATGTGAAATAACTATTGACTTTTGTTTATAGTAGGTTTAGACTTGATCCAAGTGATTGCTACAAACATTGCTGTCGCTCGTCCACTCTCCTCCAGAAAGGACAAGGTCCTTTCGAGTACTTGACCCTTATTGCCTTGGGCAATAAGGGTTTTTTTTTAAATTTATCGAGATCTTTGCACGAAAACTATTGTGGGCTGGAACGACCGTGAATACGCGCAATAGAAGAAACCATATTCTTTATTCCCTGATTTCCGTCGCTTTGTTTTTGTCATGCCTGGTTGCTGTACATGCGAAGGAATCTGATCAATGCTGGCGTAAAATTGCTACAAAACGCCATTATGGCGGACCTGCCATGCAACAGTTTCCCAAAGGGCTGTCTCAACCGGGTTCCATCGTGATAGATCGAACCAATAGCAGACTTTTTGTCCTTGATCATGGCAACGGGATGATCCAAATCCTCACAGCGCAGTTTTTGTTACCTGTGGGACAACTCCGCATTCCAGGCGGCGCTCAACCAACCGCCATATCTCTATGGAAGCATACACTGTTGGTAGCCACATCAGATCAACGCTTATGGCGGTTTGATTTATCCCCCCAACCCAGACCTATGGGTGTGCTCAACACGTTGCCAGGACAAGCCTGCCTGATGACCAGCAATAAAGATTCCATTGTTTTTTACGATTGCACGCATCAATCGCTTTATCACATTCATACCAGAAAACCGGGTTTTTTCCGTATGAGCGGTTTATCATCCGCAAGTAGACCATCATCTTTAATGATGACTTCAAGCAATGAACTGTTTCTTACTGACCGGACACTGTCCGTAATTCTTCATTATCGTGGCGTACAATCACGACCCATGATTTGGGGACAACCTGATCACACCAATCAACCCGTGACCATTGCAGCGGATCAGAATCGGCACTTCTTTTATGCCCTGAGCAAAAGCGGCATATTAAACGTTTATCTCGAGGGTAAAATATGCAACCGCATCAATCTATTCAGACGAAGAACATTGCCGCTGTCCGGAGCTGATATAGCCGTGCAAGGATCCCGATTATGGCTTAGTGACCCGGCATTGAACCAAATACTTTTGTTTGATCTAGAATGATGATCCAAGGGGAGCCTCTGATCAAGTCTGGACGAAGCTCAGGTGCGATGATTCCCCATGTTCAGATTCTCGGGTTAAATTGCACAGGCTAGCAGGGCTATTGCGAATATTGTCAACAATGAAGTGTGGGCCAGCAGGGAAGCAAGAACCGAGTTCATGAATGGATAAGAGGTTTCTTATATTATAAAAACTTGTAGAGTTTCGGTGTATAACGATTATAATCCACGATTGCCTTCTGGCCTTTTTTGATAGTTCCCATGCGGTTGCCAACTTCATGCCTGGCATAAATCATACGCTGTGACATTTTATCGATTCTGCATCGAACCTTGAAGAAATACGCCGGGTCTTCCGCGATAAAACCGCTTTCACTCATTTCCTGAATAAGATCCTGACATAAGCAACAGGCGTTGATTATGTCAACCCACTGTCTGTGATCAAGCGATTGTTCGAGATCAATCAGCAATTGATTGAGACGCTGGAACAAGCTAGATTCTTGTGGCGCCACTTTCGGTTTTATCATTCAACAAAGATTTTGCAACATTATTTTGTTCTTCTTTTAATACCTGTTCCCAGGCTTCTTTCAAAGGGCGCAGATGCTGAACCGCCATATCCAGAAAAGTTTCATCCTGCTGCAGGTGTGCCGAATAAATCAGTTCTTCAACATAAACATAGATTTGATCAAGATTAGCCGCGATATCACCACCGCGATTAAAATCAAGCACACTTCTTAAGCCCGCGACTATTTCTGTAGCCTTAACGATATGCTGTTCCCTTTGTTTAGACTTATCCTGTCGCAAACAGCCCTTGGCTTCGAGAATATGGGAAATACCAAAACCCAGCATCTGAGCGATAACGGCAACATTCGAATCCGCAGCAGCCATGGACTCATTTTTTATTTTATGGTAAGCATCAATCATTTTCGGATCCCTTGTGCATTTTCAAATGCGCAGGCCTGACATTAAAATGGATTCCAAGGAACTCTGATCAAGTCTGGACGAAGCTCAGGTGCGATTCCCCATGTTCAGATTCTCGGGTTAAATTGCACGGACCAAGGCTATTGCGAATATTGTCAACAATGAACTGAGCCAGCAGGGACGCAAGAACCGAGTTCATGATTTGTTCAGAGCTTCCCTAAGACCCTTCCAGCGACTGTGATGCATTCAGGGCTCCGAGTTGCTGGCTCAGTTGGGAACTGGCCCGCTGCATCCCGGAAAGTGCCACATCAAGTTCCGAATATTCCTGCCGCAGCCTTTCTTCGGTGAGTACAAGCTGATTCTGGGCTTCCACCACGTCCTGTTGTTGAGCCCGCAATTGTTCATTGAGAGCTTTCTCCTGACCGTCAATCACTCCATCATACGTGGTAAGATTCTCTGCAATGCTTATGAATTGGCGAACCAATCCCGTCTCGGGATCAAATAGGTAAGATCCAACTGCTTCAGGATTCTCCTGCCACACGGCATGGAACAACTTTTCATCAATAGCCAGTGTACCACTTCGATCAAAAATCAAACCTGCTGATGCAGGATAACTCATGATTCCGGGGCTGGGCATATAAAAAACATCTTCAACACCACCGTCAATTAATCGAATGGTGCGCAGCACTTCCGGATCATCGGCGTATTCTTTACTTATTTCATCAAGCCGCTGTTGCAGGATATTATAGGCATCAACGAAGCGTTGTAATGACTCCAGAGGCGCTCCGACTGCAAGCGTTTCTTCACTCTCCAGGCTCGAATCAAAAGAAATGCTTTCAATCGCATTCGTGAAAGCCTCAACACTCTGAACTAATTGTCCATATGCACTTAGACGATTTTCAAGCTCACCGGTCTGTTTTTGCAGGTTAACCAGCGGCTGAGCTTCCAGTTCAACCAGTTGCCTGACAATGTTATCAACATCCAGGCCGCTTCCAATACCCAGAGCAGCAATGGTAGACATGTGTGCAATCTCCCTTTTTCGCAATAAGCCCGGCAGAACACTTTACGCTGGCTTGATGCGACACAAACACCAAGCCGGTCATATCATTATGGTCTAACAAAGCGATGAAACATATTTTGAATATGCTTTATTGTACATTGCTATTAATACAAAAAACAACAAGGAACCTCTGATTAAGTCAAGACAAAGGTGATTGTAGTTCCTTATGTTCACTTCGAGGCGCTTATCGACCGATATAGCAGACTATTGCCAGGATTTACAACCAAGAAACCGGGCCAGTAGAGCCGCAAGAGTCGAGATTTATGAATGGATCAGAGGTTCCTCAAGTATAGTGACCAATAACTATATTCATTCGCAAGTGTTTATGCATAGTCACCCAACCCTGCAATCTGCCTGTTGCCAAGTATTACACAGCACTAACCCACCCTAATCCGCTACCAAGTGACACAATGGCATCACGCCTTGGTATCAAAAACAACGCGGCGAAACGAATCCATTTTATAACGCAATTCAAGCAGTTCCTCGGCTGGGATCTGAACGACGATATCGCCACTTTCCTTATTCACCACTTTGGCAACCAAAGCACCGGTCAA
>DEIQ01000062.1 GCA_002352565.1 Proteobacteria bacterium UBA2770 | reverse complement strand
TTAGCAGGAATCGCCGTCCTTTAGGGCGGTGAGGATGTCAAATTAATTGGAGTTATGATTTTCTTGGGCATGTTGTTTTTTGAAATATGTTTTTCTTTTTTCACTTTTCCAACGCAACTTTTCAACCGCCGAGGAAAATTCATTCAATACCTGATGGTACACGCCCTGTTTGAAATAAACTACCGAATCCAACGGGTGCCAATAATCCACCCATTTGTAATCTCCAAATTCTGGTTTTGACGTTTTGTCAAACTGAACATGGCTCTCGCTGGCTTGCAGTCGTAATAAATACCACTTTTGCCGCTGTCCAATGCAAGTAGGTCTTTGACGAAGGTATCGTGAGGGCAAAGTATAATACAACCAGTGCTGGGTTGCCTGCAATACTTCGACCTGATCAGGTTCCAGCCCTATTTCCTCATACAGCTCGCGAAACATAGCCTGACGAGGCGTCTCAGTTTTATGCATCCCCCCTTGGGGAAACTGCCAGCCATCGCTTGCGATTCGTTTGGCCCAGAACAAACGACCACGTCGGTTACACAATACAATCCCCACATTAAATCTAAAACCCCTTGAATCAATCAACGTAGTCTTATCTTCAATCGGATGCGCTGAAGAAATCATGTTTTGTGCACTGCTCATAACATCAATTTAAACCATAGTGTAATTCTATGCATTCAAACGCCATCATCCACTAAGTTGAAAATGGGATGAATTAACCCGCTCAATCATTATTCTGAAATATCCATCTATCTACTATGATTATTGTGCCATAAAATCATTTACAATAGTACTGTAATAATATTCAGCGAACCCCGTGATCCATTCATGAACTCGGTTCTTACGTCCCTTATGCCCATTTCCTGGTTGTAAATCGAACGCAATAGCCATTACGTTCGATAAGCGCTTCGAATCTTGAACATAAGGAACCATAATCACCTTCGTTCGGAATTGATCAGAGGTTCCCTAAAACTAATTTTACCTTATTCATAATTTTCATGGCAAAATCCTTTGCGCATCCGGATTTTACCATGACTTCAAAATCATTTTTTTATAGTATTTTTCAGCATCAACTTTTATTTTAAACGCACTGATAGTTCGTTATATTAATAAGGATAATCTATGGCTCTGGCGATTTTCGATTTAGACAACACGCTGCTCGCTGGAGATAGCGACGCTCTATGGGGGGAATTTCTCTGTCAGCAACAAGCGGTCGATGCGGATTCATTCAGAACCTCCCATCATCGATTTCATGAGGATTATCAAGCAGGAAGATTAGATATGGATGCTTTTCTTCATTTTGCGCTGGCCCCATTAAAAGGCAGAGACCATCATACCCTTAGCCAATGGCAAGGTATTTTTCTGAATGAATTTATTCGACCGATCGTTGCGCCAGCCGCGTTCACATTATTGACCTGGCATCGTCAACGGCATGATAACCTGATTATTATTACAGCGACCAACAGTTTCGTTACCCAACCCATTGCCCAGCATTTCAAGATTGAGCATTTGCTCGCCAGTGAAGCAGAATTGACATCCGACGGTTATTCAGGCAAACCTATCGGCATACCGTGTTATCAGGATGGGAAAGTGAAACGATTGTATCAGTGGTTAGAAGATACGCCCTATGATTTGGATGGCTCATGGTTTTACAGCGATTCTCATAATGATATTCCTTTGCTGTCCATTGTCGATCATCCTGTCGTGGTTGATCCGGATGAATATTTACATAAAACAGCCATGCAAAGAAAATGGCCCATCATGACCTTGCGTGACGGAACTGTTCCAATTCCTTCACCAGAAGAACTGCTCATCAAAGGGGTCTATTGAATAATTTGAGACCTTTGCACAAGATATGATAAGGTTTTCAGGCAAGGCGAAAGTGCCAACGGAGAGGGGGTCTGCTGGAGTAAATGATCGATCGAGCACATTTTTAACGCAGCATGAGAACCTTATGGCTTCCGTGCAAAGGTCTCAATTGGTGGGTCAGTCCCTGTTTTTCAATCAATTGGATTGCAATAGTGCGTCAAATCCATCCTATAAACTACAGTTACAATCTCGACGTACCAAGGTGAATCAATAAATCTACGTTCAAGCTCTGCGTTACTCAAACCTTAACTTTGCTCGAATCAATATATGATGAACTCAATATTGTCTATCGGTATTTTCGGCAGCGCTCTATATAGAGCTGTAAAGCCATATAACTAATGACCAAATCAATTTGCACGCATAAGGAACCACCATCAGCTTCGTCCAGAATTGATCAGAGGTTCCCTGCATCTACATTTTTATGGATGCTTGATTAAGTTATGACCCATAAGCAACGCATGTTCATGATCAATGCTTGCAGATTGCATACCGTGTTATTGCGCGTAGTATTTGGCACTTCAGAACAAGATACTACGCATCCCCTTCATCGTCGATATCAGGGCGATCCACCAGTTCGACAAACGCCATAGGAGCACAATCTCCAGGGCGAAAGCCATTTTTCAAAATTCGCATATAACCGCCTGGACGTTCAATATAGCGCGGCGCCAATTCGCTAAACAGTTTGCCCACCATCTCTTTGTCCCTCAACCTGGCGAAAGCGAGCTGACGACCAGCAACATTGTCTTTCTTTTTAGCCATAGTGATCAGAGGTTCTACAACGCGCCGTAACTCCTTGGCTTTAGGAACGGTGGTTTCTATTGCCTCATGACGAAACAAGGCATTAGCCATATTCCGCATGAGCATAGACCTATGCGGACTGTTTCGACTGAGTTGTCGACCTGATTTTTTATGACGCATGGGTTTTCATCCTGTTAGTATTTATAGAGCCTCAGATGGAATCGGAGCAAAGGGTCGCTTACATTTCTTTACTGTTACCATACGACGCAGAATAGTTTTCAACACGTTTGTGAAGAGCTTATCAGAGGAGCTTCCGACCCATTGCGTTCTGGTTTTTCCCAATTATCCAAGCGCATACCAAGATGTAAATCGAATTGAGCCAGCGCTGTTTTAATCTCTATCAGCGATTTCTTGCCAAGGTTGGGCGCTTTAAGCAGATCCATTTCACTGCGTTGAACCAGTTCACCCACATAAAATATCTGTTCAGCCTTCAAGCAATTCAATGATCGAACCGGCAATTCAAGCTCATCAATCGTTTTCTGGTAAACAGGATTAACCGGGACGAGAGTTTCACTCTGTAAAGCAGTTTCAGAGCTCTCAGACTCAATAAAGATCTTCATCTGATCTACCAGAATACGCGCAGCCTGCTGAACGGCATCGACCGGATTAACGGTACCATTAGTTTTTACCAGCACAATCAGCTTATCAAGATCGGTTCTTTTTTCAACCCGAGTGCGTTCCACTGTATAGGATACGTTTTTAACCGGACTAAACGATGCATCAACCATCAGTGTTCCCAACGGGCGAACTTCCTCATCGAGCTTCTTGCGAGTATTGACAGGATCATACCCTCGACCCCTACGGGCAATAATTTCTGCCTCCAGCGAACTGCCTTCTGCTACCAGATGACCAATTTCCAGATCCGGATTAAGAATTTCCACATCAGCGTCCGTCTGGATATCACGGGCATAAATAACCGCCGGACCCTTAACGTTCAAACGAAGCGTTGCCTGTTCCCGCTCTCCGTTGATCCGCAATGCCAGAGCTTTCAGATTTAACAGTACATCAACAACGTCTTCATGCAACCCGGCTATCGTGCTATATTCATGCAGGACGCCGCTGATATTAACTTCTGAAACAGCCACACCAGGCAATGATGACAACAAAACACGCCGCAATGAATTGCCCAAGGTATGACCGTAGCCACGTTCCAAGGGTTCTACAACAAATTTTCCTTCAAATTCATCCGCTGCGATAACCATCTTATGGGGCTTCAGCATTGACTCGACTAATTCACTCATAGGTGCATTACCCCGTTATTTCGAATAGAGTTCAACCACCAGATTTTCATTAATATCCGGTGATAAATCACGGCGTTCTGGAGCATTTTTTAGACAACCTTGCATTTGATCAGGATTCACATCGACCCAATCCGGCCATCCATAGGACTTGGCCGATTCCAAGGCCGCTTTGATTCTCAATTGATTACGGGACTTAGGAGCAATGCTAACCTTGCATCCAGCCGTACAAGAATAAGAAGGTATATTAACGCGAGCCTCATCCACCATAATCGAACCATGCCCGACCAACTGTCGGGCTTCTGCACGTGTTACAGCAAAGCCCATACGATAAACAACATTGTCTAGTCGCCGTTCCAGCAATTGCAACAATAGCTCACCCGTTGCTCCCCGCTGCCTGGCGGCTTTGACATAATAATTATGGAACTGGCGTTCCAGCACACCATACATACGGCGAAGTTTCTGTTTTTCACGCAATTGCAAACCATAGTCGGACAAGCGAGCTCTTCGTTTATCATGCTGCCCCGGAGGGGTATCAATATGACACTTGGTGTCGATGGCACGCTTGTTCGATGTGAGAAACAGATCCGTTCCTTCTCTTCTGGCCAGTTTGCACCGAGGACCTGTATACCTTGCCATAATTTCAAATAACCTTTAATTCAATATTCTGAATGATTTGAGATAACCCGCTCATACCCTGCGACGCTTGGAAGGGCGACATCCGTTATGAGGAATAGGAGTAATATCACTGATACCTGTAATTTTGAATCCAACCGCATTCAAAGCACGCACTGCCGACTCTCTTCCGGGACCGGGGCCTTTAACCCGCACCTCCAGATTTTGAACCCCGTATTCCTGAGCTTTATTTCCCGCATGCTCAGCAGCAACCTGAGCTGCAAACGGAGTGCTTTTGCGCGAACCCCTAAAGCCGGAACCTCCTGCCGTAGCCCAGCATAAACTATTTCCCTGCCGATCAGTAATACTGATGATGGTGTTATTAAATGAAGCATGGATATAGGCGATACCATCGAGGACATTTTTCTTTACACGTTTGCTGCCAGTTGTTTTTGCCACAGCTTTACTCCCACATGAGTGTTTAACGCCTTACAGCGCGAGTTGGACCTTTGCGAGTCCGGGCATTGGTTTTCGTCCTCTGACCTCTAACCGGGAGACCCCTTCGATGCCTGAGCCCACGGTACATACCCATATCCATCAAACGTTTGATACTCATAGCAACTTCACGTCTCAAATCACCCTCCACAACCAACTGGCTGATGCAGGTTCGCAGTTGCTCGACCTCGGAATCCATCAGATCCTTGACTTTGGTTTGAGGATCAATTCCCGTTTCCTTACATATTTTCAATGCCAAAGACCTGCCAATCCCGTATATGGAAGTTAATCCAATTGAAACATGCTTATTGGCTGGGACATTGACACCTGCTATTCGTGCCATTTTTGCTCCCGCAGCTGCTGAAATGTGAATTTTTCATTATAACAAAGAAACATTAATCACCGCAATATACTAATGAAACGTTATCCCTGTCTTTGTTTATGTCTGGCATCTTTGCATATTACCCGCACACGCCCACGCCTGCGAACCACCTTGCAATCACGACATATCGGTTTAACCGATGCACGCACTTTCATACCTGTTTCTCCGTATCCATTCTGCACTTGATTGGCAGAGATCAATCCAACCTTTGATGTATCATCTGGAATCGCGAACCTTCTTTCCACCACGGCTCCGAACCGCTCGGCTTTGGGATTTTTTCCCCATGCCACCATCATCAGGCGTTTGTCCAAGATTCGCTTTTTTGATAAGCGTATCGTATTGCTGTGACATCATCATACCCTGCATCTGAGCCATAAAATCCATAGTCACAACGACGATAATTAATAGAGATGTTCCGCCAAAATAAAAAGGTACACTCCAGTAAAGGACAAGAAACTCCGGGAACAGCGCCACAAGCGCTATATAAATTGACCCAACTACAGTCAGTCGAGTCTGAACGCCATCAATATAATTAGCGGTCTGGAGTCCCGGTCGTATCCCTGGAATATACGCACCTGATTTTTTCAAATTATCCGATGTTTCCCTGGCATTAAATACCAGACCGGTATAAAAGAAACAGAAAAATATAATCAAACCAGCATATAAGAGGATATATAGAGGCTGTCCCGGAGACAGCGACTGCGCAAACCCCTGCATCCAGCCAAAATGCTCTGTCCCGCTACCAAACCAGCTTCCCAGTGTAGCCGGGAAAATAATGATGCTGGAAGCGAAGATCGGTGGAATTACTCCGGCCATATTAATTTTAAGTGGCATATGGGTCACCTGGCCGCCATACATACGCCTCCCTCGTTGCCTTTTGGCATAATGCACTGGAATCCGGCGTTGCGCTCGCTCAACAAACACAACAAATGCCGTTACCGCGACAGACAAAGACAGCAAAAGCAAAACCTCAATGGCACTCATTTCACCGTTGCGCACCAAGGTTAGTACGCCACCTATTGCCGAGGGCAATCCTGCCACAATGCCGGCAAAAATCAGCATGGATATTCCATTACCGATTCCACGTTCGGTGATCTGCTCACCCAACCACATAAGAAATATGGTCCCCGAAACCAGCGTAGTCGCCACCGTAAATATGAATACCAGCCCGCTTTCCAGCGCCACACCCTGGTTCTGGAGCGCTACGGCGGCACCAATAGCCTGAAACGTCGCCAGCCCAACTGCTCCATAACGAGTATACTGGGTAATCTTTCGTCTACCTGATTCCCCCTCTTTTTTGATCTCCTCCAGGAAAGGTACAACTGCCGTGAGCAATTGCATGACGATCGATGCCGAAATATAAGGCATGATTCCCAGAGCAAAGATGCTAACCCGCTTCAACGCACCGCCGGAGAACATATTAAAAACATCCAGCATTGCGCCGCCATCATCGGCGATGCGTTCAAAAAAATCTTTCAGGCTCACTGGATCAATGCCGGGAACCGGAATAAAAGTCCCTATCCTGTAAACCACCAACGCACCAACCAGAAAAAGCAATCGCTCCCGTAATTCCTTAAGTCTGGCTGAACCCGCCAATCCTGCCGGCAACTGTGATGCCAATGTACAACTCCCTCGGTCTAGCTCGGCGCCTCAACAACACCGCCATGCGCTTCAACAGCGGCGCGAGCGCCCTTACTTACTTCCAGCCCTGCAAGAGTAACTGGAACTTCCAACCCGGTATTACCCACGATTTTTAGCTGGGTAACCCATTGACGCACAAGTCGGTTCTGTTGCAACAATTCAAGAGTTACCCGTTGCCCATGAAAGTGATTCAAATGTTTCAAGGAAAGTTCCGCTCGCGTACGATTTTTACGGCTTTGAAATCCAAACTTCGGTATACGCCGCTGCAACGGCATTTGCCCACCTTCGAAACCACGTGCTGGAGAACCGCCAGAACGCGACTTCTGCCCTTTATGTCCACGACCGCAGGTTTTACCCAGACCTGAACCTATCCCTCGCCCCACTCTCTTGGAGGGTGGTCGGCTTCCAGGAGCAGGTTTTATGGTATTCAAATACATCAGGATACCTCCTCAACTTTTAGCAGGTAGTCAATCTTGCGCACCATCCCGGAAATTGCAGGTGTTGCCGTGACAATCACCGACTGATGCATACGTCGCAAACCAAGCCCTCGCGCACATGCCTGGTGATTCTTCTTTCTTCCCGAAAGGCTTCGAACAAGGGTAACCTGGATAGATTTTACTTCACTCATCTTACTTCCCCAGTACGTCGCTCACCGGAATACCCCGGCGTGCTGCGACTTGTTCCGGTGAATGCTGCGCCTCAAGTGCCAGGATGGTCGCACGAACCACATTCACGGGATTACGCGAACCTCTGCACTTGGCTAGAACATTCTGCACGCCCACCGCATCGAAAACCGCTCGCATTGCGCCACCCGCGATAATACCAGTACCTTCCGAAGCTGGCTGCATAAAAACATGGCTTGCTCCATGCTTGGCTACGATAGCATGGTGAAGCGTGTCACCCTTGAGTGCCACCCTGCGCATATTCAATTTCGCCTTTTCAATGGATTTCTGAATAGCCTGGGGAACTTCACGCGCTTTACCATAACCAAACCCGACTTTTCCGTTGCCATCACCTACCACTGAAAGTGCAGCAAACGTAAACTGCCGACCTCCCCGAACCACTTTAGCCACCCGGTTAACAGTAACCAATTTTTCCTGCCATTCTTCTCCACGCCCTGATCGATCCATTATGGTTCTTCCTTAAATCAGACAAAACGAATGCAATGCAACATCCGGTTCAAAACCCCAATCCTGCAGCCCGCGCCGCTTCTGCCAAAGCCTTTACACGACCATGATATTTAAAACCGGAGCGGTCGAATGCAATTTTATGCACCCCAGCCTCAATGGCACGTTGAGCCACTTTTTCACCGACTTTCTCAGCCATCGCGGTTTTATTCTGCTGAGGTTCCATTTGCCGCAATTCCTTTTCAACCGAAGAAGCTGCTGCAAGCGTTGCTCTGCCATCCGCAGATATAACCTGCGCATAAATATGCTGAGGGGTGCGGTGTATAGTCAAACGCACCATTTTATGGCGCTGAATATTGTGGCGTGTTTTTGCCGCCCTTCTCATACGCGATTCTTTCTTGCCTTCTTTCATCGCCTGCCTACCTTCATATAAATCATCACACTTATTTTTTCTTCTTCGTCTCGCGCAACACAATCACTTCATCCACATATCGCACGCCCTTGCCTTTATAAGGCTCAGGCGGTCTGTACGCGCGGATAATCGCTGCTGCCTGACCGACTTTCTGCTTATCGGAACCCTGTACGACGACTTCATCCTGCCCATTAACAGACAAGTTTACGCCCTCGGGTGCAACGTACTCGATTGAGTGTGAAAATCCCAGGTTAAGCACCAGCTTCCCGGATCCCTGCATTTGCGCTCTATACCCGATCCCGACCAGCTTAAGTCGAATTTCAAAGCCTTCACTCACACCTCGAACAATATTTTGCACTAGAGCCCGCATAGTCCCGGCGAGAGCCTTTGCTTGCAGCGTGTCACCCCATGAAAAACTCACAAGATCATCACTGACTTCCACATTCACCAGCGGGTGAATGTGGATACTCAACTGACCCTTTGGCCCTCTAGCACTAAATTGCTGATCCTGCAACGACACATTGATGCCCTTTGGGATGGATACCGGCACTTTGGCCACTCTTGACATTTCACATTCCTTTTAATTTCGATCCACACCCCTCAAAACATCCTCGTACCAATTGAGTTTTGCGCTTGGCCAAACCTGGGTGAGAATCAGTAAACCTCACACAGAACTTCACCACCAAGACGTGCGGATTTCGCCTGTCTGGCACTCATCACACCATGAGAAGTGGAGACTATAGCCACGCCAAGACCTCCCAGCACTTCAGGCAATTCATGCATATTTCTATAGATTCGCAATCCGGGGCGACTAATTCTTTTTATATGTTCAACCACAGGCTTGCCTTCGTGATATTTGAGGTTGATTTTCAAATTAGTTTTAACACCGTCTTGCTGTACCGAAAAATTTTCGATATATCCCTGTTCATATAAAACGCGCACAATCGCAACTTTTAACTTTGAAGAAGGGAGCGTTACATTTTCATGGCGTGCTTTCTGGGCATTACGTATACGCGTCAACAAATCAGCAACTGGGTCGGTCATGCTCATTATTTCACCAACTCGCTTTCATGATGCCGGGCACATCGCCCACAGAAGCCAATTCACGCAGCTTATTGCGCCCAAGCCCAAATTTTCTGTAATAGCCATGCGGACGCCCCGTTATTGCGCAACGATTACGCATTCGCACTTTTGCCGAGTCTCTCGGGAGTTTCTGCAGCGCCTCTTGTGCCCGCATCCGCTCTTCCAGGCTGAGCGCACCATTCTTCACCTGTGCTCTCAATGTCGATCGGTGCTCAGCATATTTCTCGACCAGCAATTTTCTTTTCTTTTCTCTTTCTATCATCGAAACCTTAGCCATTTACTTTCCCTACTCTGTCTATTTCCGGAATGGAAAACCGAAGCCTTCAAGCAGTGCGCGCGCCTGCACATCATTGCGTGCAGACGTCACAAAAGTAACGTCCAGTCCGCGCACAGCATCAATCTTGTCATAATCAACTTCAGGGAAAACGAGTTGTTCAGTTATTCCCATCGAATAATTTCCCTGCCCGTCAAAGCTACGAGGATTCAAGCCGCGAAAATCACGGATTCTTGGTACCGCAATACTGATGAAACGGTCCAGAAATTCATACATGCGTTTTTTACGCAACGTTACCCGGCACCCGATTGGCCAGTCTTCGCGGATCTTGAAGCCTGCAATCGATTTGCGCGCTCGCGTCACCGCTGGGCATTGTCCCGCGATCAAAGCCATATCACTCATGGCATGTTCCAGAACCTTTTTATCGCTCGTTGCTTCACCCAAGCCCATATTCAGAGTGATCTTGACCAGTTTCGGCACTTGCATGGGGTTATTGTAGCCGCCTTCATTTAACAGTTGCGGTACAATATTATTCTGGTAATGCTCTAACAGTCTTGCCATCACAATTCACTCAAGTTGGATCGACCAATTCACCATTGGACTTAAAATACCTCACACGCCGACCATCTTCCAGTATGCGTACCCCCACACGATCTCCTTTACCCATCTGTTCATTCCACAGCATAATATTGGATGCATGTAATGGTTTTTCCATCCGCACAATTCCGCCTTCGATGCCACGCGCCGGATTTGCACGCTGATGTTTTTTCACCAGATTCAGACCCTCTACGAGCACACGCTCTGCGTATATAGCCGACACCTGCCCTCTTTTCCCTTTATCCTTACCAGCGATAACAATAACTTCATCGCCTCTCTTAACTCTGTGCAATCCCACATTCAACTCCTAATCATAACACTTCGGGCGCCAAAGAGATGATTTTCATGAAATTCCGTGTACGCAGTTCACGGGTCACTGGACCAAATATTCGCGTTCCCAAGGGTTCAAGCTTGCTGTTCAACAACACAGCAGCATTGTTGTCGAAACGGATCAGCGAACCATCAGGCCGACGCACACCCTGTGCAGTTCTTACCACCACCGCATTGCATACTTCACCTTTCTTCACCCTTCCTCGGGGAATGGCATCCTTGACAGCTACTTTGATCACATCTCCAATTCTCGCATAGCGTCTGTGCGAACCACCAAGAACCTTGATGCACATTACCCTGCGAGCACCGCTATTATCCGCGACCTGTAATTCTGACTGCATTTGAATCATGAAACCAGACTCCTTTTAGTCTTCCATCTTGCGCACGATATCAACCAGGCGCCAGAATTTTGTTTTGGAATAGGGGCGCGACGGAACTATCCTCACCAGATCGCCAGTTCTGGCCTGGTTATGTTCATCATGAATATGCAGACGCGTCGTGCGGCGAATATATTTCTTGTACAAAGCATGCTTGACCAAACGCTCGATCACCACTGTTCTGGTGCGATCCATTTTGTCACTCACCACTCGAGCCACCAGCGTATGCCCTTTGCCCTCATTTCCCTTCTCTATCATTTCTGCACATCCAGACGTTGTCTCATGATGGTTTTAATCCGTGCGATGTCCCGTCTGATCTGGCGAAAGCGGGCATAAGAGACGCTTTGATCACCACCCATTTGCATACGCAGATTAAATTCCTCGTTGCGCAGAGCATTCACCTCTTCCCGCAGCTCTATCACAGACTTCTCTCTCAGATCAACCGTTCTCATCACATCAACCCACGATTAGCAAACACGGTTCGTACCGGCATTTTGGCAGCTGCCAGGCGAAAGGCTTCCCGCGCCATATCTTCACTGACCCCTTCGATCTCATACAAAACCTTACCTGGCTGAACTTTCGAAACCCAATATTCAACATTACCCTTGCCCTTACCCATCCGTACTTCTATCGGTTTTTTTGTCACCGGCACATCCGGAAATATACGAATCCAGACTTTTCCGCCTCTTTTGATATACCGATTGATCGCACGACGACCCGACTCGATCTGACGAGCTGTAATTCTACCGCGATCCAGGGCTTTCAATCCATATTCGCCGAAAGAGACTCGGTTGCCGTTCTGGGCAAGACCTCTATTGTGCCCTTTCTGTTGTTTGCGATATTTTGTTCTTTTTGGCTGCAACATTCCACTAACCTACCACGTTGAAAACAATTTATGCCTGCTCAACCTTGCTTAATCCGGCTTCAGTTTTTTGTTCACTGAATACTTCACCCAGAAAAATCCAGCACTTCACGCCTATTACGCCATAAGTGGTATGCGCCTCAGCCAGCCCGTAATCAATATTGGCTCGTAGCGTATGCAAAGGCACCCGACCCTCCCGATACCATTCGGTTCGCGCAATTTCAGCACCATTTAGTCGTCCCGCAACCTGCAAGCGTATACCCTGAGCACCTACGCGCATGGTATTGCTGACCGCTCGCTTCATAGCACGACGGAACATGATGCGCTTCTCCAATTGTCGCGCGACACCCTGGGCAACCAGGGTGGCATCGAGTTCCGGCTTGCGTATCTCCTCAACACTAAGGTGCACCGGGGATCCAATCATATGAGACAGATAATGGCGCAGACGCTCAATGTCTTCACCCTTCTTGCCAATCACCATGCCGGGACGCGCTGTATGCACACGAATATTCACGGTATTAGCAGCGCGCTGAATCTCGATTCGACTGACAGAGGCATCTTTAAGCTTCGGATAATTCATCAGCGACTGACGGACTTCAATATCCTTTTGAAGATATTCTCGAAATGCCGCTTTCTCCGCAAACCATTTGGAATTCCAATCCTTGATAAATCCGAGCCGCATAGCGGTTGGATGGGTTTTCTGACCCATAATAATTACTCCACAAAACTTTTATGCATCACGTCGCTACCGTGATCCGTATATGACTGGTTCGCTTAACAATACGATTAGCCCGCCCTCGCGCTCTTGGCTGCACTCTTTTCATCACCGGACCCTCATCGACACTAATTGACTGAACCACCAGTTCATCAATATCTGCACCCAAATTATTCTCAGCGTTGGCGATAGCCGACTCAAGCACCTTAAATATGATACCTGCTGCCTTTTTAGGGCTGAACTTAAGGTATTCTCTTGCTTTTTCAACCGGCATGCCACGAAGCTCGTGAGCCACCAATCTCCCCTTCTGAGGAGACAGACGAGCATAACGCAAAAGAGCTGTTGCTTGTATATCCATTTTGAATCACCGTGTTTTACGATTACCGGCATGTCCCTTGAATGTACGCGTTGGAGCGAACTCACCCAATTTATGACCGATCATATTTTCATTGATCAATATAGGCACATGTTGTCTGCCATTGTGAATGGCGATCGTCAAACCCACCATTTCAGGAATAATCATGGACCGTCTGGACCACGTCCGTATCGGTTTTCTAGAACGAGCCTCCTGAGCATCTGTTACTTTTTTGAATAAACTATGCTCAATAAAAGGACCTTTTTTCAGCGAGCGTGGCACAATTTTGTTCCTCTCATTTTTTACTTGCGATTTCTACGCCGCACGATCAGAGAATCACTGTTCCGATTGCGCCGTGTCTTATACCCCTTGGTGGGCATACCCCATGGACTGACGGGGTGCCGTCCGCCGGAAGTTCGGCCTTCACCCCCGCCATGGGGATGATCTACCGGATTCATGGCCACTCCACGAACTGTCGGACGAATGCCTTGCCATCTTTTTGCACCCGCCTTGCCGAGAGACACCAGATTATGCTGAGCGTTTCCTACTACACCAATGGTAGCGCGACAATCGAGCCTGATTTTACGCATTTCGCCCGAACGCAAGCGCAGGGTGGCATAGTCCCCCTCTTTTGCCAGGAGCTGCGCCTGGGAACCAGCACTGCGCGCCATCTGAGCGCCTTTTCCCGGTTTCATTTCGATACAGTGTAGCGACGTCCCCACAGGTATCTCACGCAGTATAAGCGCATTCCCCCGCGCGATAGGCGCGCCAGGACCAGACATAATAGGATCGCCCGCCTTCACATGTTCTGGCGCAATAATATAGCGCCGCTCCCCATCCGCATACAATAATAAAGCGATCAGAGCACTCCGATTGGGATCGTATTCAATCCGCTCCACACGAGCAGGCACTCCATCCTTGTTTCGTTTGAAGTCAATTTGACGATAAGCACGCTTGGCGCCACCTCCACGATGGCGCACTGTGATTGTGCCTTGATTATTCCGTCCACCGCTTTTAGACAAGGGCGCCACCAGACCCCGTTCAGGCCGACCTTTGTGGATATCCGCTTGTGTCAATTGAACGACAAACCTGCGTCCCGGTGATGTCGGTTTGCTCTTCTTCAATGCCATGTTATAAAACCTTTTTAACTCAAACCTTTCCGGAGCTCTCAATGAAGTTGATATCCTCGCCAGGCGCAAGTGTCACACAAGCTTTTTTCCAATCTTGTCGACGCCCGGAAACCCGACCGACCCGTTTTTGCTTTCCGCGCTGCTTCTGAACATTGACTGCCGTTACCCTGACCTTGAAAATAGTTTCAACAGCCTGTTTGATTTCAGCTTTAGTCGCATTCATAAGAACACGGAACGTAATTTGCCGATGTTCTTCGGCAATTCTTGTGGTTTTCTCTGAGGTATGCGGAGCACGCAAAACCTGCCACAACCGTTCGGACTTTACATCAGCCACTGTTCAATCTCCCGCACAGATTTCTCCGTAAGTAAAACACGCTTGGACCCCACCAGGACCATTGGGCCCAGACTAAAAGGGCGACACACGTCAACATCAGGCAAATTAGCCGCAGCACGTTTCACTATATCCTGACAAACATCCTCAGCCGAGAGAACCAAAAGGCACGACTTAATATCAAAAGCGGAGAGATGATCTTTCAATACTTTGGTTTTTGGCGCATTAATTGTGATCTGCCTAACAACCATCAGTCGATCTTCCCGGATCAGCTCACTCAATATTGAACGAATCGCTCCGCGGTACATTTTCCGGTTCAAGCGCGGCATATGACATCCAGATTGTGCCGCAAAAGTAACACCGCCGCCACGCCATATCGGACTCCTGATGGTGCCATGACGCGCACGCCCAGTCCCTTTTTGGCGCCATGGCTTGGCTCCCCCACCCCGAACTGCGGCGCGATTCTTCTGAGCCTGTGTATGCGGATGGGATTTTGCCTGCCACCAGCACACTGCCTGGTGCACCAGCGACTCATTGTAGGGCGCGTTAAATACGCCATCTTGTACTTCTAACCATTCATCAGTATTGCTTATTGGCACTTGCATCAGCTTTACGCCCTGTTTTACCTATTTCTTTGTCGCGGGACGAATCAGAAGATCGCCATCTTTTGGTCCGGGAACTGCACCTTTCACCATCATGAACTGGCGCACGTCATCAATCTTTATAATTTTAAGGTTATGGATCGTTACGCGCTCATTGCCCATATGACCGCACATTTTCTTACCCTTGAATACACGACCCGGCGTCTGGTTCTGACCTATCGAACCTGGCGCCCTGTGGGAAAGAGAATTCCCATGGGTAGCATCCTGTGTTTTGAAATTATGCCGTTTGATAACTCCTGCAAATCCCTTCCCGATACTTGCCCCTGTAACATCCACAAAAGAACCTTCAGAAAACTGATTGACTACAAGTTCACCACCCGGTTCAAGCTGCGGCACATCACCTTTGCGCGAACGAATTTCCCACACTTTTCGTCCCGCTTCAACACCCGCCTTTGCGAAATGCCCACGCATTGCGCGAGTCACTCGTTTGCTGCGCCTAGCTCCTACGGTGACCTGAAGCGCATCATATCCATCATGCGCAGCAGTTTTGACCTGAACGACCCGGTTCGGCATGCATTCAACAACTGTCACAACAGTTGCCTGGCCATCCGGGCTGAACACTCTCATCATGCCCCGTTTGCGTCCCATTAAACCCAATGTCATGTCTTACTCCTGCTACACATCATCATTGATCAGTTCAAACGAATCTGTACATCAACGCCGGCGGCAAGATCAAGTCTCATCAGGGCGTCCACAGTTTTATCCGTCGGATCCAGAATATCCAGCAACCGCTTGTGCGTACGCATCTCGAATTGATCACGCGCATCTTTATTCACATGCGGCGATATCAGCATCGTAAAACGTTCGATCTTTGTGGGTAGCGGTATCGGTCCATGCACCCTGGCTCCGGTACGCCGAGCGGTATCGGCGATCTCACGCGCAGAGCTATCAATTAATTTATAGTCGAACGCTTTCAGCCGAATTCGAATACGTTGATGATCTATCCCAGCCATACCATGATTCCTGTTTATTCAAGCACTTTCGCGACGACGCCGGCACCCACG
>DEIQ01000032.1:20344-21118 GCA_002352565.1 Proteobacteria bacterium UBA2770 | reverse complement strand
ATCGGCAAATGGATCGGGCGGCGGCTCTTTATGCGCGTAACACCACCAGAAACACAATACAAGCAGCAGTAATAATATCCCCCCCGCAATGAACAGCCATCGACCCATCCTGCGCCTTGTAATAAGTCTCACAGGCGCGCCCAAGCCCGAAACCGCGGGGATTTCATCTACAACTTTTGCGCTGGCAGCGGGGTTCACAAGCGCAGCGGGGGGATGATCTGCAAGCCGATGTCCCCAGAACGTCAGCACCGGCTGATCACCGACCACATAAACATAATCATCGCCCGGATAATGCAAGGATTCCCGCAAAGAGCGGGCCAAATCAGGATCATGCGCATCCAGTTGATCCGCCAGATGGGACAGTGAATCCAGGCGATCGTCCAAACGATGACGGATATTTCTCTGCCGGGAGAGCGGCAAATCAGATAATCGAACGGGCTGTCCGGAAAGATCACTGTACCATTCAACGATAGAATCATCGCTGGCGATCCGCGGCTCCGCCAGCAGGGATGCCGTGATGGCCGGCAAATGACGGCGAATTATTTGCCTGAGCGCCGGATAACGGGAAAAAAGTGAATCCTGATCCGTGGCGTTGACCGGCGCAAGTCCGCTGAGGGTCAATCGGGCGATGCGTAAAGAAGCTGCCATTTTTTCAATCCGTTAAATTCCATGCCTGGCATGCATGGCTTCCAGGTCGGAGGAAGCAGCGATCACATGGGAAAACCTCATAAAACAACCCATATTGCATCTGAACCCTCTGAACCATTCATGAAC
>DEIQ01000032.1:14927-20249 GCA_002352565.1 Proteobacteria bacterium UBA2770 | reverse complement strand
AATCACACCTGAGCTTTGTCCAGGATTAATCCAGAGGTTCCCTAATACACAAAGCGCAACCCGAAATTGAGTATCGTTGCCGAGTATGCTTATGGCTTCACTATATTGTAACTATTTATTTAATACCAATAAATTATATAATAGTGTCCATCATCAATATTGATTGATCAACAATCCCTATTTTATCATCACTTTATTATTCCCAATTGAGAACTATGTCTTCAAATTCCAGTAAAATTCGCAACATTGCCATCATTGCCCATGTAGATCACGGTAAAACTACTCTGGTGGACAAATTATTACGCCAGTCCGGAACGCTCGGAGATCGAACCACCAGTGTTGAACGCGTCATGGATTCCAATGATTTGGAAAAAGAACGGGGAATCACCATCCTGGCCAAGAATACAGCCATTCAATGGGGCGATTATCACATCAATATTGTCGATACTCCGGGGCATGCCGATTTTGGCGGCGAAGTTGAACGGGTTTTGTCCATGGTGGATTCCGTTCTGTTGCTCGTGGACGCGGTGGACGGCCCTATGCCGCAAACCCGATTTGTGACCCGCAAGGCTTTTGACCGGGGTCTGCATCCCATTGTGGTCATCAACAAGATCGACCGCCCCGGCGCCCGACCCGACTGGGTAGTCAATCAAGTCTTTGACCTGTTCGATAATCTGGGCGCAACCGACGATCAACTTGATTTCCCTATCATTTACGCATCAGCTCTCGAAGGCATTTCCGGTCTCGATATCAATGAACTCGCCTCTGACATGACGCCTTTGATCGAAACCATTATCTCAAGAGTTGCGCCTCCAGATGTCGATATTGAAGGTGCTTTTCAGATGCAGATCAGCGCCCTCGATTATTCGAGCTTCGTCGGCGTAATCGGGCTGGGACGCATCAGCCGCGGCAGCGCCACCACCAATATGCCGGTCAAGATTATTGATCGCGCCGGGAAAATACGTTCAGGGCGTATTGTACAGATCATGGGACATCTTGGGCTGGAAAGGAAACCCGTCGACCGGGCACAAGCAGGAGATATTGTCTGTATCACCGGCATCGACAAGCTGCAAATTTCAGATACTGTATGCGATCCGGCTCATCCAGAACCCCTTCCGGCACTGAGCGTGGATGAACCGACGGTCAGTATGACGTTTCAGGTTAACACCTCGCCATTTGCCGGCAAGGAAGGGAAATTTGTCACTTCGCGCAATATCAAGGAGCGCCTTGATCGGGAGTTGATCCATAATGTTGCGCTGCGCGTGGAAGAAACGGATAGCCCGGACCGATTCCAGGTTTCTGGCCGGGGGGAACTGCATCTTTCCATCCTGATCGAAAACATGCGCCGCGAAGGCTATGAGCTTGGCGTATCCCGACCGGAAGTGATCCTCAAGGAAATTGACGGCGAAATCCACGAACCATTTGAGACACTTACCCTTGATGTTCAGGAGCAACACCAGGGCGGCGTCATGGAAGAGATCGGACGGCGCAAGGGAGAGCTTCAGGACATGGTTCCTGACGGGAAAGGTCGCGTTCGGCTCGATTATATGATTCCATCGCGAGGCATAATCGGATTTCGGTCACTCTTTCTGACCATTACATCCGGCACAGGCATCATGTCCACGACCTTTTCCCATTACGGCCCCGTCAAGTCCGGTGAGATCGCCAAGCGCCAGAATGGCGTTCTTGTCTCCATGGTTAACGGCAAAACCCTGGCTTATGCACTATTCAATCTGCAGGAACGGGGAAGGTTGCTGATTGATCCCAATATGGAAGTTTATGAAGGCAGCGTGATCGGTATCCATTCAAGAGGTAACGATCTGGTGGTCAATCCCACCAAGGCCAAGCAACTGACCAATATTCGCGCCGCCGGCACTGATGAAAACATCCTTCTGACGCCACCGATTCGGTTCAGTCTCGAACAGGCGCTTGAGTTCATCGAAGACGATGAACTCGTTGAAGTCACCCCTGTGTCGATCAGAATTCGCAAAAAGTATTTGAAGGAGGTGGAGCGCAAAAGAGCGCATAAATAACCCCCCCGACCATCAGCCTTGTTGCAGCGCGGCAATCCGTTCCTCAAGCGGGGGATGGCTCATAAACAGGCGCGATAGGTTCAAGCCTTTAGTCCCGTAAATACCCGCCACTTCGATGGCATCGGGAAGATTGGCCTGCGGTGAATTGGCGCCAAGGCGCCGCAGTGCCGCTATCATAGGATTAGTGGTACCCAACAATGATGCCGAACCAGCATCGGCGCGAAACTCCCGCTGGCGTGAAAACCACATGACAATGATGCTGGCCAGAAGCCCGAACACAATCTGCGCGGCAATCACCGTAATAAAATAGCCTATGCCTGTGCCCCTTTCATTGCGAAAAACGGCGCGATCGACCACAGAACCTACAATGCGCGAAAAGAATATCACAAATGTATTGAGAACGCCTTGCAGCAATGTCATGGTGACCATATCGCCATTGGAGATATGCGTGATTTCATGCCCAAGTACGGCTTCTATTTCATCCTCAGTCATGGAATACAGCAAACCCGAGCTGACCGCAACCAGGGCATGATTGCGATCAGCGCCAGTTGCAAAGGCATTCATATCGGATGATGGAAAGATAGCAACATCGGGCATGCCTATTTCAGCGCCCCGCGCCAATTTTTGAATCGTTTGCATCAGCCAGCGCTCTGTAGAGCTTGCGGGATCTTTGATGACTTGACATCTCATGCTCTTGATTGCCATCGGTTTGGAAAGAAGCAGTGATACAAACGATCCCCCCATGCCGAAAATCAGTGCGATAATGAGCAGACCGTTGATATTGACCTGAGAATCAAGCCCGGTCAGTCGAATAACGATAGATAATACAGCCAGAACCGCGATATTGGTCAGACCAAAAAGAAAAATACGATTCATAACCTGATCCTCCTGTTAACCTTGGGTTATTCACCCGAATTTTTCGCTTTGATACCAGCAGTGTGTGATGCCAAGAAACTTCTGATCAAGTCTGGGCGAAGCTCAGGTGCGACCCCCCATGTTCAGATTCGCGCGTGGGTTAGCCGGTCTATTGCGGAGATTGTCAACAAAGAAGCTGGACATAAGGGACGCAAGAACCGAGTTCAGAGGTTCCCTAATACATATCTATTAGCACTATTGATATATTAATTATCTTAACTTATAATTGCACTCAATGCATTGGATTGTTTCACATCTTTAAAAAATGTTTAACATCTATTCAAATTCTTAAAGAGGAGTTTCCATGCCTTTTGTTGCGATTATGTCTGAAACTGAAGCCAAGAAAAAACCAATCACGCCCATATTTGTAGGCGGACGACCGCTGGCGATCTACAATGTGGACGATAAACTCTATGCCACCCATCGTTTGTGCTCCCATACCTGCGCGCCTTTGACCCGAGGCAAGCTTGAAGGGCATGTCATCGAGTGCCCTTTACACAAAGCCAAATTTGACGTACGCGATGGAAGCGTCGTCAACTGGGCCTCACGCCCGGCGGCCATGGTGAAAGTTCTGAATTTCTTCAGCCGCCCGCGACCGGTTAAATCTTATCCTCTCAAGGTGGAAAACGGGAAAGTCCTTATTGATCTGCCCTGAACATGGATTCAGATACAAAGTGCAGTAAAACCCGCCAGCATGATTAAAACGCCACTGATCCGGAACCTCAGAGCGTTCATTCGGTAGTTCTTATCTCTGCTCTGTACAGCAATTGCGACAGCAACGCCGCATGACGGTGTTGCTGTGCGTTGCAGCGCAACCTTTGGCTAGTGATGATAGAGACGAGTTGATTGACAGCAACGTTGAACTCTTCATTGACCAGAAGATAATCATAATCCTGATAATGGTCCATTTCTTTCAGAGCGGCATCCATCCGCTTTTCAATAATATGCGGTGCGTCCTGCTTTCTTTTCTGCAGCCTTTGCTTCAAAATCTCCAGTGATGGAGGCATGATAAATATACTCACGGCCTGGGGCATATGATGGCGTACCTCCTGCGCGCCCTGCCAATCGATATCCAGGATAACATCGTATCCCTGCTCAAGCGTGGTCATGATATTTTCTTTAGCCGTGCCATAACCATTTCCGAATACCCGGGCATGTTCCAGAAACAAATCTGCGCCAATCATCTGTTCAAAACGCTGTTCATCAATAAAATGATAATGAACGCCATCTTGTTCACCGGGTCGCGCTGGGCGTGTTGTATAGGATATCGAGAAGACAAGGTTTGGCAGCGTCAATACCGCTTGATTGGTCAATGAGGTTTTACCGGCCCCTGAAGGGGCAGAAATAATAAAGAGCGTACCCTCGAATGAGCATGAAGCATTCGTGGTCATAAGGCTTTGTACCCGGATTCAAGTGGGTGAAGTGAGGGAAGTCATGAACTGAAATGTCTGAACTTCCCGGATTTTCATCATGCTCGGGCATTCAAGGATCATGCGTTCATGGGTGGAAGCGCAGCAATACCAGGAATTAACCTGAAAATCTGTTTGAACCAATCCCATCTGAGGAACCTCCGATTAATTCATGAGATATGCAAATCTCAGATTCTGAATGTTTTTCAAGCTTTATATTATTATACATCCAGCCTGGATACTTCCAGTGCGTGCTTCTCGATAAATTCCCGCCTTGGTTCCACATGATCACCCATAAGCGTTTCAAAAATATCGTTGGTAGCTTCAAGGTCGGTGACATTGACACGCATCAGACGGCGTTTCTCAGGATCCATGGTGGTCTCCCGCAACTGATCTGGATTCATTTCACCCAAACCTTTGTAGCGCTGAATATTCTGACCTTTACGCGCCAAATCCAGCAGCCAGGAAACCGCCTCACCGAATCCCTGAACCGTGGTTTTCTGAGTCCCACGCTGTACCTGTATGCTTCCGGAAGCAGCTGCCTGTAGTTCCTGTTCCAGCCGAATCAAATGCTGATAATCTTTGGTGGCGAAAAATTCCCGGCGCAGTTGGATAGTCTGGCGAGCGCCATACTTGGTGCGACACAGAAGAATGCCGCTGGCATCCACTTCCTCGACATGGAAAGGGTTTTCAACCTGCGATACCTCAATTGCCGAGCTCAAATCTTCAGCCCATTGCCGCATGATTGCCTCAGCATCCGAATCCGCGCTGAGTACTGGAGCATGAATTCTCGCCATGGCTTTGATAAGGTCCACATCATATTGTTGAGCCATTCGCCCCAGAAGATCCTCACGTTCATGATGTCTTTGAGCCAGGAATTTTATACGCTTCATATCCATGGGTGGCTGACCCGATATCTCAATCCGGGCATCCTTCAGCGCAATATCGAGCAGATGCTGGAAAAG
>DEIQ01000032.1:4985-14802 GCA_002352565.1 Proteobacteria bacterium UBA2770 | reverse complement strand
CCATCAATACCGATACCGCAACCCAGTGCCTTAATCAAGGTTCCGATTTCAGCAGAAGCCAGCATTTTATCCAGCCTGGCCTTTTCCACATTCAGAATCTTTCCTTTGAGCGGCAGAATTGCCTGGGTGCGTCGGTTTCGCGCCTGTTTGGCGGATCCGCCGGCCGAATCTCCCTCGACGATAAAAAGTTCACTCAGGGCAGGATCCTTCTCCTGGCAATCCGCAAGTTTTCCCGGCAATCCCGCCACATCAAGTGCGCTTTTTCTTCTCGTCAGTTCCCGGGCTTTACGTGCAGCTTCCCTGGCGCGCGCAGCTTCGAGAACCTTTTGACATATGGCTTTTGCATCCTGTGGATGTTCCATCAAATAAAGAGGAAGCTTTTCCGATACCAGATTTTCCACCGCAGGCCGTGCCTCTGAGGAAACCAGTTTGTCTTTAGTCTGGGAGGAAAACTTGGGATCCGGCATTTTGATGGAAATTAAACCCGTAAGTCCTTCACGAATATCTTCACCGGAAAGAACCAGTTTCTCCCGCGCCGAAGTCATTTCACGCTCAACATATTGATTGATCGAACGGGTCAGCGCTGACCGAAAACCCGACAGATGGCTGCCACCGTCCCGTTGCGGAATATTATTGGTAAAGCATATCACGTGCTCCTGATAACTGTCCGTCCATTGCAAAGCGACTTCAACACCGATGTTATTTTTCTCACCTTGAAGGAATATGATATTTTTATGCAAAGGCGTACGTTTTCGATTGAGATAAGCCACAAAGGCTTTCATTCCGCCATGGGAGGCAAACGTTTCGTCGATACCACTGCGCTCATCATGCAGGTGAATGGCGACGCCATCATTGAGAAATGACAACTCGCGCAAACGACGGGAAATGATATCGTAATCATAGGTGATATTGGTAAAAATTTCCGGATCAGGCTGGAATCGAATAGAAGTGCCTGTGTCGTCTGAAGGCCGCGTGACACGCAGCGGAGCTTCCGCATCCCCTCTGACATAGCGCTGTTCATGACGACCTTGATCGCGCTCAATGACCAGTTCCATCCAACAGGACAATGCGTTGACTACGGAAACACCGACGCCATGCAAGCCACCGGAAACCTTATAGGCGTTATCATCAAATTTTCCGCCCGCGTGCAGAACCGTCATGACAACTTCCGCAGCCGACTTGCCTTCCTCGGGATGGATATCCACCGGGATGCCGCGACCATTATCGGTTACGGTAACCGAGTTATCAGAATGCAGGATAACATTAATGCAATCACAGTACCCAGCCAACGCTTCATCGATAGCGTTATCCACCACTTCGAAAACCATGTGATGAAGGCCGCTACCGTCATCCGTGTCTCCGATGTACATGCCGGGGCGCTTGCGGACAGGATCCAGACCACGTAGAACCTGTATACCACTTGAATTGTATTGTTTTGCTTGTGCCATATCTTTTTTCATCAGCAATTATCAGTGAACAGGACCAGAACAGCTTACCGTGCCATCATGGCAATGAAACAATTTTTTTGGCTCAGGACAACGCTCCCATACCGACTGGCTATGGATATCGGTAATGAACAATTGTTGCGGTAAATGGCGTAATAATGTCAAAACACGGTTCTGACGTGATTCGTCGAGTTCCGAACCAAGATCATCGATCAGCAGAATTCCGGCATTACGGGCATGAGCATGATGAGCAAGCGCCTGCGCCATGCCCAAAGCCATGGCAATCAACCGTTCCTGACCGCGGGACACAAACCCTCTTGCAGGTTGGTTGCCACTCAGGACAAGCAATTCAGCCCGGTGTGGACCATGCACGGTGACATGTAAATGCCGACTTTCATCAAGCGAACGAGCCAAACCCCGATCAACCGACCATCCAGGTCGATAATGCAAAGTGATGGGCTCATCGGTTAGATTTGATATGATATCACTTTCCAGCAGGCATTGTAATTGGCGAACATAGTCCTGCCGTAAAGCGTGGATCATCTCTCCGAGACGTACCAGTGTCGGCTCCCATGCCGCTGCAATACGACCCTTGTTTTGCTGCAACGCGGCATTGCGCTGATGGAGCGCACGGCAATACTTCCTCCAGCACGGATAGAAATCCTGATGCCGATGAAATAAACCCCAATTGAGAAAGCGCCGCCTTATTTCAGGACCGCCACTGATCAACTCATGAATCCAAGGCCCAATCGCCTGAACAGGCATGATCTGCGCAAGATCAGCAATACTGGCCACGGGTTGTTGATCACGTGTAATTTCAAGCTTTCCGGCCTGCCAGCGCATGACGGTGCGCGAGATTCCGTCATCGGTACGCAGGGAAACTGACAATGCAAATTTCTCATATCCGTGCTGGCACAGGAACGAGCGGCGATTGCTACGAAAAGAATGGCCGCTACCCAGCACATAGATGCTTTCAAGAAGACTTGTTTTTCCGGCGCCATTGGGTCCGACAATCACATTATAGTGATCAAACTCTTCCAACTGTAACGCGCTAAAACAACGAAAATTCTGACCACGCAGTTGTTCTATTTTGACATTCATGTCATACAATAGTCAGGTATGAGCATACCTCTCCCTCATCTGAAGCAACGTGAAATCAATAACCACCTCTATAGCCTGGCCCTGAAACAGGGCTTTGGACCATTGAGCGCTCACATACTGGCCGGAAGGGCCGTCCCTTCACTGACAGCGATACGTCCCGGGCTGCGCAGCCTGGATTCCCCATGGGATCTTCCGGATATCCAGCCCGCTGTCGAACGGATAAGCCGCGCCGTCCTCAATGGAGAAAGCATAGGTATTCTATCCGATCACGATGCCGACGGGGTATCCGCGCACGCGGTGCTATTTCAGGCATTTCTCGATTTCGGTGTCCCGCATGAACGGCTGTGCAGCTTTATAGGACATCGGCTTAATGAAGGTTATGGACTTTCATCGGGACTGTGTGAACGTATTTTGGCGCACTATAAAGCGCATGGGAAACCAACCCTGCTCATTACTGCTGATCACGGCTCCTCCGACGAAAAGCGTATCGCCATATTACACGCGCATGGCATCGATACTATCGTAACCGACCACCACGTGCTGCCAGAGGAAGGCCCACCGGCCTCTGCTCTGGCGTGTATCAACCCCCAGTCCGAGTCATCACACTACCCCGATCGCGCCATTGCTGGATGCATGGTCGCCTGGTTGCTGATTTGCGCCGTTCGTTCCCATCTTTCAGATCAAAAATCATGGTTCGCATCCAATCCACCTGATGTCAAATCCTATCTCGATTGGGTGGCGGTGGGCACAGTGGCGGATTGCGTCAGCCTCGCTACGAGCATCAATAATCGCGCAGTAGTGCGTTATGGACTTGAACGCATCAACAGCCCAGATGGACGACCATGCTGGAAGGCTCTGCGAATGATGAGGGTATTGCACGAAGCTACAAGCCAGGATTTGGCGTTCAAGGTAGCACCCATGATTAACGCACATGGGCGGCTCGACGACGCCATGGCCGGTGTTCAATTCCTGCGAGCCAATGACATCAACACAGCCCGGCAACACGCCGGGCTACTAAAAAAAATGAATCAGCAACGCCGCCAGATCCAGGGGAAAATGCTTGAGGATGCATTAGAACAGGCGCAGCTTGCCTTAAGCCTGGGGGCAAGGGGTTTGATGTTGTGGCTGGAACACGGACACGCCGGCGTCCAGGGTATTGTCGCCGGACGTATCGCCGAGGCCTATGGCGTGCCTGTGGCCTGTCTATCCCCGAGTGTACGGGATAAAACCCTGTTGACCGGCTCGGTACGCGCTGGATCAGGGCATCCAATTCATATCCGCGATCTTTTGCAGCAGATGGAAGAAAGGCAGCCGGGTTTATGGCACAGCTTTGGCGGACACGCGGGTGCTGCCGGATGCAGCCTGCTGGCAAGCGATCGAATCAATGCACAGCAGTTATTTGATCAGATTGTGCGTGAAGATATGCACCAGCACCACGCTGTTCCTGGTGCGGTAATTCAAACCGATGGTCCCTTTTTTGCCAGAAATGAGTTGAACCCGGAGCATTGGTCGATGCATTTGCGTGAAATCACGGCAATTGGACCCTACGGCCGTGAATTCGAAGCACCGCTCTGGCAGGATGTGTTCCGTATTATAAAAATGGAGCCACTCGGGGCAAAGAGCCACCATTTACGGCTGCAACTACGCCCGGCTAGCGGCGACCAAACTCTGGAAGCTATGTGGTTTGATAATCCCACGGCAGCAAACCCTGCTGAAACCCTGCGCATCGATCAGCATGCAGATCTGGCATACCAACTGGAATGGGATGAGCGCAAGCACAAGCCACGCTTGATAATCCGTCACCTGACTTCTGTAAATCCTGCTTCATCATCCTGAAATCATCGCTCTGAATGTCATGAAATCAAAAACGGAACACCATTGTTTGAAAGAAGCTTGTTTCACCCGGGGTTTCCTAACCAGATCAGGCAAGTTCACCAGGAAAAGTCAGCACTTCACGAATGTGATCAGTGCCCGTAACCACCATCGCCAGTCGATCAATGCCCAATGCAACCCCACTGGCGACAGGTAAACCATGCTCCATGGCAGCAAGCAGCCTCGTATCTACGGACAGTTCGGGCAGCTTTCTCCTTCGGCGTTCCATGGCATCGCTTTGCATACGTTGCTGGCATTGTATGCTGTCGGTCAACTCATAATAGCCGTTCGCCAGTTCCATGCCCCGGAAAAACAACTCGAACCTGCGCGCATATAAGGCATCGGATGACAACCGCGCCAGTTCAGCCTGCTGCGGAGGGAAGCGGGTCAGGAAAGCCAAACCGTTTTTACCCAGTTGTGGAGCCACTCTGATGGAAAAAACCAGATCAAGCCATTCGCTGCGTTCTGCCAGATCCGGCATTCCGCCTTCAGGCAAACTTTTCATCAGCGTTTCCACACTGGCTGTGAAAGGATTGATCCCGGCATAATCCATAAAAGCCCGCTGGTAAGAGATATACTCGGCCGAGCCAATATTTTCATGAATCACATGGCGGACCAGGTCTTCCACTTCAGCCATCAGACGATATTCATCATAACCGGGACGGTACCACTCCAGCATGGTAAATTCCGGATTATGCCAACGTCCACACTCACCCGCGCGCCATACATGGCATATTTGATAAACCGGGCCAATGCCCGCCGCGAGCAGGCGCTTCATAGCATATTCCGGAGAGGTATGCGCGTATAATACTGGTCCGGTATTGCGAATATCCCGCACCCTGAAAGGGTTCAGGCATGGATTGGTGGCGGGAAACGCCGAAAATCCGGGTGTTTCCACCTCCATCACGCCACGGAATGAAAAGAACGCACGGATCGCGGCAAGCATTTCCGCTCGCTGGCGAAGACGTTTATATGAAGCCGTAGGCTTCCAGGTAACAACGGGATCGAATGGCGACCCACTCATTCCTTGACGCGGGATACATAAGATCCGGTGCGCGTATCAACCTTGAGAATTTCACCTGCATTGATGAAAAGAGGTACCCGCACGACGGCGCCAGTTTCAAGCGTAGCCGGTTTAACACCACCGCCGGAAGTATCGCCGCGCAGTCCCGGATCGGTTTCAGCGACTTTCAACTGCACAAAGTTAGGTGGAATAACATCAAGAGGTTCATTATTCCATAATGTTACCGTGCAGACATCCTGCGCTCGAATCCATTGTGCAGCCTGGCCAACAGCATCCTGATGGGCAGCATATTGCTCAAATGTACTCGGTTGCATAAAATGCCATAATTCGCCATCCTGATACAGGAATTCCATATCGATATCGACGACATCCGCTGCTTCTATGCTTTCACCTGATTTGAAGGTTCTTTCGATGACCCGATTGTTTTTGAGATTGCGGATCTTGACACGGTTGAAAGCCTGACCTTTGCCCGGCTTGACAAATTCATTTTCGACAATACTGTAGGGGTCACCATCAAGAATGATTTTCAACCCGGCCTTAAATTCATTGGTGCTATAACGAGCCATGTTTCCTTGCTCAATTAAACTCAATTAAAAATTATGTCAGAAGTCATCCAAACAGTGGATTCTTCCAGTGTGCCTGCACATAAACCCAACAACGCAGACCAACACTGGCGTATCATCCTCCGGAATGCTATCCGTAATCCTGCCACGTTATGGCAGCGTTTGCAACTTGATGTCTCGTACCTGCCAGCCGCGAAGCGCGCAGCCAGCGCTTTTCCCTTGCTTGTACCCGAACCCTTCCTCGCGCGTATGCACCCAGGCGATATTCACGATCCCCTGCTGCGCCAGATTTTACCGCTTGACGCGGAGATGGATCCTGCAGAGGGTTTCGTTACCGATGCGGTTGGCGATGTTGAGAGCATGAAGGCGCCCGGGCTCCTGCACAAATATCATGGCCGCGTTTTACTGGTGGTCAGCGGCGCCTGCGCCATCCATTGCCGCTATTGCTTTCGTCGCCATTTTCCTTACAGTCGCCTCGGTGGAGGCCGCGAGCAATGGCAAAGTGCGCTGGACTACATAAGCCACCACAAAGAGGTTGAGGAAGTCATTCTTAGCGGTGGTGATCCTCTGTCCCTGGATGACCCAAAATTAATCAATCTCATGGATCGACTGATGGCGCTCGAAAATGTGCGCACCCTGCGCATTCACACTCGTACCGCGATTGTCATACCCCAGCGTATTACTGTTGAAATTCTTGCCTGGATTAAACAACAGCGCAAACAGGTTATATTGGTCACGCATGTGAATCATGCCAATGAACTCGACGATACAACCGCTGAAGCATTATTAAAGCTGCGGCAAGCCGGCGCTTTGCTTCTGAATCAGAGTGTCCTGCTCAAAAACGTCAATGATTGCGGATATGCCCTCACGCAGTTAAGCCGTAAACTATCACAACAGGGCGTTTTACCCTACTATCTACATATGCTCGACCCGGTCACAGGCGCAGCGCACTTCTTTGTGTCCGCCGCCCAGGCCGCGAGCTTGATGACGCAGATCGCGGAAGTTCTGCCTGGTTATCTCGTTCCTCGTCTGGTACGCGAAATACCAGAGGCACCTGCTAAAACACCATTATGGTGGAATCTATGATCCACGAACATGAGGAGGAGAACTGTTGGCTAACGAAACGGGATACGAAAAACCGTGGCGCGTAATTCTGCTTGCTGGGCGCGACACATCCAGGCGCTTCAAACAATGGCTGGAACAACAAGATTTTGAGGTTGATTTGCTGGTTTTAGGAAAGGATATTGATTTGGTATCAAAGCTGAATCAGGATCCGCGGCTTCCTGTTGTCATTGCTGCCGAATTAAGCCCGGCAGACATCAAACAAGTGGTCGCAACACTAACCAATGCCGACCTTGCTTTCGGCGGATTCCGTTTGCCTGCCAGTGTGATCACCGACAATCCCGATGATGATAGCGTCGTTCAGCTTGTGAAAGCAGGTGCATATGGCCTTATACCAATGAATGCTCATAATCTCGCACCGGCAATGCTGAAATTCCAGCATGAATGGCGGGAATGGCTACAGCAGGTTCAGGAAAAACTTGAGGACAGCTTGCATGAGCGACGGGTACTGGTTGATTTAATATCCCATTGTTCCGATGGTATTCTGCACTTGAAATCAGGCCGTATATTGCTGTCCAATTCGGCTTTTTATTCCGCGATGAATGTCAGCAGCGCCGCTGAACTGAAAAACAAGTCATTAATCGAGATTCTTCCTGAAACGAACTATGCCGTTTTTTTGCAGGCCATGGAAGATCTGCGTAGTTCGCACAATCGCACCATTACGCTGGATATTGATTTTCCGGATGGCAGCAAACGATCAAGTCGGCTCAGCCTGTTCTCTAAAAAGAATCATGAACCCACCTACCAGTTGCTGATACCTATGGGTTCTATTCCCTCCTTACCTTCAAGTCCTTTGCCGACAGTATCACCAGGCACCGCCGATGCCGGATATCATAAGTTCTTACATATTATTAATGCGCTCGAACAGGTTCACCGTCAACGACTTGCCAAAAAACCCGAGGCTACAGAGATGATCGCTGTCATTCTGATATCGAGATTCGACGAAATGATGGAGGAGTCAGGTCTTAAATGTCTGCTGGCGTTCACATCCCAGGTTGGCGAACTGATCCGCGAAACCCTGGAGTCCGAAGATTACGTCACGCTATGGAGCAATGGTCGGGTGATAGTCTGGATATGCCGGAATAACTCAGCCGAGATTGAGGATTTAGCCGGAAAATGGCATCAAATGATTCTGGAACATGTTTTCGAAGCGGATGACGTGTCTCAAATGATTCAATGCAATATCGGTCTGCGTAAGATATTCGATGAACCCACAGGCATGGACGTTATCGTAGCTCAGGCTTCCCAGGCGGCAACCGCGGCATCCAAGGCCGGCGATTCATATAAAGCATGGACAATGCTCAGCGCTGATACTTCGGGCCGTAGCGAAAATAATGAAAACGATCGCCGGTGGGCCTATAGAATAAGAGAGGCTTTACATCATCAGACCATACGACCCAAGTTTCTGCCTATCGCGCGCCTGAATGCAGTGTCAGAGGGTTATTACAGCATAAGAATACGAATGCAGGAACACAACAGCGGGAAGGAATTTCTTCCAGCGGAGTTTCTGCCAGCAGCCGAAAAACATTCCCTGATGCCTGATATCGATCGATGGGTGATCAAAAATACCCGGAGCTGGATCAAATCTCATCAGAACGAAATAGAAAAACACCTGACGCTTTTTATTTTGTTGTCTAATCAAAGCCTTAAGGACGATCGCTTTATAGCTTGGCTGGTGGAAAATGCCGAAGCAATGGCGGACTGGAATCAAAATACCGTGACTGTCGTCCTTGAAATACCAGAACCTGTCATGCTGCAAAGACTCAAGCAAATGGTCAACATGAGCGAAGTCATCCGCAAAGCTGGTTTCGGTCTCGCATTAAAAAACTTTGGGCAAAGCGGCCATCCGATGCAAACCCTGCGCCGATTGCCATTCACCCATGTGAAACTGGATAGATCGCTGGTGCAGGGAATAAGCAAATCTCAGGAAAAACAGGACGCATTATTGAAACTTCTGGAAGAAACTCAGAGTCTCGGTATTCATACCATCGCCGAACAACCCGAAGATACGGAAACCATGATGACCTTGTGGAATCTTGGTCTGGAATACGTTGAGGGCGATTATATTCAGGAACCGGACGTGATCTTGCAAGGTGATTCGAGTTATTGATTTTGGGGGAATATCTTTGAGTTGATTGGGTATAAATAATTATGATAGTTGTATCACTACGCGGCTAATTCTTACACGTTATCTTTAGCCGCGTTACTTACAGATTCCAGTTTTATTGGAGATACTGTAAATATGAATATGCGCAAACGAACAAGACTGACGCCGCATGATCGCAGGTCAATTTGGTCACGCTATCAGGCAGGTGATATAAAGGTTGCCCGGTTAGCAGCAATATACCGTGTTAGCAGGCCGACAATCTATAAAATCCTGGCGCGAGCCCGTAAACAGGAATTTATCCCTGGAGACAGCACCAATAAGCGCTATCGGTTTCTGGAATACGGTCTTTAAGCTAAGCGACTCGCCAGGGTTGAGAAGTCTTTGCAGCGCAAGCTCAAGGCGCAAGCCAGGCGATATAACAAATCTTGCCCGGGTGAAATGATGCACTTTGATACCAGACGCCTTCCCGTACTCGAAGGAGCTTGCCTGACACAAGGTAGAGAATACCTCTTTGTAGCGATTGATGATTTCTCACGGGAGCTGTATGCTGCTATTTTATCCGATAGAACCCGGGACAGTTCAT
>DEIQ01000032.1:183-4978 GCA_002352565.1 Proteobacteria bacterium UBA2770 | reverse complement strand
TGATTGATGAGAGTCCTTATGAGCCTGATTACACCAGTTCAGATAATGGTAAAGAGTATCGGGGTACTGAACAGCCGCGAGTTTGCTAAAACCTGCAAAGAGCATGGCATTGGACAAAAGTTTACCCGTGTTAATCGCCCCCAGACCAATGGCAAGGCTGAACGGGTTATCCGCACCCTTATGGAAATGTGACGTGAAAAAGAGATGTAAGCCAGCCGCGCTCATCGCAAGACTTCCTTGAACCGCTTTATCAATTTCTATAACTCCGTTAAACCCCATAAGGGACTTGATAATATGACCCCTCATGCTTTGCTGATAAACTGTTTCTACCCCGCAAAAGTGTAAACAACGCGGGAAAATCTTACAGATAACGCCTTAATCAAAGTTGCCTTGATCTACAAAATACTCTTGGTATATTAAGGCGATGTCAATAAACGTTTATTTGTATAGAGACCTTTCAAAGGTCTCGTATAGAACAATACGCGTACCAATGACAGGCTATCATCGCCAGCATAATGTTTCCCCGGGCTCTTCAATGACTGCAACATAAAAATCAGCCATGTTCTCCAGATTCATGATCTGCGACATGTATTTAAGGGATTTGGGCCTTTTTTATATCTTTATTATGACCATGGAGTCCGGCGCGTGACGGATCAAAACAGCTCTGATTATAAACCCGCCGACATTCTCATTGCCGCGACGACCATCAAACCTCCGATCGCCCCAATCAAGCCACATCGCATGGAAATTCACCACCATATCCGGGTCGATCCCTATTATTGGTTGCGAGATGACGATCGTCACAAGGCTGAAGTTCTGAATTATCTGGAACAGGAAAACAGCTATACCCGGCAAATCCTGGAAGGAACTGAGCCCATGCAGTCGTTGCTGTACAACGAAATGATTGCCCGGATCAGAGAAGAGGACTGTTCAGCCCCCTGTCTGCACAAGGATTTTTGGTATTACCATCGCTATCACCCAAGACAGGAATATCCCGTTTACTACCGCAAACCACATACCCTTGAAACGGCGGAACAGCTATTGCTCGACATTCCCAAATTGGCTGAACCCTATGATTTTTATGATCTGGGCGCTTATGAAGTCAGCCCATGCCAGGATATTCTGGCTTATGCGGAGGATACGCTCAGTCGCCGTCAGTATCGCATCCGATTTAAAAATCTGACAACGGGAGAGCATTATCCCGATACCATCGAAAACACGTCCGCTGATATGGCATGGGCCAATGATAACCATACGCTGTTTTATGTCGCCAGACACCCCGACACCCTGTTGCCATACCGGGTTTATCGGCATGTTCTTGGTTCCAGCGTCGCCTGTGATGTGTTGGTATATGAAGAACGGGATGATGCGTTTGACGCAGAAGTTTCGAGAAGCAAATCCGGGCGCTATGTGATCATCGGTTTGCATCAAACTCTGTCGAGTGAATATCGAATTCTCGATGCTGACGAACCCGAGGGAGAATTCGCCATCTTTTTTCCCCGGGAAAGAAACCATGAGTATGAAATATTTCATCAAGGCGAGCGCTTTCTCATCCGCAGCAATCGGCAAGCGCCCAACTTCCGTTTGCTGGAAACGCCTGTCGATAAAACGGGAGACCCGAACGCCTGGAAGGAACTGATTTCACACCGGGACGATGTACTTCTCGAGGATGTGGAGGTTTTCGCCAATCATGTAGTCGTCACAGAACGACACAAAGGATTGCTCAGGATCAAAGTGCTCAACGGAGAAACGAGTCGCAGCATCCCTTTCAATGAGCCGGTTTACAGCGCTTATATCGATGAGAATCCCGAGTATTCCAGCCCGCGGTTAAGATACGGCTATTCCTCCCTGACCACGCCGAATACTATTTATGAATACGATATGGCATCAGGTCAACAGACCTTGCTCAAACAAGATGAGGTAGTGGGTGATTTTAATCCAGCTGATTATGCCAGCGAGCGGATTTTTGCTCCCGCCAGAGATAGCGAGAGCATCCCGATATCTCTCGTTTATCGCCGAAATATGGGAAATCCTGCCGATCGCCCACTTTACCTCTACGGCTATGGCGCTTATGGGCATTCCGTCGAAGCATCATTTTCATCTCATATTCTGAGCTTGCTCGATCGCGGTTTTGTCTATGCTATTGCCCATATCCGCGGTGGGCAGGAAATGGGGCGCAGATGGTACGATGAAGGCAGACTGTTCAACAAGCGCAACACCTTTACCGATTATATCGATGTGAGCGAATTTCTTACCCATCATGGTTACGCCGCAGCAAACAAGGTTTTCGCCGCTGGGGGCAGCGCCGGAGGATTACTGATGGGCGCCGTGGTCAACATGCGCCCTGAATTGTATCGCGGCATTGTCGCTCATGTCCCTTTTGTCGATGTAGTCACGACCATGCTCGACGAGAGTGTCCCCCTGACCACCGGAGAATACGACGAGTGGGGCAACCCTGCCGACCCGGATGCGTATCACACGATGCTTTCCTATTCACCTTATGATCAGGTCAGCGCCCGGCAATATCCTCACATGCTGGTGCTGACCGGGCTCCACGATTCTCAGGTCCAATACTGGGAACCAGCCAAATGGGTGGCAAAACTCAGAGCGCTAAAAACCGACCAACACCTTCTGCTCCTGCAAACTAATATGGAAGCTGGTCATGCCGGAGCTTCAGGCCGTTTGCGCCGCTACCGGGAAAAAGCGCTCGAATATGCCTTCCTTTTTTCCCTCCTGGCAGGCTGTTGAAAAACGTTATGAGCTTAGCCAAGTCGAGGCAAAAACAGGCGCGAGAAATTAATTGAACATCCTAAGGAACCTCTGATCAAGTCTGGACGAAGGTGATTGTGGTTCATTATGTTCAGATTCAAGGCGCTTATCGCCCGTAATAGCAGGGCTATTGCGAAGATAAGTAACGATGAAGCTGGGCCAGNNAGGGACGCAAGAACCGAGTTCATTACTTGATCAGAGGTTCGCTAAGCCTGCGCCCTATTCATTTCATCGGTAATGCTGATCAAGAAATTGTGACATGGCATTTATCGGCAGGGGTTTGCTGAACAGGAAACCCTGTTGATAATAACAACTGCGCGCCGCGAAAAAATAACTCTGGCTGGATTTCTCAACGCCTTCGACGATCACATCCAGCTTCATGGTCTGTCCAAGGGTGATCACGGCTTCCGCAATGGCGCACTTGATTTTATCTTCGGGAAGATTCTCAAGAAACTCGCGCGGTATTTTAATGATATCGCAGGGCAGCCGGTAAAGATATGACAGCGCAGAATAACCGGTTCCGAAATCATCGATCGCAATACGGAACCCATAATCCTTAAATTGATTCAGATAATCGACGACCCGGTCGTCAAACAAGATGGATTCGGTCACTTCAAAAATCACACGAGCGGGATTGATGGAATTTCGATCGAGGATTTGCATGACTGACTGGATAAGCCCGGGATCCTCGAGCTGGCGACGGGATAAGTTAATCGATACGCTCAAATGGCCAAGCCCACGCTGGTGGCATTGCTTCAGATAAGCGCAGGCTTTTTCCAAAACCCGCATACCTATGGATTGAATCAGCCCGGTGTGTTCGGCAATAAGCAGGAATTCGCCGGGGTTGAGCATTTTACCTTCGTGCTTCCAGCGCACAAGGGCTTCCATGCCACAAACACGCTGATTCCGAACGTCCCAGAATGGTTGGTAATAGACATCAATTTCATCCCGATCGGTAGCATCCGCCAGTGCGGATTCCAAAGTAATCTCCCTGACCAGACGAGAACTGATGTCATGGGAGTGGAAGCGAAAATTATTTCCGCCCTCTCTCAACGCTTCAATCAACGCGACATCGGCTTTTTGAAACAGGGTTTCGGCATTGGTTCCATCTTTGGGGAATAATGCGATACCTATGGCAAAAGGCACGCTGAATTGATGCGCATCAATTGTATAGGGCTGCCTGCCATTCTCAAGCAGTTGCTCGGCCATTTCCCGAGTCTGTTCGATGGTCGGTATATTTTCCTTGACCACAACAAACTGGTCGCCACCAAACCGGGCCACCCACGCATCTTCGGGCAGAATACTCTGCAATCGTTGTGTACATTCCACCAGGCATCGATCGCCAATGGCATTAGTCATCCCACCATGGATGCGTGAAAATCCGTACAGATCAAGAATGAATACGGCATGAATACCCTCAGACTGGCGCTGGAGTATACGATCAAGATACTCTGCGGCAAAAAAACGGTTGGGCACACCAGTTACCGGATCATAAAATGCAGTATGGCGCAAACGCTGAAAAACCCGGCTCAAATCATCCATGGCCTGACCGATCATGCCATCCGCTTGCGGCAGATCGATATCTTGATTCAGATGTTCACGCAACGTAGCATGGTTAATCTGTTCGATCGCCTCGTGCAACTGCTGAAACGGTTCGATCAAGGTGCTGAACAGTTCGTTCACTCCCTCAATGATACGGGCAAATTCGCCCTTGTAGCCTTCCGCATTGGCCACAACCTCGAATCTGCCCTTTTTGGCCTGTGCGATTAAATCGAGCAATTCGGTACTCAAACGCACAAGATTCAAACGGATGCCTTCCATGGATCGGGTGATTTTACCCCGCTCACCGGGCATCGGCGGAAAATGAACGCTAAGATCTCCGACACTGTAAGCCTGGCTGACCTCCATGATCTGCTCGATGAGGTTGGCATACTCATAAATCATGTTCCTGATTTGACCAGCAGCATGGCCAATCAAGGATGTTTCATCTTTCACCGGGAAATAAGGACGCACGACCCCGCTCTGC
>DEIQ01000032.1:0-171 GCA_002352565.1 Proteobacteria bacterium UBA2770 | reverse complement strand
TAGTGCCTGTTTCAGTTCATCGCGCAGAATCACAGGGGGCAAATCCATATCAGGATCCGGTGAACGCAAATCAAAAGTAAGAAGCGCTTCTGTCACCTTGCGGATGTTTTTCTGCGACACAAGCACCTGATCATGGGTCATGCTGTCGATCTTTTTCATAGCATGACAAGG
>DEIQ01000028.1 GCA_002352565.1 Proteobacteria bacterium UBA2770 | reverse complement strand
CCTTTTTCGATGTGCTGGCAATTTTTTGGATTTGACAACAAATTATCAGGAAAAACGGGGCTTGATCAGAGGTTCCTTAGAAGTTCCCGGAACGGACGATGCCCGCCCCTAACGTGGCTCTGGCCATGTGTGGAAACCGCCTAGCTCTCAGATTTTCCAGCACGCCGTTGCCGATAAATCCGCCATACTGTCCTAAGGTTGAGGCATACCCACCACCAATTGACATCAAAACTGAATTCGTCAATTTTATAGCCTTGCTTGCTGGCGGTCCAGCGTGAAACAAGCCGCCCCGGCGGGATACGGTAAATGACTTCCTCGCCCGCCCTGGAGATGATCGCTTTATTAAGTTGCAGCAAAGACGGATCCATGGAAGACCCGCCCTGCATCATGGGCATGAGTTTCTGGATCAGTTGCGGGGTCACCAACTGCATTAGCTGCATGATTTCGTTTTTCGCGGGCCCATTGAGCATGCGAACCATGGGATTGTCTCCAGGAGAACTGCCGCCGGCTTCATCCTCCGGTTCCTTGGCTGTTGAAAGATGGACCATCAGATGATGAAGCGTATCACTGAAGAGGCGGGCTTGCGATGAAGTTAATGGTTTATCCATAATTTATTCTTGAGATTATTCTATAGGAATGAAAACACTTTATTGTTTTGAACATGATTCGACCGTCATTATATCAAGTTCTCCGCGTTGAGGGGATCTTATGTTTGAATAACGGGGTCTATGGGGTAAAATCTTTGTGAGATTCCAGGTGAATAGCCTTTTCAAATTTCTGTTAACAGGATGGCTCGAGCCAAGTATAGCAACTCCACCATCATGAAAGCCTCCCGGATAGCAATTGATAGTATCATACATCTTTACGCCATATCGGATTAAGAGAGTAACTGTGAAGTCTACATCTCATTTATTATTCTTTCGTTCAGGCATTTCTTTGCAAAAGCTTCTGAATATTTCCATAATATTTGTTGCGTTGCTTATGATAAGCTTGCTTGTCTTGCCTATATGGTTTTGGCAAAAACGCTTGACCGAGATCAATATCCAATTTTCTTCGGAATTTGAACATAACATCGAGCATGGATTATTCGACCAGGCGTATAAAAATTCCGAAACCATGCTCAATGCTCTTGGTCGCGTGTTTTCTTTGCATGTTCATGACATCCTTGATGTGATGTCGGCCCAAAATAAATCGGCAGCGGATTATGCCATGCATCTATTGTCTGAAACAAACGCAGAAAAATCCGGCTCATATGATTTTGACCTGCTGCAACCCGATTCGCTCGGACTGCGTATGCGGCAAAAACCCGAGGATGGCGTAGAGCGTTCTCAAATTATTATCTATGGCGCGGAACAGATCACGGAAAGCATGAAGAGTCTGATTTTGAAGACCGAACCGATGGATGATTTTTTTCGAAGTAGCTATCAATATGGACCGAATCTGCTTTGGTCCCATACTATTCTGGAACAGCAGATTGATCGCACTTTTCCATGGGATTTCGGACCCGAAACTCTGCCGCCGGATTTCGATATCAGATCAAGACCCTACTATCAGGCGGTTTCCCCAAGCGAGAATCCCGAGCGGCGTTCCATATGGGTAGGACCTTATTTTGATTTGTGGAATGGTGATCAGGTCATGACCCATGCCGTCCCGCTTTATGATGAGCAGGATCATTTTCTGGGGATACAGGGGGCGGACATGACTCTGGAGGGGATCTATTCGCTCATAGATAACTTTAAGCTTGGTGAAACAGGTCGCGTTATGATCGCCCGCCATGATGGAAGGATCGTTGCAATCGAACCTTCGCTGCGCCGCTTATTATTCGATCAGGTGGACGAAAATGCCATTTTGAATATGAAAGCGGCAAATGTGGCTTCGGATGCATTGCAAAAGATAATTTCAGCCAGGAACCCCGAGCACGCAGTCTTCCAGGTGGACTCGGAAACCTATCATATCCAGATCTATCCTGTTGATGGTATGGACTGGAATGTGATACTGCTGATCAGTGAAGATCAGGTGCAACCTTTGATGACCATAGCCCAGGATAAATTCACAGCGTTCCTGAGCGAGAGACAGATTAAATTGAAACATGAACGCTGGCGGCTGACACGAAATATTATATTCATATTCACAGTTCTGCTATCCATAGCGTTATTGATCGCACATTTTTTGGCGCGTTCGGTGATTCATCCTTTGGAAAAACTGCGCCATGGCGCTCGTTTGTTCGGAGAGGGTGAAGTTCATATGCGTGTGGAAGAAACAGGGCCGGAAGAAATTGCCTCTTTGGCACACATCTTCAATCAAATGGCGCACAATCTGCAGACTGTACATCAGCAACTGGAACAAAAGGTAGCGCAACGCACGCAAAAACTCAATGAAACGATTCATGAATTATCCGACGCCAATCAAGTTAAAGACAATTTTCTTGCCATGGTTTCGCATGAATTGCGCACCCCGCTCAATGCGGTGATCGGTTTTGCCTCGTTGCTGTCAGATGAGGAGACGGGGGTTCAAAATCCGGAGCATAAAGAATATCTTTCGTATATGATTTCGGCAGCAGAAAAACTTCTGCGAGAGATCAACAAGATTCTCGATTTTACCCAAACACAAACAGAGTCTCAGGAGATCAGCCTCGAACCGGTGCTTCTGGACGAAATGCTCTATTCTGTCATTGCCGACGTTAGCTGGAGGGCTCGCAGCTCAGGTGTTAATTTCTTGCTTGAGGTGGATCATCAAATTGGAATGGTAGTGCTGGATGCGCAGAAAGTGCAGGGGATTATCATCCATCTGGTGTCCAATGCGATCAAGTTCACCCCTGAAGGGGGTTCTGTGGTGGTTAAAATACGTAAAATCAGTGGTATTGAAGCGAAAAATGAATGGCAGCAATATGCTCTAAGTTATTCAAAAACGCTCGGTGAAGCTAATTACTTTATTGAAATCAGAGTTATTGATACGGGAATTGGCATTGAGTCCACTCAGATTGATCGTTTATTCCGTCCTTTTGAACAGTCGGAACAAGCTTTGTCCCGCCATTATGAAGGCACGGGATTGGGGCTTGCATTGGTCAGAAATTTCGTTGAGATTATGGGGGGAGTCATTGGAGTCGACAGTACGCCGCATAAAGGCAGTTGCTTCATGGTTTGGTTGCCCTGGCAACCATGGCAGGTAGCGAAAACATGATTATAAAAATTTAATACAGGCGTGTTAACTTACTTTATCCGATTGATCGAAGTTTTGTTCCCGACATTCAATGAGTGCGACCAAGGAATGCCTGAATGTTCAAGCGAATGTTATGCGCATGGTTTTGTTTCATCCCCGCTGTTTTTCATGCGATGGCTATGGAAATAAAGCCGCCATCTCAGGATGCGCTACGTGTTGCTACTTTTAACTGCTCACTCTATCGCCCGGAAGCAGGTCGGTTGATTCACGATCTGGAAAATGACGACGCCCAAGCACATATGATTGCCGAGATTATTCAGGCTATTCGGGCCGATGTCATGCTGCTCAATGAGTTTGATTATGATGAATCGGGCAGAGCGCTGAGTATTTTTAATCAGGATTATCTCGGTGTTCCGCACCACGGCAGCGCGCCGCTTGATTACCCTTATCGTTACCCGGTGCGGTCCAATACCGGGGTGCCCAGTGGTAAGGATCTGAACGGTGATGGTGAAATATCGGGGGGGAATGATGCGTTGGGTTTTGGCCAATTTGAAGGGCAATACGCGTTCGCCATTATTTCCCGTTATCCTCTGGATGTGGACAAGCAAAGAGAATTCGGTACTTTTCTGTGGCGAGATATGCCCGGTGCGTTATTGCCAGATTCCCCCGACACGCCGCAAGCTCAAGATTTTTATACTCCGGAGATGCTCGCCATTTTACCTTTGTCTTCGAAGAATCACATTGATTTGCCGGTACATCTTCCATGGGGAACGCTGCATGTACTCGCCAGTCATCCCACGCCGCCAACGTTTGACGGGCCTGAAGATCGCAACGGCAAGCGTAATTTCGATGAAATACGCCTTTGGAAAGATTATATTTCCGGTGAGGATTATCTTTATGATCAGTACGGGATCAAAGGGGGCCTCAAGGATGATGCACTATTTGTCGTGATGGGGGATTTGAACGCGGATCCTTTTGATGGCGACAGCTATCCTGGCGCGATCATGCAATTGCTCGAACAGCCACGGCTTCATCCGAAAGCGGCAGTAGGTGAACAGGTTCCTGCAAGTGAAGGCGCTGCTATCAATGGAGCCAAATATGGTCCGAATCACAAGAGTGCACCATCTCGGGATACTGCCGCTTTTGCCGGTGGCTTGCGTGTTGATTATGTGCTGCCTTCAAATAATGTTACGGTCACAGGATCCGGCGTATTCTGGCCAGCTCCGGACGATTCTCAGGCATATCTGGTAGCAAGGGGCGATCATGGTTGGGTCAGTTCCGATCATCACGCGGTTTGGGTAGATATCCAACCATGAAAACAGCGCATTTGGCTTGATCGAATCGTTTGCGCGCAAGAGAACGTTGCAATTGTTGATCTTCCTTAAGGTCTGCCTATTGCAGCAACTTGTTATAAGCGAGCGGCACTGAAATCAAACAGTGAGACTCACTTTCCACAAAGTTGCACTATTGCTCCCTCTACGAAGGAAGCTATGTTTTCACTGGATTGCATTAAAACCGAACGCCTTAAACTGCTATAGCCTATAGTTCTGAGTATAAAAAAAACGTTATGAGATTATTACATTAAACTGGATTTGCTACTCCACGGTACATTGAGCTTGCCAGGGGAGTTGAGGCTCCATCCATTATAAACCTTTCCAGATTTTCGATCTGAAACCCGGCTTGCCGTATTAATTCATCAATTTTTCGATTTAAATGGCAACCACAACCTACTATTTTCTGAACTGGTGTCATCCAATACTGTAGTTTTTGCATTCCAGGCTCTTCGGCTAAACCGTGCTCCAAAAATACAAACTTTCCAGTTGGTTTTAAAACTCTGTGTATTTCTGATAGCGCGGAATTAAGATCGGCAATACTACAAAGCGTCCACGTGGAAATTACAGAATCAAAGGAACTGGTTTCAAAAGGTAGCATTTCACTATTTAAGCAATGGTATTCGACATTAAGGCCCGATTCCAGCATCCGTTTTTGTGCCTTCACATTCATGCCTGGGTTTATGTCTAACGCCACAATCTTTTTAATATGCTTTGGATAGTGAGGTAAATTTAAACCAGTACCGAAGCCAATTTCGAGAATACGCCCTGTTGCGTTTGATAAAGTTGAATCGCGCTCATGCTTATAGTTGTCCTTATTCATTTGCTTATCTAAAATAAACGGGAAAATTCTCCTTTCATAAATTCCCACTTTAATATTACCTCCAATTTTATTTCTTACAGCTTCCAGTTCTTACTGGCAGGTTGTTGATTTTCTCCCCTGAATAGAGAGGGGTCAATATAATACGAAAATTAGTATTATTTTATGGAATGAATATAAATGCGCGGAATTGATGTTTTTCAAGAGACACTTTTCACAACTGTTCAGCTGGATTCATTTATCCCTGCGGATCATCCATTACGTTGGATTAGAGCTATTATAGATCAAGCTTTAACACAGATAGACTGGCTACTGGAATCTAATACGAATCTGCAATTTACAGGAGCAGTGGGCGTGAAAATCAGAACTGGCCGGAAATACCGGCTAAACATGACCATAAGACCATCAAAAGGTAATGTTTTTCTCGAACTTTGCAGCGTTCAGATGTGATTGGCTTTAAATACAGCCGAATTTCAACAACCTGCTAAGGGTGGCGCCATGAATTCCGCGCCCACCGGATCACGCACGCAACGCTCCAGAATCGACTCGATTTCTTTTTTCGTTTCCGCATCAAGACACCAATCCGTCACTTCCCGGATAGCATTGAGTTGATCAGGGCGGCGCGCCCCCCATATAGCCACCGAAACGCCCGGATGATCGAGAACCCAGCGTGCAGCCAGATCCATCACCGACTTACCATAACGCGAGCGCGCCAACGCGCTAAGCTCGCTTACGGCCTGAAGATATTGTACATAACGGGGCGGCTGAAATTTCGGATCCCTCAGACGCAAATCATCGCCCTCGAACCGGGTATCCCCTTTCATGCGTCCACTCAGCAGACCGCGGCATAAAATGCCATAGGTCAAGGTGGCGAGCCCATTTTTTTCACAAAAAGGCAGAATCTCCTGCGCAGCCTGACGTTCGAACAGATTGAACGGCGGCTGATCTGAATGCAGGGGCGCATACTGCCGAAATGATTCGATCTGTTCCACGCTGTAATTGCTGACGCCAATGGCGCGTATCTTTCCCATTTCCAGCAATTCATTCATAGCGCTCGCAGTTTCCTCAGCGGAAACCAGCGGATCCGGCCAGTGCACCTGATAAAGGTCGATGTAATCAGTCTGCAGGCGCTCAAGTGAATCGTCAACCTCTTTGAAAATACGCTTACGAGTAGCATTACGCATCACGTTTCCATCGTCATCCCAATCAAGGGAAGTCTTGGTGGCAATGACGACTTTCTCGCGCAATCCCCCACTCAACGCGCGCCCTACCAAGGTTTCCGCGTGCCCGAAGCCATAAACAGGAGCGGTATCGATGATATTGATCCCGCATTCCAATACCGCTTTTTGAATCGTAGCAATGGCATTAATGTCATCGCTACCACCCCACATCCATCCCCCGATAGCCCATGTGCCAAGCGCAATGCGTGATACTGGTCGTTCGATCGGGGGAATATATACGGTTTCCATCATTTTAACCCCTTAACATACTTATCAAGCTGTCGCTGAATGCCAGCAAAGCCACTGAGCAACGAAGTCAGGCCCTGGAAATCTCGAGTTCATTCATCGCTTCGATGGATGCCATCAAACCTTTGCTCATGTCTGGATAACGCAAACGGATATCGAGTTCTTTCAGCATGCGGTTGTTATCAAGCCGCTTGGATTCTTTGATGAAAGCAAGCATGCCCGGGCTCATCTGCTCCTGTGCTTCGTCGAAGCTGATCACTGGTGGCGCGTCAAAGCCCAGCATATCGGCAAGCGTTATGAGATATTCAGACATCGTGCAGGGATGGCCATCGGATGCGTTATAGACAGCGCCTGGCACGCCCTTTTTCGCGGCAGCGAGGCAAATAGTTGCCAGATCATCGGCGTGAATGCGATTGATATAGGCACTTTCTTTTTCATCAACCACTGGGAGCCCATTTCGCAAACGCTTAATGGGAAGCCTTCCGGGGCCATAAATGGCTGGAACGCGAAGGATGTTCACGTCAACATGGTTTTTTTGCGACCAGCGCTGAAGTTTCTGTTCCGCCGCCAAGCGTCTTTTGCCCCGATCAGTACCCGGGGCTGGAGAGCGATCCTCATTCACCCATTCACCCTGACAACAGCCATAGACTGCACTTGAGCTGATATAAATCAATTTCTTCGGCAGGCTATTTTTGGGAATGGAGGCAAGAAAGTTTTGTATCCGAGGATCCGAGCGACCCTCTCTGGGCGGTGGAATGAAATAAAATACCCACGCATCCCTGGTTGGAAATAAACCATCTGGAACCGGATCATCCAGATTATGCTGGATGGCACGGGCGCCTCTTGCCTGCAACCGGAGACAACTGCGTCCCGAGGCGACAATACCGCTGATATCTCTGATCTGATCGCCATGGCAGCAAGTCATCAAGCGCAGACCAATATCACCACATCCGGCTATAAGTATCGGTGACATGCAAGCCTCCATTGGCAGAAGTATTGGTTTTTCACTAAGATACCTCTGTCAGAGGTTCCCTAACCCTCCGGCTTTGACCTTTAAAAAACATCTTCGGCAAGTCATCCCGGGTTTGAATTTTGCGTTCGTTATATTAAAGACAAAGCCGGAACTTCCACCAGCTTCTTCCTCGACTCATCCGCTAGAAACATACTCAAGGCATGCCGAAAAGCGCTTTGTGCCTGCTCAGGCTGATCAAGGCGCTGAAGCAATTCACCATAAAGGGCATAAGCATGGGCAGAGGGCTGCAACGACAATGCCTTTTCAATGTGGGTTCTGGCTATAGCCCATTCTCCATGCCGAAAAGCTACCTGTGCCATCATCATGAACAGAAAGGCATCATCCGGATGATTTACGGCCCAGCGCTCTAATTGCCGCAATTGATGACTGGAATCTGTCAGCGACAGGTTGGCGTATACTCGAATCAAAGCCGCATCCCAGCAATGCCCCAAGGCATCCTCAAGGGTGTCAACTGCCTTATCAGTTTCACCTATGCCGCTCAAAGCCTCCACGCCAGCAGCCAAAACCAGAGGCTCATAGCGAAGGGTTCGCGGTAACCTGCGCCATAGTTCAAACACCATGTCTTTATCAGCGTGTTCTGCTGTCCCGGCAAATAGCTGAGCATAGGTCTGGACACTCAAATCAATGGCATGGTTATGACTGAATGCCGCATTTCGTTCAATGGCAGGTAAAAGGGTTTTGAGCGCATGCCAGCGCCCGCTTTCCCGGTAGGCTCGACTCAACATATCCAGAGCATGGCTATGGTTTGGCTCGACCTTCAATACCTGCTCAAGGCAGACGATCGCCCGATCCAGTTGATGGTGAGAAGAACAGAGTTCGGCTTCAGTCATCCAAACGCATATTTTTTTATCCGGATGCTCCCTGGTATGATTTTTTGCTTCCAGCAAATAACGGTCGCGGCGCAGATGTGAACCCTGCAATTGCGCCACTCTCGCAGCGGTCAGCCAGTATAGCCCGGCATTTGAACTCAGATGCGCATAACGGTTCAATAATTTTTCTGCGCTGTGCCAATGTCCGGCATTGAGTTCCTCAAGCGACCGCTCCAGCGATTCATCGGCCTTGCGCTGCCTTCTCTGGCGCCACCAGCGAACGGTGCGCCATGGTAAGGTCAGGATGCGATACAATATTGTCACCACCAGCAGTAGAATCAACTCGGCTGCCAGCAACAAGGTTACCATCATGACCAGAGAAGATTCCCAGCGCCATCCCGCAACCTGAATTAATAGATATCCATTATCCTGTCGCAACAACAGAGTAACCACCAGAGTCGCAACGAGGGCGACCAGCGACCAGAGTGCGAATTTCATGGCGTGTCCCACTGCGTTGCATCAACCGTGCTCGCCTGGAAGACAAGGGTTTGCAATAGAGTCAGAGATCTGGAAATATCCGGTAGTTGATCCGCAGAATAAAACTGCGTGTTTTCAAGTTTTTTCAATTGTGTCAATCCCTGCTTGACGTCGCTTTCGCCCGAATCGAAATAGCGTTCCGTCCATTGGCGCGCCTGCTTGATTTCACTCAGGAATATCTCCGGCTGGCGCCGAATCAATGCCATGCGCGCGCCATCGAGTCGCAAACGCAGGTGCAAATAGCGAAAATACGACTGATCAGGCGGCATCACAGGCTCAATACCCGATTCATCACGCCGGATTTCCACAAGCCCTTTTAACTCGGCAGACATGCGTTCAGGCAAATAATCCCACAGGGTTTCCGCCGGTTCGGTGGACGAAAGGCTGAGGATCGGCGCAAGAGACCATTTCGTTAGTTCCCCGGATAAATGATCCAGTTGTTTGATGATCGCCACGCTATCCGGCAAGTTCAGGCTCTGCAGATGGAGAATTTCTTCCCTGATTTCGGCGCGCACCGGATTAAACATGGGCTGCGAACTATCAGAAAGACGTTGCAACGCCAGGGTCAGTGCGGCCACAGATCTATCCACGTTGAGGGTAATTAACAAAGCCTGATTGGCAAAGCTCAACAATTCTTCAACATCGGTAATCACCCAGCGCAGCTGCCCCGGACCCACTATGGACCGCAAATCCGCCACTGTTGTTTGCTGTGATTGAAACCCTTCCTTTAACGCCATTAGATCATGGTGCAATGCTTCATAATTCATTGATTCGACACGTGATTCCAGGGCGCCTATGCTTTTTCCGTGGCGGCTGAGGATATCAGCCACATCAGGGCGCGCAGCCAGGCCGCCCTCCACACGCGCCATGGTTTCCTTTAACGCGCCAACCTGTGTTTCAAGCGTTGCAATACGGTTTCTTGAACGCGACAATTCTTCCTGGCTGATCAGCGGCGGAGTCTGTCGCAATTGATACCATTGCCACCCCGCAAAACCGGAAACAGAGGCGGCAGCCAAGGCAAGCAAAATAGCAAACCGGCTGAGCCATCTACCGGTCCTTCCAGTGGATGATCCAGCGACTTCGGCGCTCCTTTCATCACCGGAATAATCCAGCGAAGATTCAGCCGCAGAAACGACCTGGTCGATATCTTCTGAACGAGGGTTTTCTATAGAATCATGATTGTCGAACTCGAGTTGCGAAGATGATGCATGGGTTTCATCACTGATTTGACCACTGTCAGTCGAATGAGCCATCGCTTCTTCGGATTGTGACAACTCGACTTCAGAAGCATCCCGTTTTCCGCTATCATTTTCATGCGCATCCTCGGACTGCCCGCTGATGTCTCCATTCCGTTTATCTACCACAATCATCCCCTCAAATATTGCCGTGCTTGCTTCACGTCCGACCTGAAAGCTGGTGAACGGCGTTCACCAATGCTGCCGGATCGGCGGATCCGGCAATAACAGTTTTCCCCTGCCCCAAACCCGATTCCCGGGCTGCCACCAGCACACGGGAGCTTATCGCCACCAGGCCCGTTGTCTGCGCCACACGCCAGCTCAAGCTGGAATGGAGAATCATCCTGAGATGAACGGCTATCGCCGCACTGGTTATAATGACAGCAGCAATAGCCTGATTCCACACTCTTTGGATCTCATCAGGTTCATACGCCGGACATACGTTTCTATACACGATATGCTGGATCACGTCAATGCCATGCTGGCGTAATTGCTGTGCCAGCGTTTCCCGGCCTTCCCTTCCGCGCACAATCAAGACCTGTCTGCCGCGCAGATTTTCCCATACGCCGGATTGTAGCAGAAATTCGCTGCCGCCTTGATGCGGGTATTGAATCCGCTGATGCGGATAATGCTGGCGCGCCAGTTGCGCGGTTCCAGCACCGACTCCCCACCACTGACAGCTTTGAACGACAGGATCCTGCCAATAAGGGCAGGATAGGCTGAAACGCACAGCATTGGGGCTGACAAAAATAACCGCCGCCAGATGTCCGGTGATTGAAACGCCGCCCGGCTGCCATACATTCATGGGAATCAATTCAAGCGCCGGGAAACGAACAGGCTCGAATGAGGCTGCCCTCAAAGCGTCGGCGAGCGGTTGCGCCTGATGATCTGGACGCGTAATAATCACACAGGGATGTGCATGGGACGATTCATTCATCGTCAGCCTGATCCAAGGGCCGTTTCATGAGCTATTTGATAACGCAAGAGGCTAATCAGCTTTTGAGCTCCCTGGCAGATCAGAGAGCGGCTCAATGCTCGAGCCATGGCTATTCCATCCTGCGCCGGACCCTGGATGCAAACGCCAATCATGGTACGCCCGTCTGGATGACCGATGCGCGCCTTTAATGTCATTCTGCTGCCATTGAGTCTGGCATTCGCCGCCAGCGGAATCTGGCATGATGCGCCAAGTTCCCGAGCTATGATCCTTTCTGCCTGTACACATTGGCTGGTGTCGGGATCATCAAGCAACGCCAGCTTTGTGCGCACATTATAGTTGTCATGAAGTACCTGAATGCCGATCGCGCCTTGGCCAGCAGCAGGCAGACACATATCCGGCGGGATAAACTGGCTGATACGATCACCCAGGTCGAGCCGCAAAAGCCCTGCGGCGCTTAGTACAATGGCATCGTATTCCCCGTCGTCGAGTTTTCTCAAGCGTGTATCCACGTTACCACGCAAAGGCAAAAATCGAAGGTCCGGGCGCAGGCGCTGCAACTGGCATTGCCGACGCAGACTTGATGTACCCACCCGAGCGTTTTCAGATAATTGCTCAAAAGAAATACGGTTCGAGGTAATCAGGGCATCACGCACATCATCTCTGGCCAGAATGGCCGCAACGGGCATGGTCTCATCAGTTTGCGCCGGCATATCCTTCATTGAATGCACGGCGATATCAGCTTTGCCTTCCATCAAGGCGACTTCCAGTTCCTTGACAAACAACCCCTTGCCACCGATTTGGGCAAGAGACTGCTGCTGTAGAATATCACCCTGTGTTCGCAAGGGGATCAGTTCAGCCTGTAAAGAAGGATCAAAACGTTTCAATCGCTCCAACACACAGTTTGCCTGCCATAAAGCGAGCTTGCTGGAGCGTGTGGCGATACGTAAGGTCTGATGGCTCATTTTTTGAAAAGTGGCAGTAGATGTGGGTTCAGCGTCCTTGCTCATCTCTATATGCTATACTAAAAAAGCAGGTTTAGAATAGCAAATGATATTCTAAACGTAATGAGGAGCCGTTGGCGGGCAGGGATACAGATAATTATTAGACTCAGGTGAGACTGATAGGCTCGTCCCGTGAAAAATTCAGCGGTGTAAATCAACAACTGAAAATCTGCAGAAAAATTGATTTTCGGTTTTTTCTTGCAAATGTGTAACTAAGGAAGGATACCATGGCACAGGGAATTTCAAGTGATTTGGTTGGAAAAACGTTCGAGGCAGGCAGTTCGGCATGGACATGGAAAGATGTGGCGCTTTACGCGCTCGGTGTCGGTGCCAAACCAGATGGCGAACTGGAATTTGTCTATGAGCAAAAAGGCCCCAAGGTGTTACCTACCTATGGCGTCGTAGCAGGAATGGCATCCATGGGCGGCATGATGGGTCTGGTTAAATTTGACCTGACCAAACTGCTGCATGGCGAACAATCTATCGTCCTGCATCGCCCTATTCCACCCAATGCCAAAGTAACCACCACCGGACGCATCAGCGAAGTGTGGGACAAAGGAAAGGCTGCAGTACTCGGTGTCGAAGGCATCTGTTCCGATAAAGATGGGCCCTTGTTTACCACCAAGGCCACCGTGTTTATACGTGATGCCGGCGGGTTCGGTGGCGAGCGCGGCCCTTCAGCCAAAGGCATCAATGAAAAGCCTGATCGTGAACCCGATTATGTTTACAAGGATCTTACCCGTCCGGAACAGGGCGCCATATATCGGTTATCCGGAGATCTGAATCCTATCCATATCGATCCCAATTTCGCCAAAATGGGTGGGTTCCAGAAACCGTTTCTTCATGGTTTATGCACCTATGGATTCGTGGGTCGGGCGATTTTACATACGCTTTGCGGCAGTGATCCAGCGCGTTTTGGCTCTTTTGAAGCTCGTTTTTCCGACCAGGTTTATCCGGGCGATGAGATTATCACCAAAATGTGGATTGTCGGTGATGGTGAAGCCATTATCAGCGCCGAAACCAATAGGGGCAATGAGGTATTAAGCAAAGCCAAGGCGACTTTCAAGCCAGAGTAACCCGCTTTGCAATAATCAGAAAAGATCAGCGCCAACAGTGCTGATCTTTTCTGGAATCATCGCAGGGTAAGCCGCTAAAAACAGAGCTTTCGCATCGCGTTCCCTCGCCGGGATTCGATTCGAATGTTCAGTACACCTTTAGCCTCACGCCTGCATTACCTATTCAGAAAAACAATTCAGCCGGGTCAAAAACCTTTTTAAGTTCCCGCCAGTAAGGTCGGCGCATAGCTCGGTCTGCTAACTGGTGCCTCGAATTGCCGTAACAGCATTCAACATAACCGCCGCCTGCAACAATGGCTTGCACCAGATCCGCTCCAGGGCTCCCAATCCACCAACGCCTGCCCATCCATTCACACATGAATTGATCATTGCGTAGGATTGACATCCAGGGGATAAGGGTTTTAAGGTCCGCTACTGTGACTTTCCACACCCGATCACCCCGCTGATAGAACGCATGCTCGTGATTGCGCATAGATTCCCATATCCAGTCATGGTTTTCACTGATTTCATACTCATCCTCGCGCATCGTTGCCACGATCGCGTTAAGGGCTATCTGCGCGCCGCCGAGGCGGATATAACCTCTATTATCGTAATAGACATCACCGGTGACGGGCCAGCCCTCCCGCCATTTCCGATCAAGCCACAGGTAAAATGCTTCCAGAGGCCTCACCGTCATGAGGGTTATTTCTTTTTCCGGCTTTGGCCACAGACGCAGCGTGACATCGAGCAATAACCCGAAATGACCTCTTGCGCCCACCATCAAACGTGAAACATCATAGCCCGCCACGTTTTTTAATACCTGACCCCCGAAACGCAGAATGCGTCCTTGACCATCCAGCAAGCGCACGCCGAGAATTGAATCGCGCACACTGCCCGCATACCATCGACGCCCCCCCGACAGGTTGGCGCCAACCGTTCCACCGATGCTACCTGCGCCATGAATGAGCAAAGGCTCAAACGAAAGCATTTGCCGATGTTCATTCAAGTGGGATTCCAATACCGCAATCGAGGTTCCACTGCGTACGGTCATCACCAGTTCCTCTGGGTCGTAAGCCAGAATTCCGCTATGATCTTGCGTGGATACCACGCTGTCTGATGGATCGGGCTGGAGCCAGAATTTGCTGCCTTCACCCTGAATATGCATCCGCTCGCCCTTGCCATAAGCTTGCACTACGCGCTCGCGCAGCGCGTTCGTGGCGTCAAAGGTTGGCATAGCTAGACTTTCTGGCATCGACCGATGCTTAACATGCAAGCGAATTCCAGCAGAGTTGCCGTCCAGTGAGGCGCTTTATTGATCATGTTTATCCTTCAGGAAAATACGCGTTCATAAATGAATCAGCAGTTCATTATGGTTCAAACACTATAGCTCGGTATATTTTATCCTAAAACCGGGGCAGATCCGGGTGCGGCAACGCGCCATGATGCACGTGCATGGCGCCCATCTCCGCGCAACGATGCAGGGTAGGCACTGCCTTTCCGGGATTAAGCAATCCATCCGGGTCAAAAACCTTCTTGATGGCATGAAAAATCTCTAGTTCATCACTGCCAAACTGATCACACATCACGTCAATTTTCTCAACTCCGACGCCATGCTCTCCAGTAATGCTTCCACCGACTTCAAGCGCAAGCCTTAATATTTCAGCGCCCAGAGCTTCAGTGCGTTCGAATTCCCCTGGAATACTGGCGTCATATAAAATCAAGGGATGGAGATTACCGTCGCCGGCATGGAAAACATTGACAACCCGCTGCTGATACTGACTGGACAATATGGCAATGCGCTTCAAAACATTCGGAAGATGCCGCCTTGGAATGGTGCCATCCATGCAGTAATAATCGGGGCTGATTCGGCCAATCGCGGGGAAAGCCGCCTTACGTCCCGCCCATAGTTTTTGCTGATCCTGATCATCGATGGCACATCGGACTGCCAGTGCATAATGCGCATTCATGATCTGTTCGCTGCGTCTGGCATCGGATTCGGTTTGTTCCAGCAAGCCGTCAAGTTCACATAATAATATAGCGCCTGCATCCTTGGGATAACCGGCATGAACAAAATCTTCCGCCGCGCGCAACGCAGGACCATCCATAAGCTCAAGACCGGCGGGTATGATTCCGGCTCCAATCAATGCGCCAACGGCGGCTGCAGCGTGCTCTACTTCAGCAAATGAACCCATTAAAACCCGGCGCTGCGGCGGAATGGGGCGCAAACGTACGGTAATTTCCACCACAATGCCGAGCATCCCTTCAGAACCGATCATCAAGGCAAGCAACCCCTCGTCAGGTCCTTCGTCGGCGATGGTTGATAATTCCATCAATTCTCCGTTGATGGTTAATATCTGCAACGCCAGAATATTATGAACCGTAAGCCCGTATTTGAGACAATGAATGCCACCGGCATTTTCCGCCACGTTCCCGCCAATAGAACAGACAATTTGAGAGGATGGATCGGGCGCGTAAAACAAGCCGTGAGACGCTGCCGCCTCTGATATTTTCAGATTACGCACCCCGGGCTGGACGCGGGCGAGACATCGCCGTTCATCCAGCTCTAAAATGCGGTTGAATCGCGCCATGCTAATCAGTATTCCGCCTTCGTGGGGCATCGAACCACCGGAAAGGCTGGTGCCTGAACCCCGCACAACTATCGGCACCTTCATCCGGTGACATAAAGCCACCACTTTGCGCAACTGATCCATATCTGAAGGGATGACCACAGCCAAAGGCAAACGCCGATAGGCGGATAAACCATCGCACTCATACGGTTTCATCGCATCGGGCTCAAGAATAAGCGCATTTCTGGGCAGTATTCGGCGCAAACGGCGCTTTAATCGCGTAAGCAATCTCTTCTGGTGGTCAGCTTGTGCGCTTGAAAATAGACCCTTCTTTGTTTTCAACAGCTTAACGGTTTCTTCCCATGGTTGGTGTATTCCTGTCATTGATGTAAGCCTGGAGAATAGCCTCATAGCGATGGCATTGACTTAAATGATCGTTCACCATGCCCGTTGCCTGCATATGCGCATAGGTAATCACCGGACCAAAAAAACGGATGCCCTGCTGTTTCAGATCTTTACTGATGGTCACAGCCAATGGAATGGTTGCAGGCACCTGCTGCAGACGGTCCCAATGATGAACGATGGGGCGATCCTCCACAAAGCGCCAGAAATAATGGCTCAGGCTGCCATAACATTCTTTTATTTTTAACACGATACGGGCGTTATGGATAGCAGAGCGAATTTTGGCTTCGTTGCGCACAATGGACCGATCATTGAGCAGGCGTATCCTGTCAGCTGCGCTGAATTCAGCGACTTCATCAGGGCGAAAACCCAAAAATGCGTGGCGAAAAGCCTCTCTTTTACGCAAGATGGTCAACCAGCTCAATCCGGCCTGAAAAGATTCAAGCACCATGAATTCAAATAAAAGCCCGTCATCTTTGACTGGAACACCCCATTCATGATCATGATAATCCAGATACAATGGATCAGTTCCGCACCACGGGCACCGCTTTAACAAATCCATTATCGTACTTGTTGCATGGTTTTCAAGAGCAGATTGGAGCAACCAATGATCCGAGTTGACCCGGAAGCATTAAAGTTGGACAATGTAACATTATTTTATGCCTTGTTAGTGACCAAAAAAAAGAGGAGACTATGGCGAAAGAAGACCATATCGAAATGGATGGTGAGATCATTAATACCTTGCCTAATACCATGTTTCGCGTGCAACTGGAAAATGGACACGTACTGACCGCCCATATTTCCGGCAAGATACGCAAAAACTACATCCGGATTCTTACAGGAGACAAGGTTCGAGTCGAAATCACGCCCTATGACCTCAGCAAAGGTCGAATTACCTATCGCTATCGGTGATGATTTCCTACGGTGAACAAAACTCCTCCTTTTCCTGTTTCTGTTTAGTCGATACGACCAGTTCATTATGTTCATCGGTAGCGATGATAGCGGTACCGCCCTGATTCAATTTCCCGAATAATAATTCTTCAGCCAGCGGCTTTTTGATGCGTTCCTGGATCAATCGCCGCATAGGTCTTGCACCCATTTTTTCGTCAAAACCATTTTCAGCCAGCCACAACCGGGCGGACTCTTCTACCCGCAGATGCACGCCCTTTAGTTCGAGTTGCGCTTCGAGTTCAAGAATGAACTTGTCCACCACATGCAGAATCCCACGCTTATCAAGCGCCGCGAACTCAATGATCGCATCGAGCCGGTTTCTGAATTCAGCCGGGAAGACGCGTTGTAACACAACCATGGCATCGCTCGAATGATCCTGTTCCGAAAATCCGATGGAAGTCCGGTTCATCTCCCAAGCGCCGACGTTGGTGGTCATAATCAGAATAACATTGCGAAAATCCACCTTGCGCCCGTTGGCATCCGTCAGCGTACCATGATCCATTACCTGCAGTAATAGATTGTACACATCTGGATGCGCCTTTTCGATTTCATCGAGTAACAAAACGGCATGCGGATGTTTGAGTACCGCATCGGTCAGCAGACCTCCCTGGTCGAAACCGACATACCCCGGGGGCGCACCGATCAAACGGGACACCGTATGACGCTCCATGTATTCCGACATATCGAACCGAAGCAACTCAATGCCGAGCAATCGAGCCAGCTGACGGGTAATCTCCGTCTTCCCAACACCGGTTGGACCTGCCAGAAGAAAATTGCCGATAGGCTTATCGCCCACTTCGAGACCGGAACGAGCCATTTTTATGGAAGCAGATAAGATTTCAATCGCACGATCCTGACCAAAAATGACCAGTTTCAGATCACGATCAAGATGACGCAATATATCCATATCAGAATTGGATATCTGTTTGGGCGGTATCCGTGCAATGCGTGCCACCACCTCTTCGATATCCGATACACCAATGGTTTTTTTTCTGCGGGAAGGTGGACGCAACCGGGATTGCGCGCCTGCTTCATCCATCACATCAATGGCTTTATCCGGAAGAAAACGATCTGTGATATAACGCGATGAGAGATCAACCGCTGCCCGTAAAGCGGGCAGCGTATAGCGCACTTCGTGATGCTCCTCGAAACGGCTTTTCAAGCCCCGTACGATTCGATACGCTTCATCCGTACTTGGTTCAAGAATATCGATTTTCTGGAAGCGTCTTGAAAGCGCCCGGTCTTTCTCAAATATCCCTCGATATTCCTGGTAAGTGGTGGAGCCGATACATTTAAGCTCACCATTGCTCAAGGCGGGCTTGAGCAGATTAGACGCATCCATAACGCCGCCGGATGCCGCCCCTGCCCCGATAATCGTATGTATTTCATCGATGAACAAGATGGCTTTTTTGTCCCGCGCCAATTCGTTCAGCAGCGCTTTGAGACGTTTCTCAAAATCACCACGGTATTTGGTACCCGCGACCAGCGCGCCGAGATCCAGCGAATACACGGTTGTGTCACTCAGAATATCGGGCACACGATGCTGCTCAATCATCCACGCCAGCCCTTCCGCCAGTGCGGTTTTCCCCACGCCTGCCTCGCCAACCAGCAAGGGGTTGTTTTTTCGTCGACGGCACAGGATCTGTGTCAGGCGCTGAAGCTCGGCTTCCCGACCCACCAGAGGATCAATACGACCTTCCTCCACAAGCACATTCAGATTGGTGGCAAAGGCCTGGAGTGCATCTTTGGTTTGCTCCGAACGCTCGTTGCCGACAGAGACCTGTTCCTCCTTTTCTTCACCAGCACGGGAATGATCACCATCCGGAATCTTACGAATACCGTGGGAGATGAAATTCATCACATCAATCCGGGTTATAGATTGTTTATTCAGGAGATAAACTGCATGGGAATCTTTCTCACTGAACATCGCCAGCAAAACATTCAGCGCTGTAATCTCGTTCTTTCCCGCCGACTGCATATGAAAAATGGCGCGTTGCAAAACACGTTGAAAACCAAGAGTGGGCTGAACTTCTCGAGTATCATTTTCAGGGAGAACAGGCGTGTTGGCTTCAATATGGTGTTGCAGATCATTTTCCAGCGTTTCCATCTCACAATTGCAAGCTTTCAGGGCTTCTACGATGGGCGTCGTCTGGATCAACGCGAGCAGAAGATGTTCTATCGTCATGTACTCATGATTTTGCTCCCTGGCGCGTTGGAACGCCAGATTCAAAGTCTTTTCAAGCTGTTTGCTCAACATGCTCTGATTCTCCTGCCATGGGCTGAATATCGATCAATTTTCTTCCATGGTACATAAAAGTGGATGGTGATGATTGCGTGCGTACTGGTTGACCTGAGTCACCTTGGTTTCGGCTATTTCCGATGAGAATACGCCGCAAATAGCCTTGCCATGCGTATGTACCTCTAACATGAGCTGCGTTGCTTTCTCCATATCGCAACCAAAAAACTTCTGTAAAGTATGGACTACAAATTCCATGGGCGTGAAATCGTCATTCAACAGAATAACCTTGTATCGCGGAGGTGGCTTCAGGCGCGGCCTGGCGCGCTCCGTGGCCATATCCAGATCATCGCTCGATTCTCCCTCAAAATCTTTCACCGTGTTGCTCCGAAAATCAAGGATGGATTATGGATAAGTATAGACCCGGATACCCTGCGGCAGTATGCCCAAGAAACCCCTGATCAATTCTGGACGAAGCCCAGGCATGGTTCATTATGTTCAGATTCGAGGCGGAAATCGACCGTAATACAAGCTATTGCGAAGATTTACCACGAAGAAACCGGGCACAAGGGACGCAAGAACCGGGTTCATGAATGGATTAGCGGTTCCCTAAATATCATCGTTCAATCCGGACTTGCCTCTACCAACCGGTTTGCTCTCCAGATAATGCTCTATTTTTATGCGAACCTGTTCACCAAACTGCTCCTCAAACTGAACGCCCACACCAGGCCTTTCCGTACCCTGAGCGCTCTGAGGCGTGATCCAAACCACCGTACCCGGAATCGGCAAGCGTTCTTTCTCATCCATTAATGTCAGCATAATAAAAACCTGATTGCCAATTCTATACGGTGTTCTGCTGGGGATAAACAATCCGCCATTGCGCAAAAACGGCATGTAATGCTCTTCCAATGCCGCGATATCACGAATATTCAATTGCAGAATGCCGCGGCTGGGTTTACCTTCTTTTTTATTCGACATGGATCAATCCCAAGAT
>DEIQ01000113.1:24219-24455 GCA_002352565.1 Proteobacteria bacterium UBA2770 | reverse complement strand
TCCTGATCCCAGTCACCGCGCCGCTGAAGTAGCTTAAGGCCTATCACGACAGGTATGGTACGACCATTTCTGTGATACAGAACCATCCCTTCCAAGCGCTGAACAGATCCTGATTCCAGAAGCGGATCATCCACGAGTCCCACGACGGAACCCAGGTCTTCTATATGATAGATATCGCGCGCCCAGTTAAAATCCGGGGCAGTCATCTCGGTCACCGTATAGCCCAAAAGCTCCGC
>DEIQ01000113.1:23602-24110 GCA_002352565.1 Proteobacteria bacterium UBA2770 | reverse complement strand
TTTGTACCAAAAACAGGCCGAACCAAAGATTGGAATTCATATCCAGCCAAAGAGATTCTAGTTCTGATATCATTGCCATCACGGGCTGTCTGTTCCAGATTCTTCCGTTGATGATCGGGATTTTTATGATAAATGTCGATATTGCTGCCTACTATCCCGTCGGCCCTGAAGCTGGGCAGGATGGCGCGAATCTTATCCTCCCGCGCAGACCAGAAATTTTGGTTAGCCTGGTTCTGATAAATGATCATGCCGTGAGGATCAGTTGCCATAATATTGGTAGAAACGACCTCCAGCGCTGCATTGATGCGGGTCAATTCCAGCTCTCTTTCCTTAAGATGGGTGAGTTCCCGATCCGTAACGTAATCGGCGCAGGCAGGCCCGAATGTCCAGAACAGATATTGCATATCCCCCTGGAGCAAGGGTAACGCTGTCACGCTGACAGTCTGTTCATTTTCATTTGCGCCGCGCAACATCAGATTCTGATGCGGGATGGGTGCATTGGCGGCAC
>DEIQ01000113.1:22430-23451 GCA_002352565.1 Proteobacteria bacterium UBA2770 | reverse complement strand
TGAGAAAACAATTGAGATTTATCAAATGGGCCGAATTTATCTGGAAGGGATTGATGGTTTTGTGGCATACCAAACTCCGATCATAAAAGCAACAATATATGATGATTGTCAATATATCAGGTCAGGCCCTTCGACTGCGCTCAGGGCAAGTCTTACTTCAAACTTTGAGGGCTTATTATGGGCATGGGTTGGGTATGGCATGATGGATGTTTTCGATTTCACGCAGGATATCAGCGGATAAATCAAGCTGGGCGCTCTGAATATTAGATTTGAGCTGATCCATCCGGGTAGCGCCGATAATGGTTGATACGACAAATGATCGGCTGGTTACGTAAGACAATGCCATCTGCGCCGGATCGATCCCGGCACCTCTCGCCAGTTCCACATAGGCGCGCGCCGCCCGCTGCCCTTCCTCATTACTGTAACGGGTAAAGCGATCAAAAAGGCTCAGGCGCGCACCCTCGGGTTTGGCTCCATCAAGATATTTCCCTGATAAAACGCCGAAGGCCAACGGAGAATAGGCCAGCAGACCAGCATCTTCACGTTGACTGACTTCAGCCAGGCCAATTTCATAAGTGCGATTCAAAAGATTATAAGGGTTCTGGATACTAACCAGCCGAGGATAAGCTTTCTCGCGTGAAACCTGTATACCATGCATCATGCCCCAGGGCGTTTCATTAGACATGCCAATACAGCGGATTTTCCCGGCGCTCATCAAATCATCGAATACCTCAAGCGTTTCTTCCAGTGAGACCGCACGTTGATCCTGATGAACATAACCGAGCTGACCAAAAAAATTGGCGGGGCGATCCGGCCAATGCATCTGATACAAGTCGATCGTCTCAATACCAAGACGTTGCAGGGAAGCATCGATCGCCTGCTCAATGTTGCGTCGATCGAGACGCAAGCCACCATCCCGGATCCATGGAAAGTTATCCGATCGTCCGCAAACTTTACTGGCGATCACGACATCATGGCGCCGTCCCGTTTTTTTCAACCAGCTTCCCAAATACCGTTCCGT
>DEIQ01000113.1:7471-22360 GCA_002352565.1 Proteobacteria bacterium UBA2770 | reverse complement strand
TGTGCGCTTCGGCTTCCGTATTCTGCTGCCCCCAGGTCATGGTTCCAAGACACAGGGAACTGACTTTGATCCCCGAACGCCCCAAGATGCGATTTTCCATATTCACCCTTATATCATCGTTTGCAAAACAGTTGTCTGATTGCATGAAATCATGCGATTCCTGCACTTTCAGGCTTCTCTTCGTTAATTTATCCGGCGACGCACATTGCTTTGAAGCGTCGGCATCGATGTGATGGAAGCCTCATCCCTGATACCATAGATTTGAGCGCGCATCACGGTTAATACCGCCCATTGATGATGCGGGCCTTTTTCCCACATGGCGCCATCAAAACCGATGACATTCGGCTTTTCCCGACACAGCAACATTTGCGCTACCTCATGTTCTCGGGCTTCAACCCGGTAGCCTTCATGGATCTGTTGTACCTGAAGCGGATGAATCACGCTTTTGGTCAACATCCCAAGCTGCACATCGCGTTTCACTTCCCGCCTGAGTTCCTCCGAACTGTGCCAGCCATTGGCTACAGGCGCGCTTAATGGCAATCCGAACGGTCGGAACAGCATGATAAGCCGACTGATCATCAATGAAAGCATGGTTTCATGACATGGTTCGATACCATGCGCCGTACAAATACCCATAGTTCCCAAAAGGTCGTTGCCACCGATACGCACGGCGAGAATACGCCGTAGCGCCGCAGGAACCAGAAACTGGTGGCGCAATTCCTCGATCTGCGTATTATCAAATATTTCCCTCGTTTCAAGGGTGGGCATGAGCCAGAAGCGAGGATGCCCAGCCAGAAGGCTCATATATTCAGGCCAGTTTACAGCGCTTACTTTAGGCAGCACAAAGCCTTCGATACGATCAATACCCGTGAATTTCAGCAGGCGGGCGAGAATTTCTGGATTGCGGACCCGGATAAATCGCAGCAACGCTTGGTGTTCAAGAACTTTCAAGCATTGCTCGAGATTGTCCAGCGCCGCGGGAAGTTCGTGATCGGCAATAGCATCTTCGGTACAGATAATCACGGAACGTAAAAAAGGGTATTTTTCGCCCATGACAATATTCAAAAGATCCGGCTGGGTGGCAGGCACATACAAAGAAGCGCCCAGATGTAAATAAGGGAACATTAGCCGACCTCACCTATCGGGCGGATCAAAGCCAGAGCCTTGAATGGCAAATCAGCATCAACATGAACCGGAACACTTTTTCGCCCGGCAAGCCAAATCAGATGGGCCACATCCAGATCGTCGGATTCACGCACGATCAGGCTATGAGGAACGCGGCGCATAAGCACCCGGGTGGATTCAGCGATTCCCGGTTTGACCTGGTGGGTCTCGAAACCGGAAAACTGTTGCGCTACTTTTTCCCCTGACACCGCACTCAAGGCAAGCGAGCTGTTCTGAGCCAATTGTTCTTGAGCGAACGCCGCCTCAAGCGCAGAAGACATACTATCAATGAACCACTGACTGCGATCATGCGCTTCCAGATGGTGGTAATAGATGCAACCATGGAAATCGTTTTCCCCGACATGCTGCGCTGAAAGGATCGAGCGGCTGATCAAGCCGCAGATGGTTGCACCCAACATGCTTGGCGGCACCAGATAATCCTCGCGACAGGCAGACGCGTAAGCAGTCCCCGCCAGATCAACCAGAACATAAAGACGATTTGAAATGTCGGCGCCATAAAGCTGGTTGAAATCATTGATCGCCGTGGCCAGTTCTGCCGCAATCACGCCTTTGGCCGTCCAGCCGTCGATGAATACCAGGCTCGCATCTTTGTGGCCCGCCGCCAGGATATAATTCAAGGCCTGATGATCAATACCCCGATCCCTGATGATTGAAACCGAATAATGCGATACCCGGCGCTGCATATACAATCTGAGAATCCGTCCAATCAATGCGCCAACGGGCGTTCCCGCCCGAGCCAGAGAAACAAGCGTAATATCCCCATCGACATCGCTTGCGATCCTGCGCGCCAAGGTCGCCAACTGGCTGGCGAATTTCATGGCATGGCGCTGCATCGCAGCATCGAACAAAGCCATATACGCAGATTCCGGTGCCATTTCATGGGTGATCATTTCACTGTAGTGGCGGCTATGATTCTGTATCAGAACCTCTTTGGTTTCAGGATCCGTGCTTTCCATGATGATAGGTTTGAGTAGAAAGCACACATCCTGTGGATTATAACTGCCGCTAAACATCGGATAATCCTTTGCTGAAGACGGAACGATGCAGTTGTGAACCTGAAGGAATCAGCGCGTAATCACAGAGTTGCAGATAATCCCGATCCGAAAGGCTATCGCCCATACCAAAAAATACCGCATCCGCATGCTGCTGCCTGTATATCCCCTGGAGATAACGAACCGCATGCGCCTTATCCAGCCATCGAGGCAAAATTGCCAGATTGTTATCGTTGAGATGCACCCGATATTTGCATCGGATGAGCTCCGAACCCATCACCACATCATGAGAAAAGCGGGACAAGGACAGATTATCCGCATCCCGGTGCTTGACCACAACATACAGCGCAAGTTCATGATCCACAACGATCTGTACGCGCAGCCCTGGATCCAAAGCCCGGGCGCAACTCTCGAGATGATCAAACAGATCGGGCAAATCATCACCCTGCGCCTCAAGTTGTGTAGCAATTCTGTCGCTCCAGCAAGCATCCGGATTGCCGCCTTCATCCAGAATCAAGCCTCCATAACTGACAATGGCCACACCATCAAAGCGGAATCTGACGCGGCTCAGCGCATCACTGTTGCGCGCCGTGGTCACGATCACCTTCATATGCCCTTGCATCAACTCCAAAAATGCAAGCTGCTGCTCAGAGAAAAAGGAGACCACCCGACCATCCCTGGTATGCGCCGCAGCTTTCAATACCTTGCCCGTCGGCGCCTTGCGCAAGCTGTGAAAGACGGTATCATCCAGGTCCAGAAATATGAAAGGCGTCATCGGTATAGTGCACCAGAAAAGCGTTTAATTGTTGACACAATCGGGCAAGCGCAGGCGTTGGGCCAGTCTCGCAACCAATAATGACCTGAGGATATTGTTCGGGGCGAACATTATAAAGATATTCGGGATGATCCAGCGAATAAATAGATGGAAATTCCATGCGATGCTGGATATCGCCCGCAATCATCAGAGGGGAACGCGTAGTGGATTGACAGGAGACCTTGAATCCTTTACGCGCCAGACTCAAAGCAAGCCGATAAGGCGGATAAATAAACTCTCCAGTGCCCACTACCAGAACCGGCAGCGAGCGCTGCAAATGCGGGTACAACGCATCCGAAATTTCCCCGGCATACAGCCCACCTTCGGCATCCGCAAGCCCCAGACGGCCATGCGCCGCAGATAAGGCGCACTCTACCGAACCACATGCCGCAGACATCCCGCCAAGAGCCTGAGGCTCCCATGATGGATTGATCTCAAACCGCAGGATGGCATCAATCAGGCTGACAAATTCATAGTCAAGCCCCCCAGGAACCGCCCACTCGCGGCGCATATCCACATCCATGACATTGAGTGGTGACACAACCACCACTTTACGCAACCGGGGCTGTTGCGCATGGCAGATGCGCAACAGGTTCAGTAAGGTTGTGCCCGTCGTAATTTCATCGTCAATCAGTACCAGGGTCGCGCTGTCATGAAAGCGGGATGATAAAACCCCTCCTTCAGGCAGATGAGCTACCAGTTGATGCCCGTGACTGTGCGGCTCACAGAATGACAGCCGTTCCTGATCCCCCACAAAATATCGGGTGCTATGCAGATAAAGCGCCAAACTTTCCGGCTTCAGACGCTTGAAATGCTCATAGCAGCCATGGGATAATCCGGTCGCCGTTTCCGCCATGCCGATAAAAGTAATCGGTTCTGGTAGCGATAAACCGCCTAATTGTTGCGCCAATCCCAAATGCATCCGGCTCATTTGCACAGGATCCGCCGGATAATGCTTGCCCAATAATTTGCCCACAAAAGCGAAGCCGCGGCGCGGGTTGTTTCGCGCTGCGATCCCGATGAGCGTATGAAAAGGCCAGGTGGCTTTATCCACACGCACTTCAAGCACGCCAGTAGGCAGGCGGTATTCGAGCATGACCCCCGTTAATCCAGATGCTGCTGCATCAACGGCATTAAATCATGGAATGTATGTCCGGTGCTTGTTGCTCCAATAGCCTGGACATTCCAGTCGTTTCCGGATCGGGTCAGGTTCATCATAAGCTGAGAGGTATGCGAACCCTGGGCGCTTAAATCATAACGGAGCAGTTCCTTGTTGGATTTTGCGTCCAGAACCCGGCAAAAGGCGTTTTCGACACTCTCAAAAGTCTGCCCGGTGAAACTGTTGACGACAAAAAACAGATGTTTGATATTTCCCGGCACTTTTGTCAGTTCCACAATGATCTGCTCATCATCACCATCACCGGCGCCGGTTAGATTATCGCCGGTATGGCGGATGCTGCCATCCTTGCTTTGGAGCTGCCTGAACCATATCGAATCAATCATTTGCCCCGAATTATCGAAAAGCACACACGAAGCGTCCAGATCGATATTGCCACCTCCACCGAACAATCGACCTAACAAACCTTTGGGTTTGGTCACATCCCAGCCCAACCCCATAATAATCACTTCCATACTGCCGCCAGCGGTTTTTTCAAGCGATACGCTTTGCCCTTTACTCAATGACAGTCCCATAAATACTTCCTCTACTGGTAAACCTGGTTTAAGGGACCTCTGATCCATTTATGAACTCGGTTCTTGCGTCCCTTATCCTGGTTTCTTCGTTGTTAATTTTCGCAATGGCCTACTAACCACTGAAATCCCGGGTCGGATTTTATTTCTGACTCTGACGCTGCTTAAAGCGCCATGATGAGATAAATGCCAACAGAATAAAACCGATACCGATCAAGCCGGTGATCACTTCCGGCACATGATGCACCATGCTGACCAGCATGATGACCGCCAAGGCTCCGATGGCATAATGAGCGCCGTGTTCGAGAAAAATATATTCATCCAGGGTTCCTTTGCGCACCAGGTAGATGGTCAGGGATCGAACATATATGGCGCCGATCATCAAGCCAAGTGTAATAATCACCACTTCCTTGGTAATAGCAAAGGCGCCGATGACCCCATCGAAGGAAAAACTCGCATCAAGCAATTCCAGATATATAAAACTCATGAATCCTGCGCGAGTCACCGCATTCACCACATCTCCAGATCCCGAATCATGCTCCGCTTCATCTGAAGGAGCAAAAAGATCGCTGATGCTGTGTACTAAAACGTATAAAACGGTACCGAGAATTCCAGCGACAAAAACCTCGATGCGGTGCGCCTCGGGAACAAACGACTGTGCGAACAGCAATACCACCAGAGCAATAATCATCTCGGCGGATTCAAGGTGCCCCATGCGTGAGAGCCATATTTCCAAGGTACGAATCCAGTGAATGTCCTTTCCCTCATCGAGCATGAAAGTCAGAAACACCAGCAACAGGAACATTCCGCCGAATGCGGCAATCTGGATATGGGCTGCTTCAAGATAATGCGCATAGTCATCGGGCTTGTTAAGCGCCATATTCACGACTTCAACGACCCCCACCCGTGCGGAAATCGACACAATGAGTATGGGGAATAACAAACGCATGCCAAACACCGCGACCAAAATACCCCACGTCAAAAAGCGCCTTTGCCAGACAGGATCCATTCCCTTCAGTACGCTTGCATTGACCACGGCATTATCAAAAGAAAGTGATATTTCAAGCGCTGCCAGAACTGTTGCGATAAACAAAGCCTCAAAGGCAAGATTCAGGCTGATGCCTGGACCCTCATACAATCCATAAATAAACGCCAGAGACAATCCGACGATGGTAACGATAAATGCGAGATAAAAATTTTTCATGCCAGCTCACACCACGACACAGACATGATCAAAGTTTCCACCATTCCAAAGGCTCCTTGTTGGGTAACAAAAACAACTGCGATTAAAGGTAAAGCATCTGTTTTAACCTGTTTGGCAACACAATGATGCGCCTCCAGGTTGGCAGATCAGCGCCCGCCAGGTTCACAAGCTCCTTAATAAGCATTGCAACAGAACCATCCCGTAGATGGCTCATAAACCGTTACAACCGAGCGGGCCGGTGCAAGATCTTGAACTGATCCGCTACGAGATGGAAGCACGAAAAACTTCCGACTGAATAAAACATCATTCGGTATGCTGACATGCCAGGCTAATAACCACATCGTCCTGAACGGGATGATGAGCAAATCGTACGGAGAAACCCGTCGCGCCTACGAAGTCCGCGTGAATTAACCGACATTCACGCCATAGTTTTTTGCCATGGGTCCGAGCCCGCCGACAAACCCCTGACCGATCGCCTTGAACTTCCATTCGCCGTTGTGGCGGTATAATTCAGCAAATATCATGGCGGTTTCCGTGCTCATATCTTCGGAAAGGTCGTAACGCGCAATTTCCTTGCTGCTATCTTCATCCACAATACGAATGAACGCATTTGAAACCATGCCGAAGCTTTGCTTACGTGTATCCGCCTCATGAATGGTCACTGCAAAGGCTATTTTTTGCACATCCTGAGGAACCTTATCGAGACTAACACGAACCCGCTCATCATCCCCTTCACCTTCGCCGGTAAGGTTATCGCCCAGATGTACCACCGAACCATCGACGGATTTCAAATTATTGTAAAAAATCATGTCGCCATCCGAGCGTACCTTGCCGTTTGCTCCGACAAGAAAAGCGCTCGCGTCGAGATCAAATGACTTCCCGTCCGTAGCGCGGGCATCCCAGCCCAGACCGGTCAAAACCTTTTTCATCGAAGGTGCTTCCTTGGTCAAGGAAACATTTCCACCTTTAGACAGTACAATCGCCATCTTTGACTCCTTAATGTTATCCAGCAAAACTGACACAATTCATTCCAGGCGATCGGATGGTGATAGCGAACCCTATGGTCTGGCCGTCACATCCCACATCACCAAATTATATATTGACCCCATAGTTTTTTGCCATGGGTCCGAGCCCACCGACGAATCCCTGACCGACCGCGCGGAACTTCCACTCATTGCCATGGCGATAAATTTCGCCAAAAACAGCGGCGGTTTCCGTACTCAAATCTTCCTGAAGATCAAAACGCACAATTTCTTTACTACTGTCTTCATTAACGACGCGAATAAAGGCATTGGTCACCATGCCAAAGTTCTGCCCGTTTTTTTCAGCGTCATGAATCGTCACTGAAAAAGCAATCTTGTCGATATCTGCAGGCACTTTTTCGAGGTAAACCTTGATGATTTCATCATCGCCTTCTCCCTCGCCCGTACGATTGTCTCCCGCATGCTCTACGCTGCCGTCGGGTGATTTCAACTGATTATAAAAGATGAAATCACCATCAGTTCGGACTTTAGCTTCCTTCGTTAACAGAAAAGCACTGGCATCAAGATCGAAATCCGTGCCAGAAGTTGCCCGCACATCCCATCCGAGCCCGATATGAACATTTTTAAGTGAAGGATCTTCCTTGCTCAAGGACAAATTACCACCTTTGTTTAAGGTCAACGCCATCTCTTATTCTCCTTTGATGTTTGCTTTTTTACATGAACAGGTTTCAGGTTCCTCAGAACCAGCGATTGAAAATGTTTTATTTTCTTCCCTTTTTCCAACGCAAGCCCCATTGATAGGCCTGATCCAACTGGGGATGCCCGGAATAGTATTCACACTGTCGGGTAACCTTAAATGCACCGCCGGCATTGTCAATCATGGCAATGGCGCAATGGGTATCATTGTGCGCCGGACTATCAAGCCGAACTTCGAGTTCCGGCTGCCCGGGCGCTTCGATGCTTGCCACTCCATCGGTAGCCTGCCAGTTGGGAACCCCTTCGTAGATAAAGGCAAACACAAGAATGCGGCGGATATGGTCAAACATATCTCCATTGATGCGGATGATCTCCCCGCTCTGCGCGGAACCGGTGCGATCATCGCCCATGAGCTGGATATAGGGAGGAGCAGTCAATGACCCCCACGCTTCTCCCAGGGCCTGAACGATGCCTTTGGAACCATCCTTAAGCTCCCACAAACATGCCAGGTCAAGATCAATCGCGCCGGAAGTTGCTTGGCCCCTCAGTCTGGATAACAAACCGGATTGCTGGGGCCCAGCACTCTGCTGGTTCCAGTTGAGATTGATCCTGATCTCGCCATAACCGGAACCTTTCTTCTCCAGTGAAATACTCTGGCCTTTTTTCTGCAGAGAGATTTTCTCCAGGCGCACAGGCGCGCTGGATGGAGTCCGTGTCGGGCTGGAGCGAGGCCCGGCTTTCTCTGCGGGGGGTGACTTGGCAGCCGGATTATCGGCTATATCCACCCCCATGGACTGCGCCAAAGGAGCCAGGCCCTCGTAATACCCCTGACCGATAGCCCTGATTTTCCAGTCCTCGCCGCGGCGATAAACTTCCGCCAGAATCAGGGCTGTTTCCTTCATGCCCGCGGCTTCGAGATCAAACATACACAAGGTCTCTGCGCCCGAACGCAGTATCATCTTCACATGCTGATACAAGGAAAACGACTGCCCTTTTTGAGAAGCCTCATGCAGCGTCAAGACAAAGACCACTTTATCTATCGCCGCGGGAATACGATCAAGCTGGAGTTTGAAACATTTTTTTCCGCCAGATTGCTCCTGATATTCGATCGAAGCTTCAGCGGTGGTTTTTTGTCCGTAGAAAATCATATCCGCGTCGCCACGCACTGTTCCCGCGCTGGATAATAAAAAAGCGCTGGCATCCAGTTCAACCGGATGATTTGAAACAGGGTTGGGAGGCTTGGGTTCAATTTCAAGCTCAAAAGGGTTCGCCTCTTCCCCTGCCCGGGCTATAATCATGTTCGAGCCGCGTTGAAGTTCCATACGTGATCCTAGGGTCTGTTAACGCTCCGCGTCAGCGTCCATATTTGTCCGACTGCATGCGCTTGTTATGCATCGCCTGTGATTCCAGTAGGTTTTTTATTGAGACTTTCCATGTTTCTTTCTTCCCAATATTTTTTGATGTCATCTATGCCTTTACTATCCGCCCATTTAGCAAGCGTTGGTCGCTCGCCTTTCAGTTCATAATAGGGAACGCCATAACCACAAGAAGCGAGTACAAGCTCAAGATTGAGTTCAAAGATTTGCCGAGAACCCAGGTACTCCGGAAAAAGACCAATGAGTTCATCCCACTTCTGGTCTCGGGGATGGATTACAGAAGCATTGCCATACAATCTCAAAATTATGGGGTGTTTATCAAACGAACAAAACATTAGCGTCATGCGCTTACTTTCTAGTACGTGAGCTGCTGTTTCATTACCGCTCCCGGTTAAATTCAACCAGACCACGTTCGTATCATTTAACACTCTAAAGGTATCCATTCCTTTCGGTGAAACGTTCACGAACCCCTCAGAGCCCGCAGTGCCAACAAAAAACATATGCTGACGCGAGATAAAATCGATGTGTTTCTCACTTAGTCTTTCAAATCTGTCGCCCATATCTCATCCTGGATGCATCACGAACCCTGACTTTGATGGAGAATTTAACTCAATTCTAGAGTTTTTATATCTGCGTGTAAAACATCTTAACATGCGCAATATTGCAAATGTCGGCAAATCCTGTCGTTCTGGTTTGATTGCCTGCTATAGCTTTTCAGCCGTATCAGGCAAGCGACATAAGATTCTGATTGCCGTAACGGCAAAAGAAGGTTAATCTTGAGTCGACAAGGTTGTTCTGGCTATCTATAACCCAATTTCGAAAAAACACCCATGAGTCAACAAAAGGTGATGATTTTAGGCCGGGACAATCAAACATGAGCTTATGGATGCGCAATCCTTTGGCTATCCTGGCGGATGACGCTGAAGGCGGAATTGTTATCCATGAAGGTCGCCTTATTGAAAAAATCGCCTCGGGCCAACAACCCCGCGAGCCGGTGGACGCTGTTTTTGACGCGTCCAATCATGTCATTATTCCCGGTCTGATCAACACCCATCATCATTTCTTCCAGACTTTGACGCGCGCCTTTCCTCCCGCCCTCAATAAAACGCTGTTCCCATGGCTTGGCACGATGCTGCCGATCTGGCAGCATCTCGAATCCGACATGATCCGCGCTGCCGCGCGCCTGGCTATGGCCGAGCTGCTCCTTTCGGGCTGCACCACCGCAGCGGACCATCATTACCTGTTCACCCCGACGCTCCAGGACGCGATCGACATCGAAGCCGAAACCGCCGCAGAGCTGGGCATGCGGGCCGTTCTCACGCGAGGCTCCATTGATTTTTACGACGGTGAGGATGGTCTTACGCCCAAGTCCATCGTCGAACCCATGCAACATATTCTCGATCATACCGAAGCCCTGATCAAACGCTACCATCAGATCGGGCACGGCTCCATGATCCAGATCGCCGTGGCGCCATGCTCTCCGTTCGAGGTCACCACGGAACTCATGCAATCCAGCGCGCATCTGGCGCGTCAATACCAGGCCCCTTTGCATACGCATCTCGCAGAAACGAACGATGAAGTCGTCTTCTGCCAAACCACCTATGGTTGTCGACCTGTGCGTTTTCTGGAAGATAGTGGATGGCTGAAATCCGATGTCTGGCTCGCCCATGGCATTCATTTTACCGATGATGAAATCAACCGTCTTGGGAGCGCACGGATCGGCATTTCCCATTGCCCCAGTTCCAATGCCCTGCTGGCATCGGGATGTTGCCCGGTGCCCAGACTGGAACAAGCCGGGTGCCGGGTAGGTCTGGGCGTTGATGGTTCTGCTTCCAATGATGCTTCCAATTTGATGCAGGAAGTAAGACAGGCATTTTTAACCCAGAGATCAGCGCACGGCATCGGTGCCATTACCCACCTTGACGCTTTGCGCTGGGCGACAGAAGGCTCAGCCGCCTGCCTGAACCGCAACGATATTGGTTGTATCGCCCCGGGGAAATGCGCGGATCTGGCCCTTTTCCGCCTCGATCAGGAACCCCGATTCTCAGGGTATGGCGATCCTCTCGCCGCACTGGTTTTATGCGGCGCCCATCGTGCCGATCGTGTGATGGTAAATGGGCGTTGGGTGGTTGAGGATGGTAAACTCGTTCACGCGGATCTGGGCGACATCATCGCAAACCATACGCGAGCGGCGCGCACCATTCAATCCATAGTCTAGCAGGTTGAATTCCACTGACTCGGCCATCTACGGCGTTAAAATCAAGCTCAAAGTGCTTATTTACAGGTATAAACTCCGCTTTTTCGCTCGATTTTGCCTTGTATCTGGCTCGACTCAGCGAATTTCAACAACCTGCCAGGGAATCTCTGAACAAGTCATGAAGGCAAGAAAACGCGGACCAGCCAAAACAATCAAAATAGCATGCGCCATGGAAACATGCCAGAATTTTATAATGTCTCAATGTTATGCTGTACAAGCGCCGATTATATGCCCCATGCCGTTTCTTCCGACCTCCCCGGAGGCAGATCCCGGAGACAAAAAATTGACAAAACCACTACCTGGAAAGCAACATGAAAATATCGACACCAACGGATTTTGATGACTTGTGGCGCAACGCCACCCTGTATGCCATCATCGCTGCATGGGCGCAGCGGGGATTATTTTCCAGCCTGATGCAAAAGCCCTGCGCTATTGAGGATCTTTCCGCCAACCAGCGTGCGCTGGAATGTACAGTACCTATGCTCATTCATAGCGGACTTTTGCAAACAGACGGCCAACTTCTGGCGCTTACCCCGCTGGCCACCAAAATTGAACAGCAGGCCGACTGGCCCAAGGCAGGGCTGGGACAGATCTCCGATCTGTCGCGCCTGGGCGATACCTTCGATGATGGCGATCCGGTCAAAGATGAGCAGGGCACGCCTCAAAAAACCGACGGCGGCGTGAACCGGGAAGTTCCCGAACAGGCCAGAAATTTCATTGACACGCTCTACCACAGAAGCGATGAATCGAGTCTTTTGACGGCTCAATGGCTCCAACGCCACTGGGCCGCGGGCGGGCGCATTCTTGATCTGGGTGGCGGTCATGGTCGATACGCCAAAGAACTGGCGGATCGCGGTTTTGATCTCACTTTATTCGATATCGAACTGGTGGTCGCCTTCGCCAGGGAACGTTATGGCAATACGCTTTCCTATATCAATGGTGATTTCCTTGTCGATGATCTGGGCGGGTCATGGGATGGCATCTTCATGTCCAATATCGTGCATGGCTTATCCGAAGAAGAAAACCGGCATTTGTTGAAACGCTTACGCAATGCTTTGAAACCGGGCGCAATGCTGGCGGTTAAGGATATGTTTCTCGATCAAAGCGGCGCACACCCCGAGGTATCGGCAGCATTCGCCGTAACCATGCTCATGTATACCAGCGCAGGGAAAAGCTATCGCCTGAATGACTACCAGCAATGGTGTCAGGAAGCGGGCTTTTCAGATTTTCAGATTATTTATACACCTTCCTACGAAATATGCTTGGCCCGCTGATGTTCGTTCGCTTCTCATTCCAACTGGATTTTTAATGCCGCGGCCGCCGCTGTTGGCGCTATTACCAATGCCAGCAGCCCCATGGATAGCAGAAACTGTAATTGCGCGGCAGCCGATTCCAACGCTGCGAGCGCCTGAAGACCCGAGGCGCCGAAAATGAGAACAGGAACGTAAAGCGGCAATACCACCAGAGCAAGCAAAGCACTCCCCTGGCGCGTTCCGACCGTGATGGCCGAACCCACCAGACCGATCAGCGTCATAATCGCCGTACCCGGTAATAATAACAGCATCATCGGCGCCACCAAGGTCACTGAATAACCATAAGCCAAGGCAACCCATGGGGAAACCAGCAGCAGAGGGATTTGAATCCCGATAAAATAAGCCAGCCAGCGCACGAGGATCAATAGCGCCAAAGGCGCCTCGTGCAGACGCATCAGATCCAGGGTTCCGTCCTGATAGTCCGCGTCAAAAACACTGGACAAAGGCAACAGACTGGCCATAATCATCCCAATCCATACCACCGCAGGGGCAAAACGTTTCAGCAATTCCGGATCCGGACCAATCGCCAACGGAAAAAGGCTGGCGATAAAAATATAAAAACCGAGCGCGTGGAACACATCCCCTCGACTTCGGTAAACCAGCAGAAAATCCCGCTTCAACAGAGCGGTACAATGAAACATCAGGCGCATGGCATTTCCGGTGGCTCGAGCCTTAGATACTGGAAACGCATGTTCTCAAGCCCTACCCCATCCTGATGAGAACTGATAATCACACTGTTGCCTTGATCAATATGAGCGGATATCAGAGCCGACAACCAGTGTCTTCCCTGCGCATCCAGGGCGGTATAAGGCTCATCCAGCAACCACAGCCGCGCATCGACACACATCAAAAGCGACAGCGCCAGCCTCTGGCGTTCTCCGGCCGAAAGCATACGCACAATACAATGACGCTTGTTTTCCAACTGGGCAGCTTTCAGCGCGTGGTGCAAGCGACCCTGATCCATTTTTTGTTTGCTCAGAAATCCGACAAGGAAAGCCAGGTTTTCTTCTGTGGTAAGGGGTTCTTTCAACGCCAGCCGATGTCCGATATAGATCAGATTCGGCGAAAGGGAATCGGGGTCAAGCAGGCCATCCATTCTTTCGATTCGCCCCGATCGGGATGGAAATAGACCGCACAACATGCGCAACAGTGTACTTTTCCCGGAGCCATTGGGACCTTGCAGCCACATGCCCATGGCTGCCTCCAGATCAAAAGACAATGGGCCAAAAATGCGCCTGTCGTTGCGCTCGGCGCACAAATCCTGAACTTTTAATAGAAGCATTTGTCAAGCCTGGGATTCATCCTGATTCGATGGCTGCGCCGGGTTCTGATCAAACCTGATTTGATCCATACCGCCCATATAAGGACGAAGCGCAACGGGAATAGCGATTGAGCCATCCGCCTGCTGATGGTTTTCCAATACCGCCACCAGCGCACGCCCCACTGCGACCCCCGACCCATTCAACAAATGCAGCAGTTCCGGCTTGCCGCTTTTCGGATTGCGCCAGCGTGCCGATAAGCGACGCGCCTGAAAATCAGTCGTATTACTGCACGAGGAAATTTCCCGATAGGTATTCTGTGACGGGAGCCAGACTTCAAGATCATAAGTCTGGGCCGATTGAAACCCCATATCACCCGTACATAAAAGCATGACCCGATAAGGCAGTTCCAGAGCTTTGAGCACAGCTTCCGCGTGGGAAGTCAACTGCTCAAGCGCTGATGATGAATCCTCCGGGCGTGTCATCTGCACCATTTCAACCTTGTCAAACTGATGCTGACGGATCATGCCCCGGGTATCCCTGCCATGAGCGCCGGCTTCGGCACGGAAACAGGGGCTGTGGCACACGTAGCGCAGTGGCATCTGTTCATCTGGAATGATCTGATCCTGAACCAGATTACTGACAGGCACCTCCGCCGTTGGCAACAAATAAGCGGGACGATCTCCTTCAAGCGCAAATAAATCATCGATAAATTTCGGTAATTGCCCAGTTCCAACCAGCGCACGCTCACTCACGACATATGGAACGTAAACTTCAGTGTATCCATGCTGGGTGGTATGCATGTCGAGCATCATCTGAGCCAGAGATCGATGAAGCTTTGCCAGAACCCCCTTGAGCACGACGAACCGGGCGCCCGAGATACGGCTCGCTGCGTCAAAATCCATCGCCCGACCGATCGAACCCAAATCCACATGATCCAGAGGTTCAAAAGCGAAGGTTTTCGGGTCTCCAACCCGCCGGATTTCCATATTATCCCTTGCGTGACTACCCACTGGAACCGAGGGAAGCGGTAGATTGGGAATCTCGAGCACCAGGTTGGCAAGCTGATTCTGGACCAGGGAAAAATCATTCTCCAGTTTGTCAATCTGCGCCCGCATATC
>DEIQ01000113.1:0-7362 GCA_002352565.1 Proteobacteria bacterium UBA2770 | reverse complement strand
AAATGAACGACGTCAAGCGCATAAGCTCTGGTTTGTAGTACATCAGCGATCGCTTGGGCTGAATGGCGCAATAATTTCGGATCCAGCATATCGCCTTACCTCCTGGTGTCATAGATCTCAAGTCGGCATCATAACATGCCAGGCCCCACAGGACTTAGGGAACCTCTGAACAAGTCANNGCCTGCGGTGAGCGAAGTCGAACCCGCTCGCGTCCCTTATACCCAGCTTCATGGTTGACAATCTTCGCCATAGCCCTGCTATTGTGTGCAATGGTCGCCTCGGATCTAAACATAATAAATCGCACCTGAGCTTCGTCCAGACTTGTTCAGAGGTTCCTTAGCCTCATTGTCTATGTTTCCTGCCAGAACGCAATTGCGTCAATCGCTGAGCAATACGTGATTCCAGCCCACGTTCCTTCGGCCTATAATATTGACGATCCGGCATTTCATCGGGGAAGTACCGTTGTCCAAGCGCCAGCGCATCACGCTCATCATGATCATAGCGGTAGTTGCGCCCATAACCCATCTTTTTCATCATGGTCGTAGGTGCATTGCGAAGATGCATCGGGACAGGGTACGAAGCTGTTTGCCGCACATCGGATTGCGCCTCGGTCAAGGCTTGATAAACCGCGTTGCTTTTCGGGGCTACAGCCAGATATACTGCGGCCTGCGCCAATGCCAGCTCTCCTTCCGGGGAGCCCATGCGTTGATAAACCTGCCAGGCATTCAACGCAATCTGCAACGCATTCAGATCCGCATTACCGATATCTTCGCTCGCCATGCGTGTCAGTCTGCGCGCCATGTATTCAGGATCAGCGCCACCATCCAGCATTCGCGACAACCAGTAAAGCGCCGCGTCCGGATCCGAGCCTCTAATGGATTTATGCAGCGCCGAGATTTGTTCGTAAAAACCATCGCCCTTGTTATCGAACCTGCGCATACGCATTGCTAGCGCCCGTTCCACGGCTTGCCTGTCAACGGTTATAGTGCCTGTATCTTGCGCCATTTCCGCGCAGGCTTCCAGCCCATTGAGCAAACGCCTGGCATCGCCATCAGCATCCGCAACCAGCGCATTCAGCCCATCAGGTGTCAAGCGAATGTGGACCCCTTCAGCATGCGTGCATGCTCGCTCCGCCACCAATGCCAGTTCTGCCTCGGTCAACGGTTCGAGGGTATAGACGCGCAGGCGCGACAATAACGCACTCGTTAGCGAAAACGATGGATTTTCCGTAGTCGCGCCCACGAACAACAAGGTGCCATTTTCGATATAGGGCAACAGAACATCCTGCTGGGTTTTGGAAAAACGATGGACCTCATCGACAAAAAGCAGCGTTTCCTTACTGGACTCATAGCGCAGCTTTCCAGCCCGTGCAGCCGCGGAACGAATATCCTTGACCCCCGCACTAACGGCAGAGAGTGCTACCCACTCAGTTCTCCAATAACGCGGAAGAATCCGAGCCATTGTTGTTTTGCCTGAGCCGGGAGGACCCCAGAACACCATGGAATGCCGATGCCCGTGGCGCAGGGCTTCCGCCAGCACTGCCCCGGAACCCAACCAGCGTTGCTGACCAACTATTTCCTCCAGCCGCAGCGGCCGAATGCGATTTGCCAATGGGCCCTGACTGCCGGATACATCATTCAATTCGGGGTCAGCCTCGCTTCCAGCGCTACAAGCATACCATGGCCCCGCCTGGCCCCGATCATCGTTCCTGCTGCCGCACCGACCGCATCAGCCACCAGATCATAGCCATCGGCATGTCGATACGAAGTGAGTCCTTGCAGCCATTCCAACAATAGCCCATACACCACCATGCTTCCAAAAATGATCCAGTAGCGTTTGGGAAGCAGGCAAGTAAACCAGAGCGCCAGCAACATAAAAATAGTGACATGCATCAATTTATCCGCATGATGAACTGATCCGCCTGACACTGGAGCCAAGCCCGCTGCGGTCACAACCAGCAAAGCCAGACATCCAAACAGAATGTAGATGGTCTGATAACGCAAACCACAGTTATTATTGCACTGTTTCACTGACTACATCCACACCATCCGGCGCTACAAAATGGAACCAGGAATCCATAACCTTCACGTTTTTTTCGATGTTTTTAAACTGGATCATGGTGCGTTGACCGAAGGTATCATACAATTCAAGATGTGACAGTTCACCGTCATGGAATCCAACCCGGATACGCTCGAAGTCCACCTCCTGCTGTATCGGGGATAGTTCAACCCAGTCAATTCCGTTTTCCCCGATACTGCCGCGGAGATTGAAATTGGCTTCCAGTTTTCGGGGATTCCGTAGCAACTCAAGCGGTGTCGCCAATAAAGCCTGTTCTGCCGAACGAAGCGTCGCCTGCTCAAGATCAGGATCGTAGATCCAGAGCAGGCGTCCATCACAGATGATACGTTGTTCGATCGGGCTGACATAAGTCCAGAGAAATCTGCCATCGCCTGATAATACCCACGTGCCTGAAGAGATTTGCCGGTCGGAGCTTTGAGTATTCCCGGTCACCTGAATGAACTGGCCTCTGATGCTGTGCAGAGCATCAAAGTATTCCATAAACTGCTCCACACTCTTCGCCGAAACCAGGCAGGGTAAAAATAAAAGGCACAAAAGCCCCCGCCGCAGACCCATAGCAATATTTGCCATCCTGTCACAAGCGATTTTCAAGGAACTTCTGATTAATTCTGAACGGAGGCAGGTGTGGTTCCTGCTGTTCAGATTCGAAGCGCTTATCGACCGTAATAGCAGACTATCGCGAAGATTGTCAACGAAGAAACTGCGCATAGGGGATCCAGGATACGAGTTCATGAATGGTTCAGAGCTTCCTCAATGTTAAACCAATATCCGTTTTGATTTTTCAGGATTTTCAGCATCAGTTCTGGGCGTTCTATGCGCTTTTCCAGGACTGATAAATCGCCATTGCCTATTCACCCACTCGATCTGCTCTTTCGTAACACAAGCAGTATGCAAACGTTCAGGCTGTTTCATATCACGTCCAAAGAAAAGCACGTCGTGATCAGGCAGCAACCCGGATTCATTCATGGCTGTGGATAAACCTTCATTAGAAACGCTCTGTTCGCATGGCAAAACGAATTTGAAACCGGTGTATTCCTGCAGTTTCGAAGATTGGAACGGATCCTTGATTTTCATCGAAGTCACGAACAGATGCAATCCTGTTTTCGGGCCATACTCTGCCAATTGCCCAAGATAAACCTGAGCAGATTCAGAATCGTATGCTTCCAACAAATCCAGATGATGGATCATTATTATGATGCGCGCCCATGGTTGCAACGTTGAATCCTGCTGCGTGGCGTTGGGTGAATCTTCACATTTCACCCGGTTCTTCACACTCTGGTTATAATCCAGAAAATTGGTCGCATTGCATTCGCTCAAAGCTTGTAAACGCTGCTCTACGATATTGAGCATATCACGCAAAGCATCCATGGCACACCCTGCATCATTAACCGGCGGAGCCATCAAGTGCGGCAAGCCCTCATAATCGTCGAATATCTGGCTCTCTGGTTGCAGAAGCATCAACCCGCATTGCGCGGGTCTTTGATGGAGCAGCATGCTCAATAGAGAAGCGTGAAGCACGCGCCGCAAGCCCGGCTCGTTCGATCCATAAACCATCCCATGTCCGCCCTGTGTCAGATCAAGGCAAAACGCCTGTCCACTCACATCACACCCGGGCATAATGGGCAAATGAAACGGTACCTGCATGGTCTGCATTTGTTTGATCAGCCCATTAAAATGCGCCGGAGCCAGTTTGTCACGCGGAACATCCAATGTCATACAGCCTTGTTCATAGGGCAATTGAACATGATATATGCTGCCGACAGCATTGATCTGTTCAATGGTTGATTTCAAATCCCCGGATTGACGAGAACCCACTTCCGAAGCTGCAATCATCATCGAAACCCTGTGCACGAGGGGGCCTGAAGCCACAGCGGACACTTTAACCTCAAGCTTCTGATTGATAAACGTTTCTTTGATGCGTAACACTTCCTGAGGAAGTGCATCATCGGTAATCATGGGACACGGCATATCCGGATCAACCGCTTGTTCGCGAACCATAGCGCTGGAAGCGATCAGTTCGGATTCTGCTTTCCATGTATCGTGGTTGAACCGCCATGGCTCCGGCGGGGGTGCAGGACGCCAGTTCATGACACCAGATGGCAAGGCCTGGGAGCGTGCGCGCTTAACATTCTCGGGCTGTAACAACAACATAACGGCGACCAGCTTTTCCTTGGGGAGAAAAAAACGCGCCGGCGAGTGATAAACCAGCGCAGGCAATACATTCCTGGACCATGCCTGGTAAGAAAAGGCACCGATCAAGCTCACACCAAACAGAACAAGCATGACGCCCTGATCATATCTACCTGCCCAGAAATGAGCCACAGCGGCGGTCTGAAAACCTACGATGCCTCCGGCGCCCGGCCCGGGCAAAGCATCCCCGGGGGGCGTGAATTCGAGATGAAACCAGCCGGCCATCATCACAATGGCGATCAACCATACATAATGATCATACTGATTTTTTCTGCGCAAGCGGGAAACAGAGGACTCCGTCCATTCCAGCCACGCTACAGATAACAGCAAGGCGGGGATGATAAAGGAGACATAACCCAGCGCCAACAACATGGCTTCCGCCATCCAGGCGCCCGGACTTCCCGCTTTATTGAGAACCGGGGCCGATGAAGCATGAAAAAAAGTTGGATCGTTGTAATTGTAAGTCAACAACGAGAGTAATAAGGTTAATCCGCTCGTCAACCACAACAACGTGCGCAGTGCACGCCATTGCCTAAAACCGGCCATTTTCGTATTTCTTGCCATGCCCGCCCCAGATATTTTTAATGATTATCTTTAAAGCATTATGCCTAATTATTATAATAAAGCCAATTGACATTTTTCGTATACGTATTATGAACATTTAAAGTATTATTGTTGTCAATCCTGGAGACATCGACTAAAATAGAATGCACTGATAATAATTACAATTTCAGGTCTAATACAAGCTTTCCAGGGAAGACGTCATGCGCGCAGCGGTATTTCCCGGCAAATACATGCAGGGACGAAATGCATTGGATCTGCTTGGGCAAGAAATCAGCAGGCTGGGCTCACGCGCTTATCTGCTGGTAGATTCTTTTGTCGATCAGATGATGGGGCAGTCTCTGATAGAACGCGCCAGTGAGGATGCAAACACCCAAAAATCGATTTTCGGTGGAGAATGTTGCGACCTGGAAATTGAGCGCGTGGTACATGAGGCCGAGGGCTGTGATGTCATAATCGGCGCTGGAGGCGGAAAAACGCTGGATACAGCTAAAATTGCAGCCAACCATCTGGGCGCCAGATGCATGATCATACCCACACTGGCTTCAACCGATGCGCCTTGTTCATCTTCGGCGGTGGTCTATACTGGGGAAGGCATTTTTCTTCGTTATGAATATTTCAACCAGAATCCCGATGTCGTTCTGGTGGATTCCAATGTCATCGCCGAAGCGCCGGTGCGTTTTCTGATCTCCGGAATGGGAGATGCGCTCTCGACCTGGTTTGAAGCCGAATCCTGCGCCCGGAAAAACGCCCCCAATCGCGCCGGATACCCGGCAACGCTGTCGGGCCTGGCGCTGGCCAGGTTATGTTACGACACGGTTTTGACTTACGGTGAACTCGCCAAATTTGCCTGCGAGCAAAAAGTGGTGACACCAGCATTGGAACATGTGATCGAAGCCAACATTTTTCTCAGCGGCGCAGGGTTTGAAAACGGCGGTTTGGCTTCAGCCCACGCCATCCATGACGGATTGACCATCCTCAAACCCAGCCATTCCTTTTATCACGGAGAAAAAGTCGCTTTCAGTACCCTGGCCTCGCTTTTTCTGACCGGAAAAGATGATGCTATCATCCAAACCATGTATGCTTTTTACCGTAAAGTCGGCCTGCCTACCACCCTGGCGGATCTGAATCTCGATCAGGTCGAACGCAGCGAACTTTTCAAAGCCGCGCAAGCCGCCTGCATTCCCGAAGAAACCATTCATAATGAATCCGTTCCCGTGGATCCTGAAGCAGTACTGGCAGCGTTGCTTGCCGCAGATGCGGCAGGACGCGCCGATTTTTGACAGACAGGGTCCGCCATTCTTAAGGAACCTCTGAATAAGTCTGGGCGAAACTCAGGTGCAGTTCATTATGTTCAGATTCGAGGCGACAATCGCACGGGATAACAGGGCTATTGCGAAGATTGTCAACAACGAAGCTGGGCATAAGGGACGCAAGCGGGTTCGACTTCGCTCACCGCAGGCACCAGGTTTATGACTTGTTCAAAAGCTCCATAAGGTCAGGATAACTATTTATGCGTGAAAAAGTTTACAATGATATTGATAACCTCGTCGATGAGGTTCTGGAAGGAGTGGTTTGCGCCTCCAAAGGTCGGTTGCGCAAACTGAAGCAAACTACCGTCATTCACAGAACCGAATTGCCAGTCGGCAGAGTCGGGATTGTCGTGGGCGGAGGCAGCGGTCATGAACCCATGTTTACCCACTATGTCGGTCAGGGCATGGCGTCAGCCTGCGCCGCCGGTCATCTTTTTGCCGCGCCCTCACCCGACATTGTCCTGGCCGCCACCGAAAAAGCAGATACCGGTAAAGGCGTTTTGCATCTGCGCATCAATTACGCCGGCGACATCATGAACTTCGATGTCGCCAGCGAATTGGCTACTGATCTCGGAATATCCGTGGAATCGGTCAATATCACCGATGATATTGCCAGCGCACCAGCCGACCGCGCAGCGGATCGGCGCGGAATTGCCGGAGCAGTTCTAGTCGTCAAAGCAGTTGGCGCAGCCGCGGAAACCGGAGCTAGTCTGTCCATTCTGGCGGAAATAGCCAGGAAAGCCAATGAAGCGGTGCGCTCCATAGGTGTGGCTTTCGGGCCGGGCTCTCTGCCGGGAGAAACCAGACCATTTTTTGACATCAAGCATGGAGAAATGGAAATCGGCGTCGGCATCCATGGGGAAATGGGGGTTCGGCGCGAGAAGAAAACTTCGGCTGATGCGATTGCCTGTCTGCTCGTGAAGCATATTGTCGACGAGTTGCATCTCAGCCGTGGCGACGAAGTGGTTACACTGGTCAACGACCTTGGCTCGATGACCATGCAGGAACTGGCGATCATAAACAGGAAAGTCTTCACTTGCCTGAATGATCTTGGGATAATCGTGCATCGTCCTTTCATGGGAAATTTTTGCTCCGCTCAGGATATGGCCGGATTATCCCTTTCCATCATGAAGCTTGATGCTGAACTAAAACGCTATATTGATGCGCCAGCCACCGCCATCGGCTGGCCGGGAGGAATCTGATGAAATCGTTGAATGCT
>DEIQ01000102.1:11908-19005 GCA_002352565.1 Proteobacteria bacterium UBA2770 | reverse complement strand
TAACATGTTAATTCCTCCTGATTACAATTTTGGTTACCCTTATTAAGATGAAATCGTAATTCAAAATACATTTGATCACTTTAACTATACCATAAATTAACCGTTTAGTATTTCACTCTAGTCCATTTTACTGCATTGTCAATGAACATCATAGGGTGCATATCCAGAATAGTTCCTTTCCTTGGTATACTTTTAATTTAACTTTTGTTTTGATGACAGCATTTTTAAGGTATTAACGATGAATATTGTGGTACTTGGAGCGGGGCAGGTAGGTTCAACTGTCGCCAGCCATCTGGCAAAAGAAAATTATAATGTCACAGTGGTGGACCGAGATGCCCAACTGCTGCAACAGATTGAAGCACAATACGACATTCAACCTGTAGCAGGGCATGCATCTCATCCGGATGTACTGGCACGGGCAGGGGTCTCGGCTGCCGATATCCTCATTGCCGTCACCGATTCCGATGAAACCAACATCGTAGCGTGCCAGGTAGCGTACAGCCTTTTTCACACCCCGGAGCGCATTGCCAGAGTCAGGGCTGCCGCTTATCACAATTACCCGGATCTTTTCCGTGACGAAGCGATGCCGATCAATCACCTGATTAGTCCTGAGCAACTGGTCACCGATCACATTCGCCAGTTAATTATTCATCCTGGAGCCCTTCAGGTTCTGAAACTCAGTGCTTCCAATCTGCGCCTTGTGGCAGTTAAAGCCCGTTATGGTGGCGCACTGATCGGCCAACCTCTGAGCGAATTAAAACAGCATGTTCGAGGCGGAGATGTGCGCGTGGCGGCTATTTATCGGAGAGGTCGCCCCATCATTCCGGAAGGAAAAACGGTGATTGATGAAGGGGATGAAATTTTCCTTTTAACTGAGAAAAAAAACCTCAGACAAGTGCTGAATGAAATGCGTCCGCAAAACATATCAGCCAAAAGAATCATGCTGGCGGGTGGTGGAAGACTCGGCCTGCGCCTTGCGCAGAGTTTGAAAACCTCACTTCAAGTCAAGGTTGTGGAATCAAATCTGGCACGCAGTCGAACCATTGCGGAAGTACTGGGACCTCAAGCTCTGATCATCTACGGTGACGCGACAGAACGATCTGTACTCGTAGAAGAGCAGATTGAAAAAATGGATATTTTCTGCGCCATCACCAATGATGAGGAAGTCAACATCCTGTCCGCCATGCTGGCCAAACGCCTGGGCGCATCCAAAGTAATGGCTTTGATCAACCGTCCCGCCTATGTCGAATTAATTAAAGGGAGCCCGATTGATATAGCCATCTCCCCGCAGCAGGCGACTATCAGTGATGTCCTTGCCCGTGTACGAGGACGGGATGTCATCACTGTTCACTCACTGCATTTTGGAGTTTCCGAAGCCATAGAGGTAGAGGTTTCACCATCATCCTGGGTCATCGGACAAAGCATCAAGCGAATTGAAGAAAACCGATTGCCTTCAAGTACCATCATCGGAGCCGTAATTCGCGATCATCAAACCTACATGGACAAATCCACAATTATCAGAAAATACGATCACGTCATCGTTTTCATCATCAACAAAAAAGACCTCAGTACGGTCGTTGAATTGTTCAAAGGCTAACAGGTTGTTGCTTTTCTACTGACTCGGCCATCTACGGCGTTAAAATCAAGCTAAAAATGCTCATTTACAGGTGTAAACTCCGCTTTTTCGCTCGATTTTGCCTTGTATCTGGCTCGACTCAGCGAATTTCAACAGCCTGCCAAGGCACCTCTAATTAATCTGGATGAAATTACTTATGTTCAGATTCGAGGCGCTTATCGACCGTAATAGCAGGCTATTGCGAAGATTTACAATGAAGAAACCGGGCATAAGGGACCCAAGTACCGAGCTCATGAATTGAGTCAGAGTTTCCCTAAGACTAGAATGCTTGCTTGCGCGCATGATTTTATGAAAATTATTGCTTATGGTCGACCCATAATCGAGGATCAACCATGGTGCCATTGAGTACGAGTCCCCAATGCAAATGAGGGCCTGTAACACGACCGGAAGAACCGACCTTGCCGATTATTTCACCTTGTTTGACGTTTTGACCCGGGTCCACGAGTATTTCCTGCAAATGGCAATATTGCGTCAGTACGCCATCACCATGGTCTACATAGATAGTATGACCACTGAAGTAGTATTCGCCAGCATCAACGATGGTTCCACTCGCCGCTGCTTTTACAGGTGTCCCCGCTGCTGCGGCAATATCGAGTCCGCTATGGGGATTGCGAGGCTGATCGTTGAAAAATCTGCGCAATCCAAACTCACTGCTTATGATGCCTTCAAGTGGCATGCGCATTGCGTACGGTGATGGATCATCCGAGGACCTCCATTGTCTGCGAACTCCTCTCAAATGTCTGGATTCCTTTCGAATACGCTCAAGAGCCTGCGCATCCGGATTTACCATCTTCTTTTCGACCTGCAAGCGCTGTTCCGGATATTGCTTGTCGCGGATATGGAACGATGCCCGTGACTTGATCGGCGCTCTGACTTCCACCTGGTATTCTCCTGGCTTGATCGACAAGGGGATACCCACCAAAGCCACAATGCCCTGAGAAGTCGGCGTAACCAAAAGGCGACGCTCATTGAAATAAGCACGCACCACCTTAACATCGGTTTGCGTATCAATGATCGGGAGGCGAACATGGGCGATACCACCGGGCACCGGCTGATCGGTTGGAAGAAATTCTCCTGCCCAGACCCTGGAAGATCCAAAATAAAGCCCTGACAAACCCAAAATGACTATGAAAATTATATGATGGTCAAAACATCCAGTAAAAATACGCCTCATTAAAGGCTCCTCCCTACAATAGCTTCAGTTTTCTATTTTCCGTCATACAGATGATAAATAATAGAGACACAACCGGGTACGACATCATAAGCATCGTTGCGTTGAAGCAAACTGTGACATGATTCAAAAAAACAACAGTTTACCCTGAGCATTTCTTGTGCCAGCTTGATATTATCGCAGTAAAGAATGTGCTGTCCAAACATAGTTCAGTTTAGTAGCACAAGTCTTTCCGCCAAACAGACGCTTGCTATGGAATATGCTTCCAAGGAAGCTCTGATCAAGTCTGGACGAACTAGATGTTTCAGATTCGAGGCAAAAATTGCACGGGTTAGCAGGGCTATTGCGAAAATTTTTAACGATGAAGCTGGGCATAAGAGACACAAGAACCGAGTTCACGACTTAATTAGAGGTTATCTAACGAGGGTGAATTTGTATACCAGTCTGCAAATTACTATTATAAATCCGCTTCGTGCTTTTGGCGCTGGGTCAAAAGCCGGTCAATGGACCATTCACCACCACCAGCGATGAGTAGAAACAAAGTACTCATCAGCATGGAAAAATCCGTACGCCAGGCGTGTTCCGCCTTCCACAAGCCGCAGCATTTGCCTTTTTCCACACTGAAAATCCACCACTGCGGATCCTCTGGGGACGCCACAAGTATCGGGATTTTGGTGGATAGAATTGCGACAAGCATAACGATGATCAATGGGAAAGCAGCATAACGCGTCAACAACCCTAATAATATCAGCGCCCCACAGATGATTTCAACCAATCCGACAAACGGACCCATAAGGTCGGGGAAAGGAATACCGATAGCGGCAAACCTGTCAGCGCCCAGCCATTCCGACTTGAAGAGTTTTAACATGCCTTCAGGTAAAAACACCAGGCCGACCGCAGCCCGGATTAATACAATACCGCGATCCGCTTCCATGGACATCAGGTGATTGCGCAACCATCTCTCCCAAGAATTTTTCCGCAATCAGGCCGCATGCGTATTCGTACTATCTTGAGTCGATTCAAACCGCCGCCGTTGTTCTTCATGCCAGTAAATTAATTTAATTTGGCCTTTCTGATCTTCTGCCAGCGCAGTACAGCTTTCAACCCAATCGCCACAATTGCAGTATTGCAATCCATGAATGGAAGATATTTCCGCTTGATGGATATGCCCGCATATGACCCCATCGATATCGTAACGTGACGCTTCTCGGGCGACGGCTTTTTCATAATCGCTGATAAAGCTAACGGCATTTTTAACCTTGCTTTTGACAAATTTTGACAATGACCAGTAAGGGAAACCCATCACGCTGCGAATTTCATTAACAGGCTGATTGAATTGCAGCAGCAATTCGTACATTTTACCGCCAAACATGGCGACCAATTGAGAATATTGTACCACGCTGTCAAACTCATCGCCGTGCAATACGAGAAAATAGCGCCCATCCGCGGTTACATGCAAAGCCTGTCGTTTGACGATAATACCGTTGAATTCCAAACCGGTCTGATCACGAAAGCGGGCATCATGATTGCCTGGAATATAAATGACCTTTGTGCCCGCCCTGATCAGATCGATCAGGGTTCGTATCACTTCGTTATGCGATTTAGGCCAGTGGATACTGCGTTTCAAAGCCCATAGATCAAATATATCACCAACCAGATAAAGATATTCACATGAATGTGCATTTAGAAATTCCACCAGTGCTTCCGCCTGGCATCCTTTGGATCCCAGATGAACATCAGACACCCAGATAGTGCGATAATGATGTTTGCCCTCACCTGCAGAAACCGACTGTAATTTAACCATAAAGTTTCCTCTGAGCCCTTTTGCACTCGTGCGGCAATTTAAGAACTGGAAACCCCAGCTTTTTTGAGTTCCCGATCATCGTTGCCGCGAGATATCCATAATGAAGTACAGGGTATCCGTTCCTTGTTACAACGAGAAGCATATTTTTTGGCAATATCATGAACTTCACGCAACAACCCGGTATCAAGCGTGGTGGGATTCAGCCCCATGTCCAGCAGACACCGATTTGCGACTTTAAGTTCGTTTTCCGCTGCTTCCTGACGCGGATTAGGCAAATAGTGAATCTCAACCTCAGTCATACGAGCAATCAACTTAGCCAGATCCCGAACTCTATGGGTTTCTGTCAATTGATTAAAAATCCGCACTCGCTCCCCGCAAGCCGGAGGATGCTCCAAAGCCATAGCGATACAACGCACAGTATCCTGAATATGAATGAACGCCCTCGTCTGCCCTCCCGTGCCATGAACGGTTAGAGGGTAACCCACGGCGCCCTGCATGAGAAAACGGTTTAATACCGTGCCATAATCACCATCGTAGTCGAAACGATTAATCAACCGCTCATCCCTTATGGTTTCTTCAGTCTGCGTACCCCAAACGACGCCCTGATGCAAATCGGTAATACGCAGTTGGTCATTTTTGTTATAAAAATGAAACAGCAGTTGATCCTGCGTCTTGGTCATGTGATACACACTTCCCGGATCCGCCGGATAGAGAATTTCGCGCTCAACCCATTGACCATCGTCGAGTTGCATTTTTACTGTCAAATAGCCTTCAGGTATGGTGGCACCCGCAGTGCTGTAACCATAAACACCCATGGTTCCCAGATGAACCAGCGGACAATCAACACCACTTTCCACCAGCGCGCACAGTACATTCTGGGTGCCGACCAGATTATTATAAACCGTATAGCGTTTGGTATCTGATGACTTCATGGAATAAGGCGCAGAGCGCTGTTCGGCGAAGTGAACGAGACCTTCAGGTCGAAAATCTTTGATCAATTCCAGCAGATCAGAGTAATCATTTGCGATATCAATGCAACGGAAATGAATGGTTTTTCCACTGCATGCTTCCCATGCGGCCAGTCGTTCTTTGACCGAAGCAATAGGTGTCAGGGATTCAACCCCAAGTTCCATGTCAATCCTGCGACGGGACAGATTATCGACTATCATGACGTCATGACCACGCGCCGAAAGATGAAGCGCACTAGGCCAACCGCAAAACCCATCTCCACCTAAAACAATGATTTTCATATTATCCTCTTTTGGTTTCCATAAGTTCATCCAGAATGGAAATATTAATCTTGTGACGCGTGGGAACCAAATGTTCCAGGAAAATTTCCGCAGAGTTTTGCAGAGAAAACTGCATGGCAGCCTGACGGCATACCTGAGGATCAAGTTCCACCGCCTTGAGCGCCGCTCTCGACAAGTCTTCATCCAGATAACCGGAAACACCATTGCGCAGAATGCTTGAAGGCCCCAGCACCGGATAAGCCGCCACTGGCACACCGCAAGCAAGAGCTTCCATCACAACCAGCCCTAGCGAATCGGTTCGGCTTGGAAAAACCAGACAATCCGCAGCGGATATATAGCGCACCAGATCCTCACCAACCTGGGTGCCGACAAATCGCACGTCAGGATACTTTCGTTCCAGATCCGTTCTCGCGGGACCATCGCCAACGACATATTTAGTACCTGGAAGTCGGCTTAAAAGAAAATCTTCCACATTCTTTTCAACAGACACACGACCCACATACATGAATATCGGGCGCCCATCTTCCAGAAAGTCTTTACCCATGGGTTGGAACATTTCCGTATCCACGCCTCTTGGCCATATCACAAGATTCCGCATCCCGCGCATGGATAGTTCCTCACGCAATTGCGGAGTACTCACCATAGTGCGTTCCGCCGCACCATGAAAAAAATTCATCATGGCATACCCCGGCCACAAAGGCAAAACAGGCACCCGAGCCTTGATATATTCGGGGAATCGCGTATGAAAGGAAGTAGTGAAATGCAAGCGACGCATTTTACAATAGCAGCGGGTGGCCGCCCCAATCGGACCTTCAGTGACGATATGAATAGCATCGGGATCAGTTTCCCACAATAGGCGCCGGACTTTCAAATCCGGTAACACGGCCAAGCGGATCTCTGAATAACCTGGCATCGGTACGGTATTGAATTGTTGCGGCTCAATGACATGAACTTCGTGCCCGGAATTGCGCAAAGCAGTGATCAGATTGGTCAGGGTTCTCACGACACCATTAATCTGAGGCATCCAGGCATCCGTAGATATAACTATACGCACTTCAACAATTTCCTTTTCTTAAGCAATCAATAATAATCCGAACCTCTTGACCCGAGACTACGAATCAAACGAAAACAACATCGTCTGTACTTCATACTCTACGGCTTGCCTCGCTAAAACAGCTTCACATAGGGAAGCTCTGATTAATTCTGGACGAAAATAATTGTGATTCCTTATGTTCA
>DEIQ01000102.1:2822-11839 GCA_002352565.1 Proteobacteria bacterium UBA2770 | reverse complement strand
CCCAGACGAATCTGCCGATTCAGGGTGGACAATGCTTCCCGCTCATACAAATTATAAAGCCAGTTATAATCAAAAGGATTATAGCCCTGATGTACGGGCTTTCGGCACACGGCCAGACTATGAAAACGATTGCCCCGTTGTTTCGCCCTCATCATGGATTGGATGGTTTGCTGATCAAAAAGATCAAACATGAAATCAGAGATCAAAAGCAAATCCCCATGCTGATAGTTTTCCAGATCAAACGCTTGAACGGCTTCTCTGATCGCTATCGCAGGACTGGTGCCTCCACTGGCACTTTTCCCCAGCATCCGGGCAAACGCTTCCGCTGCATCACTGGAATGACTAAAATCCAGTTTTTCCGCGCGGGTTGAGAAAAAAATAACGCGACAAGGTCGCTGCTGTTGTAACGCAATGCGGACCAGACCCAGTGCCACCGATTTTGCGATCCATTCAGCCGTCCCGAACATCGATCCACTCACATCCATGCAGATAACTATTGGCCCAGCCTGTTGCGCGGCCAAGTCATGGCGGTGCGACGAACTCTCCTTCATGGGAATCCTGCCCTGGTAATCATACAACTGCAGGCGCTTATGCGCAAAACGCTCGAGAAAGATGATATCGGCTTCGTGATCGGCAAGCAAAGCCAGTTCTATGGGCAAAAGATCATTCAAATCATCTCCAAAGCGGATGCCCAGAATTTCCTCATGACAGGATTGATGATGCATCGGTTGACCCATTCCGACAAGAGGAACCGACTGATGAATCTGCTCAAAATGCCTTCCAAGCAGATCTGCCAGCATTCTCAAACCCGGGTCGCGATCCAGCAGGTCAATATAATGTTGAAGCTGACGTGATGCGGAATGGCGAACGGAAGATGGTTGACTGTAATCCCATAACTTCTGTGGCTTTTGTATAAAGCGGCCTGCTATCCTGCGCGCCGTGTCATAGCGATTGATAGCTGCCTGAGCCTGCCCTTTCAGTTTTGATTTCCGCTGTTGCGCGAAATGATCCATGAAGCGCTGCTTGCGTTGGTTCAAATGCGTCTGCCAGTCCAGCAGCAGATGCTCCTTTATAGCTTCGAGTCTTGGTTCCATTCCTGAAGGCGGGACATCACGCATGACGTCGAGATAAAAAGGCGGTGGAAAATCACTTCGCGTCGCTCGTTTTAAAAAACGGTTTACGTCCCTCCACTTCCGATAGAATGCGGCACCATTCGATTGTTTTACATGCTCCAACAACGCGCCTTCCCGACCAAAGCGCTTTTTTACAGCTTCAGTCATATCGCGCATATCAGACTGGATCACATCAAGCGCCATGGCCAGAAGTTTATCATGCCACAGTTCCTGACCCACTTTTTCGGACAAGGAACGATCCATGATCAAAGCACTTAACATTTCCGCCACAGGATACAATTCGGAATGCAGTGCTAAAGGCGCAGGAAACGATGCACCGTCTTCATGCATCCACAGCACCAAGCGCAAACGTTCCTCCCGGCTTCCAAGATTTGAAAATTCCACGAAAGCCTTGTCCGCGGATGACAAGGGTCGGGGATTCACCCCTATAACCCTGCGCTATGGCGGGCTTTCTCCAGTGCCACTTTCAGATATTCCATCTGAACGGAGAGATGCTCCATACCTTTGTGAAAAAATTGTTCCGCTTGTGGCGCAGGAACAAACACATGGTCTGCGAAGCTGGCGTAATCCGCTTCCCGCCTTTGAGAACAAATGCGCGCCAATGCCTCTATTTCTTCCCACAAACTCAGAGCCTTGCTTCGCCAGGTTCCCGACACATTCAAGGGTTGCTCCAACGCGGAATCATCGACAGAATCCGAGACAACTCTTATGGGAAAACAGCGCTCCTGGTCCGAACAGGCGAGCCAGACCATGGAATCTGAACGAAGCCACAATTTACCGCTATCGTTTTCATCCTTCCTGGCCCATAATCGTACATACATGGGATGCTGCTTCCCTGCCCAGACCTGGATCAGCGTAAATCCCTGGCTGTTCAAGCAATGGATATCAGCAATCCTGATCCAGCGATAGCCCATTTCCGAATCCGCCGGGAAGCGGTTATCCAGTCCTTCCACGCGATAAAATATGGTTTTATCTTCCATGTCTGCGCCAAGATCAGAAACAGGCATCTCCAGTTCATAAAGATGCGCATATACGCGATCCGCCAGCTTCTGGACACCATAATATTCCATGAGCCCCTGATCCATGATGCTTTCCTGTACCATAGCGTGCACCTGCTCCCGTTGTTGCGGCTGATTCCAGAGGCAATGTGTTATCAGCAACATATCAACAGGTTCAATGACCAGGCGATCATTCAGGTAAGCCGAGGCGCGTAGCAGGTGAATGATTTTATGCCAGCGCCGATCGGAAACATGGATCAAAAAATTCTCATCCCCACCCTGTTCCAGACGAATCCGCATGGCGTCTATACTTGATAAGACATGGCGCGGCACTTCAATTCCGGCCAGCTCAGACTGCCAGATCGCATACTCATCGGAGCTGATCGCATGCGGACTATCCTCGACCTTCAATGGCACTGAGGCGGTCAGCATGTTCGAAAATGCGTTCGCTTCCCGCAAAGGTTCAATCAGATAACGCAAAAGAAACCGATCCCAAAGCGCATCATTTTCGCCTGAAGGCTCAGGAACATGGTTAGAAGCTGCCACGAACGCCTTCATCGGAACGCATATTTCACGTTCGCCGTTGCGAAACATTTTCTCATTCAATACCGTCAAAAGCGTATTGCGAATAGAGGATCCTGCCTGCCAGATCTCATCAAGGAAAATCACATCAGCCTCAGGCAGATAATGCAGGGTCATACGCTCATAGACATCGTCATCTTTGAGGCGTGAAATGGAAACAGGCCCGAACAATTCATCGGGAGTACTGAAACGATGCATCAAATAAACAAATCCACGGGCTCCGGCAAACGCGCTTTCAAGGCGCCGCGCCAGCAGGCTTTTAGCCACACCCGGCGGACCGAGAAGAAACACCCCCTCACCGGCAACGGCAGCAAGAATCAACAGTGTCAACGGCTCGTGTCTAAGCTGCAGATCCGACCCGATATGCTCCAACAACTTACGAATTCGGGATGAACGTTTCAAAACCAGACCTTATTTGAGATAAAGAACCGCCCACGTTGGCGTCATCAGCGAAAATATCCAGCACCTTGAAATTAAGCCTAAAAGCAGATCATTGATAAGCCACTCATGCCGCTGATTGTATATAGTTGCTCAGACCCATGCTTGTAATCAGCATCAACCGGGCTTCCAACCAATCGACATATTCTTCCTCACTGGCCAGATTTGAGAATCCGGGTCAGGAGATCAATGCCTATGGAGTTGCTCTTCATATCTAATACCTTGATATACATCGATTTTTCTTAACAAAACGTATAACGCATAACCAGTATATTATACTATACATGAAATCACTAGTTCTTAAACTATTTTTCACTGTACTCAGTACGGATGTAATAAGCTGTTGACCACTATAAATATTAACAATCATGCATCAAGGATCCAAAAAATGACATAAAAACAATCACCTAATGTTGACCTGTGATGATCCTGATCTTAAAATGTGACATTCATACAATATTTGTTCAAAATCCATATTTATGGGTTTGCCCCTGGATGTCGCGCCTTGCATGAAATTTTAGTCTGCAATAGCGTCATCCAAGCAATTCAGGGTTCGATATGCCACAACGAAAGTCGGACTTTCGTTCTCTATATCAGGCTTTACTTCTGCGGAACGGTATTACTGATCGCCCTGCTTACGCCTGGCTAAACCGGGCGATTCAAAATATTCCAATATTTTCGGAACAGCATTTTTGAAATAGCAGAAGGCTCCTTCAGTTACCAAAAAACGGGTAATCCCAAACATGAAGAAAAATTTATTGTCGGCGTTTCTGGTCATCCTGGTCGTTATGGTATTAGCGCTAACGCCACGGGATTGGTACCCGAGGTCCGTTCGAGTTAAACTTTTTAACTGGTTCGGTGCACAGGACTATCGAATCCCACCCGTCACGCTTCCTCTCCCAGCCATGAACAAGGAGAACCCATGCCCCGACGATGTGCTCGGATGGCGGGAAGGGCAGAATATTGCCGGCATTTATGTCGAAGAATCTAAAGTATGCATGCCGGATAACCCTGAAGCAGTGGCAGCTTTCGTCCTTGGCACCAACAACGTTCCTCATTTTGTCCTGATGCGATCCAAACTGGCGCCCGATGCTGTCGTTAAAGGTGCCGATCTTGATGGAGACGGGGATCCGGACGTGATCCATATTCGACTGGAAGTGATGGAATTGAATGGCAATTCCCCTGATCTCAATGTTCCCATCACAACCTACGACATTGCCCCAGGCGTTCAACCCGGATTTTGGGTATTTTCGCCCAAGAGCATCGGTATGTCGACCATCAATTTTGAATCGAGAGTTGCACAGCCTATGATCCGTATGCCATCCCCTGTGATCCGGGTGGAACAGGGCGATCAGGTGAAAGTCACGCTCGAAAACACCCACTATATGCCGCATACGATTCATTTTCACGGCGTCGATCATCCTTTCGTCGATGCCGATGGCAACGGAAATGACGGCGTGCCACAAACCAGCGAAGTACCTGTTCTGCCTGGAGAAAGCCGAACCTACGTGATGAGCCCACGTCAGACCGGCACCATGTTCTATCATTGCCACGTTCAGCCCCAGGTTCATATTCGTATGGGCCTCAACGGCATGTTTGTGGTCGAGGAGAATCGTCCCAATAATTGGGTACAAACCCTGAATGTCGGAGGCGGACACGTGCGCTTTCCTTCGGAGAGCAGCCGGGAAGATTATGACCGGGAGTTCGATATGATGTACCTGGATGTAGACAAACAAGCCAATGATCTGATCAAAAAACACTCCGACCCGCGGCTGACCACCAAGGAAATGAACCGGGTTTTCGATATCACCGATGGAACGGCGGATTATTTTCTGCTCAACGGTCGTTCTTTCCCTTATACCATCCGCGAATCTATCATTTACGTCAAGCCGGATGAAAAAGTCAAACTGCGTGTACTCAATGGAGGAGATGCGGGCTTATCCCTGCATACTCATGGTCATAAGGTTACGATTACCCATTATGATGGCATTGAAGCCCAGTCGAAAATCACACGCGATGTCGTCTGGCTCAGCTCAGCGCAACGCCTGGATCTGGAACTGAATACCACCAACGATGGCTTGCACAGTTACGGTGAAGGCATATGGATCGTGCATGACCATCAGGAAACCGGAACCACTACAGACGGTGCCAATCCTGGCGGTGACGTCACCGCTATCGTGTATGAAGATTATCAGCACCCGAACGGCATGCCCAAAACCCAGGGCGTACCCGTGGACAAGTTTTTCTCGCCGGAATTCTATCAGCGCAAAGTGCCCGTATGGCTGGACTGGGATCCATGGAATCGTTTCGGTGACGTCGCCATCCGCCATTCCGAATTGATCCATATGGGAGCTTACGGCACCGCAATCGGCGCATTTCTGGCAACGCTGGGGGCCTTGCTGAAATACTTGTTCCGACGCCGGGGAGAAATTCAATGACGGGCCGCCATAACATACCAATCCGGCTGATTTTTGCTTTGCTTCTGCTCCTTTCTTCTGGACTTTCTCACCGGGCATGGTCTGAATCAGAAAACATGGTAAATAAAGACGAAAATTTACCCGCCGCCCATGCCGTATCTATCATGAATAGGGGGAAAGCCGAGCATAAAATGACCCTTGATGACGAGGGTATGGTCATGAACTGGAACGACAACCAGTTGCCGATTGATTGCGAAGCTATCGAAGACGAACATCAGTTTACCGTCCATGCCGGCATCAAATATGCCGAACCTTATCCCGGCACGGTTTTTGGCATGAAACCTCATGAATATCATGTCAAACCCTGCAGCCGCATCACCGTAACCTTTATCAATGACGATCAGATTCGGCATCAATGGATGGTCCATGGGCTACCTAAATATCTTTACGACCAGGGCATGTTTCATCTGGAAGCAGCCGGTGGCGCGACCAAAAGTGGAACTTTCATTGTACCAAGCGATGATAAAACCTATCTGGTGCATTGTGATCTGGCCCAGCATATGGAAAAAGGCATGAAGGCGCAGTTGGTCGTCGCAAGCGGCAGCGGTAATCTATCCAGTATTCCCGGTGTTTCCGGACCTTTTGAATCCCAGCATTTTACCCGGTGGAAGGATCGGCTTGAGATACTATTGATCTCCATGGCAGGTAGTTTCATTGCATTTGGCCTGTTATGGCGTTATCTTGACTGAACCGATCCATGATTTTCTGTTCTCACCGTTCGACAACATGACATCCTCATTCCATGTTACTTCAGGCTTGGACAAATCATCTATGGAAACCCGTGTTAACGATAAAACAAAACCCAGAATTCATGCGATGCGTGCAGCGCGCCAAGGGAGCCCACACCGAGGGAGAATCCCGCTCACAAGCCTGGAGCGACTTGTTGACATCTGGCCCCAGACCGGCGATATCTTTTATTCGCTCGCATTAAACTCTGAGGATGAAAACCGGATCATGATAGATCTGGCATGGCATACGACTGTCACACTGCGATGTGAACGTTGTCTGGAAAGCATGTCGATTCTTTTATCTATTCACAGCGCACTCGAAGCCCTGGAGACAGATGCACAGCCCAGCGACGAGAACCAGGATTTATGGTTGCTTGATCGTGGTTACATCCAGATCGATCAACTGTTACAGGAGGAGATTCTTCTGAATTTACCCCTGATTGCCCGTCATGAACCACCTTGCGATATAGTCACGGAAACCCTTGAACCCATCCACGGCCGAAACCCCCGCAATCCAGGAGAGTCCAATCACCCGTTCCAGATCCTTGCCGATACAGCTTTCAGAAAAACATAATGATGCACCATGATACAGTCCCGACCACACCGGAATGATACGCTAGTGACCATGCAATCAATCTCGACCGAACCAACGATGCATTATGGATTCTGATTCAGAAAACAAAAAGGGCGAACGCATCCAGAAGTTTCTAGCGTCCCGCGGCATTGGTTCAAGGCGCGAAGTAGAGCGGTGGATATGCGATGGGAAACTCAGCATAAACGGCAAAAAAGTACTTCCAGGTCAACGCATTCTGGGGAACGAGCATATCAAGCTCGACGGAATAACCATTCATAACGCCCGTGTTTCACATCATACCGCCTCTCCCAAAGTGCTTCTTTATCATAAACCGACCGGTGAAATTTGTTCAAGACATGACGAATCAAACCGTCCCAGTGTTTTTGCCTCTTTGCCAAAACTCAGTCAAGAGCGCTGGGTTATGGTGGGAAGACTCGATCTGAATAGCAGTGGCTTATTACTGTTCACAACCGATGGCAGCCTCGCCGCGCGTTTGATGCATCCGCGGCATGCGATTATCCGCGAATATATTGTACGTGTTTATGGTCATGTCAATGATGAAACCACGCGAATACTGCTTGCCGGAGTTCTGCTGGATGATGGGCCGGCGCGATTCGATTCCCTGAAGCCCATTGGAGGAGAAGGCACAAACCGTTGGTATCGGGTAAGCCTGAAAGAGGGCCGGAACAAGGAAGTCCGCCGTTTATGGGAAAGCCAGGGATTACAGGTCAGCCGTTTAATCCGCAGTGCCTACGGTCCAATCACACTGGATCGACAACTGCGCCCCGGACATTACCGGTTCGCCGACCGTGCACAGATCAAAGCCTTATATCATGTGGCAGCGGACAAAAATAAAATGGAGCAATCTTAAACGTCTAAACATTTTATTTGAGCCATAGTCCGGGTTGTGAGAAAATGGCTTTTAATACGGGCTTGCTTTACACGACTTTTAATACATGTTTGCCGAAATTGCTTGAGCTTCCTGTACAATATGCCAAGCTGGCATGATGCTATAAAATCTGATATACCGGCACCACACAGCCATAATAACTTCACCATTGATCTAGAGAGGAAGTTAATGCCCCGCCAGGAACGCATTTTCTTGATTGGTCCCATGGGGGCTGGAAAAACAAGCGTCGGGAAAAGACTGGCTCGTAAATTGAGTTGGGATTTTATCGATACCGATGCTGAAATAGAAAAACTTACCGGTGTTGATATAGCCTTCATATTTGAGAAAGAAGGTGAAGAAGGTTTTCGGCTGCGTGAAAAAAAACTGTTAGACGATCTGACCCAGAAATCCCGAATCATACTGGCCACCGGCGGTGGCGCCATCATACTGCCGGATAACCGAAAGCATCTTGGCACACGAGGAATGGTTATTTATCTCCAGACTTCAGTGGAACAGCAATTGATGAGAACGAATCGTTCCAACCACCGCCCATTGCTGGATACCAACGACAAACAAGCGCGTCTGGAACAAATGGCCACGATACGCAACCCACTATATGAATCTATTGCCGATATCATCATCATCACCAATGGTCGCCAATCTTCAGAAGTCGCACAGGAATTATATTTTCAGTTTTCCCCAAAGGACTAAATGAATTCAAGGCCTTCTTCACCATTTGATGCAAATCCGTCTATGGCGCCGGAGCGCATCATCACGGTTGAACTGACAGATCGAAGCTATACGGTTCTTGTGGGAGCAGGACTGTTGCAACGAAGTGACTTATGGACCCGGGGGATTCGTGCTCACCAGGTTTTAATCGTCACTTCGGCACCGATTGCCCAGCATTATCTCAACCCCATGCTGAAGACTCTTGAACGTTTTTCACCCGAGGTGATTGTTATTCCTGATGGAGAGCAACATAAAACTTTACAGACCCTCGAACTAATATTTGATAAATTAATGCAACTGCGATTTGATCGCAGTGCCACCCTGATCGCGCTTGGAGGCGGCGTAATCTGCGATATGACAGGTTTCGCCGCAGCCTGTTACCGTCGAGGCATCGCTGTCATCCATGCTCCCACAACGCTTCTGGCGCAAGTCGATGCCGCCATAGGCGGTAAAACAGGAGTCAACCACC
>DEIQ01000102.1:0-2708 GCA_002352565.1 Proteobacteria bacterium UBA2770 | reverse complement strand
GAGCCATTTTTCAACTGGATTGAGAACAATCTGTCTGAAATCCTTGGGCTCCGTTCTCAAGCGGTGCAAAAAGCCGTACTGACCAGTTGTCAAATCAAAGCGCGTATCGTGGCGGAAGATGAAACCGAGCAAGGCATTCGTGCCCTGCTCAATCTGGGACATACCTTTGCCCATGCCATCGAAACCCTGACGAATTACCAATCCTGGCTGCATGGTGAAGCTGTAGGCACAGGACTGGTGATGGCGGCTCATTTATCGATGTTGCTCGGATATATCTCGACGCACGATTACGAGCGGATTGCGAATCTGATCCATAAAGCCGGATTACCCACGCGCCCAGGGTTGGATATCGACCCGAAAAGCATGCTTGATGCCATGAAGCAGGACAAAAAAATCATTGATGGAACCCTGCGCCTGATCGTAATTGAGCGCATCGGTCAGGCAAAAGTATCTTCAGATGTGCCCCTGGTTCTTTTGGAAACGACCTTGAACACTTTTTGTCAGACATACGCATGATCGAACCAGCTCATGCGCCCTTTGCCGCCAATTCGTTACAATCTCAGGGTCGTCAGTATGCGGAGGCCTATGTTGATTTCCGCAACCCGTACCAGCGTGACAGGGATCGAATCGTTCATTCTACCGCGTTCCGACGCCTTGAATACAAAACACAGGTATTTATCAACCATGAAGGAGATCATTTCCGCACGCGCCTGACTCACAGTCTCGAAGTTGCCCAGTTGGCGCGCACGGCTGCCCGGGAACTCAGGCTGCACGAAGATCTCACCGAAGCCATTTGTCTGGCTCATGATCTGGGTCATACCCCCTTCGGTCATGCCGGTCAGGACGCATTGAACCATTGCATGAGAGATTATGGCGGGTTTGAACATAATCTTCAGTCATTACGCGTGGTCGATGAGCTTGAACAGCGCTACGCCGATTTCCCTGGGCTCAACCTCACGTTTGAAACCCGGGAAGGCATACTGAAACACTGCAACCTGCAACATGCAGAGGTGCTGGGAGAATTGGGTCAACGCTTCCTCAGCGGGAAACACCCGGGCCTGGAAGCCCAGTTGAGCAACATGGCTGATGAAATCGCTTATTATAATCATGATATGGATGACGGTCTTCGTGCAGGACTACTGAATATAGAGCAACTGTGCGCCCTTGATGCCTTTGCAGAACCCCATGAGGCAGTATGCCGTGCTTATCCCGGTTTGCGTGATCGCCCTCTCATTCATGAAACTATCCGCCGCATCATCAACACCATGATGACAGATATGATTCACACTAGCGGCATGCTTTTATTAAAGCATCAGCCACAATCGGTAACTCAGGTGCGTGACTGTCCTGAAGCCCTGATCTGCTTCAGTCCGCCCCAGCAAAACAGAAACAAGGCATTAAAAGAATTTCTTTACCATTCGCTTTATTGCCATCCCAAAGTGTTGCGCGACATGCGCAAAGGTCAGGAAGTCATTAAACAACTTTTCCATGCCTGTATGGAAGATGTACGCTTACTGCCTTTACAAATCCAGCAACAAATCCAAAGCCATGGCGTGGAAAACACTGGCAGCAGCCTACAACACCAGGCGCGAACGATCGCGGATTATATCGCCGGCATGACTGACCGGTTTGCCATCACGGAACATGGGCGGCTGTTTGATATTCACGTACTTGGGTGAATTCAACCTGATTTGATAACCCTCTCACCCAGTTTTATCAGTAATTTAGCACCAGTAATCCACAGATCAAACAATTCGACCGGAAATTCTTTGAAATAGGCAAACTATTATCGATAAACCCTGGTGATCGACACAAACGGGATTTTTATCGGGCGTCATTCTTTTCGTTGTGGATAGAGGCATATGCCGAATGATTGTGAATCGATTCAAAATTTTCCGAGACGATACGATAAGCGTCAATTCCCGAATTTGCATCAAGCTCAAGCGCCAGATCTCGGACCATATCTTCCACGAACTTGGGATTCTCATAGGCGCGTTCTGTTACATGCTTTTCATCGGGTCTTTTCAAAATGCCATACAACCCACAGGAAGCCTGAGCTTCCACCAGATCAATCAAATCCTCAATCATCAGTGTTCCGCTTGAACCTGGTCGCGCCCACAGGGAAACAATCGAACGTTGGTTGTGTGCCCCATAATTGGAAATTTCTTTGGAACACGGGCACAGGCTGGTGACAGGAACATGAACTTCTACACTTTTATCGACATGCTCGGCTTCGTTCGATGCGGACAACACCACCTCATAATCCATATAACTCTGTACGCCACTGATGGGCGCCGATTTTTTCCTCATATAGATGAAAGCCAGTTCAACCCGACCGTTTCGGCAACCCAATCGATCAAGCATGGCGAAGAGTAAATCTTCGATATTAACGCAGCCAATCGGGCGATCAAAATCACGCATCACCTCGACAAAGCGCGACATATGGGCGCCCTTGTGATGTGACGGCAAAGCTACGCTCAAACAACATGAAGCCACCACCTGCTGAATATCCTGGTTCCGATCAACGATAGAAACCGGATGCTTCAAACGCCGCACCCCCACCTGCTGTATAGACAACCGGCGACCGTCGTGCCTCGCCTGAACATCAGAAATAACATTCTGATCCTGAACCATGGAAGACTGATTTCGCAACATACTTTCCGCATTCGACACTTCTTGACGCACCTTTTGTTCATTATAATTATAAT
>DEIQ01000012.1 GCA_002352565.1 Proteobacteria bacterium UBA2770 | reverse complement strand
TTCCGGTGGTGATGGTTTCGGCCATCACCAGCGAAGGCGCTGCCACCACGCTCGAGGCACTGGCTCTGGGCGCTGTTGGTTTTATTGCCAAACCGTCCACCAATAAATCGGAGCACATACAAATTTATATCGAAGAACTGGCCAACGAAGTGAAAATGGCTTCCCATGCCAAGGTATCCAATCAATGGGGTAATCAAGCGCCGAAAAAAAAATCATCAGTATCCGAAACATCTCGACCGTCAAAAATCTTTAGATATATCACAGAAAGAAGCGCGGCACCAAGCATGCCTCTTGCACCTTTCTCTTCTTCCCCATACAATGAGGGAAGAGTTATCGGCATAGGCGCTTCGGTGGGTGGTACCGAAGCAATCGCCCGGATCATGCAGAAATTCCCGCAAAGCATGCCGCCAATCATGATCGTGCTTCACCTTCCCAATCCCTTTACCAAAGCCTATGCAGAAAGATTGAACAAGCTATCAGCCATTAGAGTTGTGGAAGCGCGAAATAATATGCGCCTGGAACCAGGAGTAGCTTACCTTGCGCCGGGAAATTTTCATCTATCCCTGTCCCGTAAAAATGACCATCTCACCTGCCGCGTTTACACTGGAGATAAAGTCAACTATCATCGCCCCAGTGTCGACGTTTTATTTCATTCACTGGCGGAAAACCTGCCGGATTCCTCAAGCATGGGGATTATACTCACCGGCATGGGCAGTGATGGCGCGAAAGGGTTGAAGGCGATGCATGATCAAAACTGTTTTACGATTGCCCAGGATGAAAGCACCAGTGTTGTTTGGGGCATGCCGGGTATGGCCTTCCGCATAGGCGCCGCGGAAAAAATTCTGCCTTTACAAGACATTTCAGAGTCCGTTCTGAAATGGGTGCATCAGAAAACCGCCCGACTGCACGCATAAATTATTTCACGAAATTCTCATATCATGGTGCCCCGAGCAGGATTCGAACCTGCGACCTTCCCCTTAGGAGGGGGACGCTCTATCCATCTGAGCTATCGAGGCTGAAATCGGGTGGTGGAGCCGAGGAGAATCGAACTCCTGACCTTCGCATTGCGAACGCGACGCTCTACCAACTGAGCTACGACCCCGTTTTTTGCTTATGATATCAGAATCAAGTCAGGAACCCAAACCCCCAAAGGATCCTTAACAATGGTTGTGGCGACAAAAAAGGAAATCTTATCCTGGCAACAAAACAAGGCGGGTTCATTGTATTTGATACATGGTTACCTCAGCGCTTTATTTTGCTGCGTTCCCGCCACTGAAGCCAAAAGCTGGTTCGCGCAACTGATGTGCAACTCGATCATACCCGAGGATACCCGCGAAAATCCGGATGACTCAATGCCACGCATGCTGGAATCGCTGGTTCAGCATACAGCCCTGAGCGCCGAAGATCAGGATAGGCTGTGGTGGATGTTGCTTCCCGAAGAAAATACACCGCTTGGACAACAAACGCAGGCCCTGACTGAATGGTGCGGCGGGTTTATCGATGGTTGCGCCGCGCATTGGCCGGATCCCAGGGTTTCTCTCCAGGATGACGAACAGGAAATGCTGGGAGATCTGCAAACCATAGCGCATTTGAATACCAATGAAGAAGATGAAGATGCCATGAACCATTTGGTGGAAGTGATAGAATATACGCGCCTGGCGGTACGTTCTCTATTTTACGCGCTTCAAGCTTATAGCAGCACGGATCCATAAATAATGGCAACCGACATTTATCATCAAAGAAGACAAACTTTCTGTCAATCCATGGCGCCTGACAGTATCGGCATCCTCAGAGGCGCCACGTTGGCCCGGAAAAGCCAGGATAGCACCTGGCCTTTCCGGCAAGATCGCAATTTCTACTATCTGACCGGCCTGTCTCAACCCGACCTGTGGGCCGTTTTCAGCACTCGTGAAGAAACACCCGCATTTTCCGTATTCTGTCGTCCGCGAAACTCCGAACATGAGCGCTGGAATGGGCCCACGCTTGGACCGGAAGAAGTGGCGCAGGTTTGTGGCGCCGAGGAAGCGCATCCACTTGATCAACTCGATCACCTGATGATTCAGTGGTTAAACGGCGCCGATACCATATACATTTCACAGCAGGATTCACGGTCGATCCTGGATAAATTATCCGGCTGGATGGATGCGTTGACTCACCAAATCCGTGCCGGAGCACGAGTACCTCAAGCGATTCGTTTCGTCGATCCTGTTCTTGGAAAATTGCGGGTACACAAAAATGCCGCAGAACTCGCTACCATGCGCAAAGCGGCTCAAATCACGATTGAAGGCCACCTTCGCGCCATGAAGAAAGCGCGCCCCGGATTATACGAATATGAGCTCGCAGCCGAGCTGGATTACACATTTTCCCGACATGGCTGCTCGCATGCCTATGATCCTATCGTAGGCAGTGGGCCGAACGCCTGCGTGCTTCACCATGTCCGCAACGACCGTCGTATCGAGGCACAGGATCTCATCCTGATTGATGCCGGAGCAGAATATCAATGTTATGCCTCTGATATCACTCGAACGTTTCCCGCTTGCGGAACCTTTACTCGTGAACAGCAGGCTATCTATGAAATCGTACTTGCGGCGCAGGAAAAAGCCATTGCCGTTTGTCATCCCGATTCCGATTTCAATAGGCCCCACCAGGCGGCGCTGGAAGTGATCATTGATGGATTGCTGACACTTGGACTGCTGCGTGGCGATGCGAAAGAAGTCATGGAAACCCAGACGTATCGCCGATTTTACATGCACCGTACCAGTCACTGGCTCGGACTCGATGTCCATGATGCCGGTGTCTATCAGGATGAACAAAAAAACTGGGTCAAATTGCAGCCAGGCATGGTCTTGACCATTGAGCCTGGCATCTATATCAGCGCCGATGAATCCGATATCGATCCAATGTGGACAAATATCGGCGTGCGCATCGAGGATGATATCTGCATAACCCCATCGCGACCTGAAGTGATCACGGCCGATATGCCCAAGGACATTACCACCCTCTGCGCCCTGATCGGCACATAAGGGCAGGAGTATATGGTGAACCCAACGAAAAAGGTTGACTTACTGATTGCCGGTGCAGGTCTCGCAGGCTGTGCCACAGCCTGCGCCGCAGCACAGCTCGGCTTGAATGTTGCGCTGGTCGAGTCCAGGCCCGAAGGCATTTATGGTGACAATCGCGCCATTGCACTTGGATTTGGCAGCGTCCTGACTTTGAACCAGCTTGGTTTATGGTCCCACTTATCCGAAAACGCTTCCCAGGTGAAGCACATACACGTCTCTCGCCAGGGTGGCATGGGAACAGTGCATCTGAACTCACATCTCCTGCATTTGCCCGCTCTCGGGGTCGTTATCCCTCATAAATGCCTGCAGCTTGGCATGGAGTCGGCTTTAAGGCAATATGGGAATCTGCGCATCATTCGTCCAGCCAGCGTCCGGGGGCTTGAACAAAAATCGGATTCTGTCATAGCTGAAATCGAGGTTCACGATCACGCTACGGAAATCATCCATGCTACTTTGGTGATCGGCGCCGATGGCGTCAATTCCAAAATTCGTCGAATGCTTGATATCGCGTCCACAATCCATGATTATCAGCAAAACGCGCTGGTCAGCGATGTGGATCTCGCCTGTCCACCGGCTTCAGGCAGTGCTTATGAGCGATTTCTTGATCATGGTTCGGTAGCAGCATTACCGTTAAATCCGAAAAAAATGTCGATTGTCTGGAATATGCCTGCCATGGAGGCCCAAGCATGGCTGGAATCGGATTCAAGCGGAACCGTGTGGAGCAAAGCGATCGAACGGGTTTTGCCTCAAATCGCTCCGGTGCGCTCCGCCACCCCACCATTGGGCTTTCCCCTCAAATCCCTGACCGCCCAGCGCCGAATTTCAGGACGCGCCCTGATCATAGGCAATGCCGCCTGCCAGGTTCATCCGGTCGGCGCTCAGGGTTTCAACCTGGTGCTTGATGACGTTAATCTGCTGTTCCGATTATGGAAACAGGCGATCGAACACAATCTGGACATCGGAGACACATTCCTGTTGCGATCGTTCTCCATTGCTTCCCGAGACCATCAGCAACGAATCCTGCGATTGACAGACAGGCTGGCTCAACGGCTTAAAGGCGATGGCCTGCTCTGGCCCTGGCTGCATGGCGCAGGTATGTTTGCGCTTGATCATATCTCGGGATTCAAAACCTCATTTCTGCGCCAGACGACCCATATCACCACACCATCGCTCCCGGGACAAGAAGGCCCATGGTCTTCGCATCGCACCGGGGAAGGATTCTCCCATGTATGATGTCGTCGTGGCCGGAGCCGGAATGGCGGGAAGCACGCTCGCACTGGCGCTGGTTCAGAAAGGGTTGCACGTAGCGCTGATTGATAAAGAGGTGCCACGCGCATCATGGCCGAAACCCGCCGGGGTTCGGGTTTCGGCTCTATCCGTTGCCAGTGAAAGCTTGTTGCGACGGCTCGGGATCTGGAAACTGATTGAGTCCGAATACACTACGCCCTATGAGAACATGGCCATCTGGGAAGAGAAGTCACCATCACATCTCACGTTCAATGCCCGGAATGTTCACTGGACGCATCTTGGTCATATCGTTGAAAATGCAGCTATTTGCCATGCAGCCATCATTCAGCTAAAGCAGATCGACTCAAGCGCCATCAAAATGCCGACGGCATTCATTTCCCACGAATCTGATTCCAATCAAACCCTGGTGGTGCATCTATCCAATGGTGAACACCTGAAAACCCGCCTGCTCGTCGGAGCCGATGGAGCACATTCACGGGTAGCCCGATATTCCAGCATCAGAAAATGGGGTTGGTCCTATCCGCAATCGGCCCTGGTCGCTCGCTTCGCGACCAGTTCCGGTCATCAATCGAGAGCATGGCAGCGCTTTTTAGCGCATGGCCCGCTCGCACTTCTGCCATGGGGTGAAAAAGACGTTTCTATTGTATGGACATCCAGGCATGATAAAATCAATGACTTAATCCAGATGTCACCTGCTGAACTCAATCACGCAGTGCGCGTTGCATCTGACGGAGCAGTGGGAGATATGCAGTCACACAGTGCCCGGATAGCTTTCCCGCTCCACCTGAGGCTGGCTGAAAGTATGATCGGAAAGCGGGTAGCTCTGGTCGGAGATGCCGCGCATGTGATTCATCCTCAAGCGGGTCAGGGCGTCAATCTTGGACTAATGGATGTGGCTGCTCTGGTAGATGCACTGGATGTAACGCATCCCTCTGTTCCGGTCGATTGCGGCGATCCGCGGCGGCTGGAAGAATTTCACAGAAAACGTTATGCCCATAATCTGATGATGGTGCTTGGCGTCGATGCCGTTGGTCGATGCTACCTCCTTTCGCCAGGCTGGCTGCGTCACTTGCGTCATACCGGTGTCGGAATGATCCAGAAAATGAGCATCCTGAAAAACATGATTGCCAGTGAAGCCATGGGGATTTCCGCGCTCACCCCCAACCTGGCTCGCCCTCCCTCTTATCCATGGCTTTATGATGAACTGTTCAATCCCCAGGGAAACCACTTCGCAGATTCCATCCTTTCACGATTAGACAAGGACGCTTGATGTTACAAAGTCCGATTCATCACCTCCATCAGGAGCACCAGGCCCACTGGACCGAATTTTCCGGCTGGCGCTTACCCGAACGTTATGATTCTGCCATCACGGAACACATGGCTGTGAGAAACGCGTGCGGCATATTCGATATTTCCCACATGGCATGCTATTCCATCAAGGGCTCACGCTCAACGCAGTTTCTGGAATTCATTCTGTGCAACCAGATCAACAAACTGGCCGGGCAACGAAAAGGGCTATATTCCTGCCTTTTGAATTTTGCTGGAGGTATTATCGATGATGTCATTGTCTATCGGATTGAAGATGATCATTTTATCATGGTAGCCAATGCAGCCACCCGTGAAAAGGTGGAGGCATGGCTCAAGGAGCAGGCGCTTTCGTTTAACGTGGATATTAATCCACTCGACGATGTCGGCATGCTGGCGATTCAGGGCCCACGTGCGCTGGATATTGTAACAAGCGCCGCTCCGCGCTGGCTGAACAGCCTGCAAGCCATGCATTCTTTCGAATGTATCATAAACGAGCGCCATTTTATTTCGCGCACGGGTTATACGGGCGAAGATGGTTTTGAATGGATCATGCCTGTAGAGGAAATGGGGCGCATCTGGGAAACAAGCATTGATCTCGGCGCCATCCCCTGCGGACTTGCGGCGCGAGACAGCTTGCGGCTTGAAGCTGGTTTGAACCTTTCCGGAGTGGATATGGATGAATCGGTAACTCCGCTTGAATGCGGTCTGGCGTGGACCATCGGCTGGCAGTCTTCAAACCGCGTTTTCATCGGGCGTTCGGCATTGCTGCGTCAGAAAGAACGCGGCATTCACCGTTTCAGGGCAGGATTGCTTCTGCAGGACAAAGGGATGATGCGCAGCGGTCAGAAACTATGGAGTGATGAACATGCGAAAACCGGCGTGATCACCAGCGCCAGCTATTCACCAATCCTGGCTCGATCCATCGCCCTGGCCCGCTTACCTGTGGACATGGCCAATATCCAGGATGGCGGATCACTCTGGGTGGAATTGCGCAATGGCAGGAAAAAAGCCTGGAGAACACAAGTCCCCTTTGTTCGGCGTGGAGCAGAACCCGTACAAGGACTGTGGCTGTTAGACAATGTATCACAAACTCAGGAGCCTCTGATCAAGCCATGAACTCGGTTCTTATGTCCCTTATGCCCGGCTTCATTGTTGACAACCCTCGCAGTAGCCCTGCTATATTGTGCGATGGTCGCTTTGAATCTGAACATAAGGAATCACAATTACCTTCGTTCAGACTTAATCAGAGGTTCCCTTACCTGGATGAAAAAAATGAACTTTCCTGATGAATTGCGTTACCGTCATACTCATGAATGGTGTTTGCTGGCGGATGATGGCACAGTAGCCATTGGCATTACCCAACATGCCCAGAGCGAACTCGGTGATGTGGTTTATGTCGAGTTGCCCGATATCGGTACTGCATTTAAAGCGGGCGATGCCGCAGTCGTTATCGAATCGGTCAAAGCCGCAGCTGATGTTTTTGCCCCCATTAGCGGTTCGGTGGTGGCGCGGAATGACGATTTGACCGACCATCCCGAGTTGATCAATGAAGCACCTTATGGCAAAGGCTGGCTGTATCGCCTGCAGCCGGACAATGCTTCCGAACTTGATGCGTTAATGAGCGCAGACGACTATCGCCAATCGCTGGACAACGCAGATACACCCTAGCCGATACACTCTATCAATAAACGATTCATATCATGCCCTATATTCCCAACACACCCGATGATGTCTCTTACATGCTTTCCGCCCTCGGCGTGACTGACATCGAAGAACTGTTTTCTGAAATACCCGAAACAGTGCGTCTGGCCGAAATTGAAGGCCTCGGTTCCGGTCTCAACGAGTCCGACATGGCAGCCTTTATGAAGCAACGCGCGCGAAACGATGAGGGGCGCATCTGTTTCACAGGCGCCGGCGCCTATGATCATTACATTCCGGCGCCTATTGGTCATCTGTTGCAAAGGGGTGAGTTTTACAGCGCCTATACGCCTTATCAGGCTGAAGCAAGCCAGGGAACCCTGCAGATCATTTATGAATTTCAAACGTTGATCAGTCGCCTCATGGCAATGCCCATTGCCAATGCTTCCCTGTATGACGGCGCCAGCGCCCTGGCCGAAGCGGTTCTAATGGTAGTTCGTTCCAGTCACGGAAAAAAGAGAACCTGTCTGGTCCCGGAATCTTTACACCCTTTTTACCGCCAGACCTTGACCAGCATCGTCGGTCAACAGGATATCCACTGCGTCTCTGTTCCGTTTGACGAAAAAACCGGGCTGCTCAATCCTGATGTCCTGCATCACTACGCCGAAGACGATGCCTGCGCACTGATTATCGGGCAACCCAACGGTTTTGGGCATCTCGAAGCAGTGGATGATTTGACCGACCAGGCGCATAAACTCGGTATGGCAGTGATCGGGGTCGTCAATCCTCTGGCCATGAGCGTGATTAAGCCACCCGGCCAATGGGGAAGCGCTGGCGCCGATATCGCCTGCGGCGACGGGCAACCCCTGGGATTGCCATTATCTTCCGGCGGACCTTATTTTGGCTTCTTATGCGCACAAAAACCTTATCTGCGTCAGATTCCCGGCAGAATAGTCGGGCGTACCCACGACGCCGAGGGGCGCAACGGCTTCGTTCTGACGCTTCAAGCCCGTGAACAGCATATAAGGCGCGCCAGAGCAACCTCAAATATCTGTACCAATCAGGGTCTGATGCTAATGGCGGCAACTTTCTACATGGCGTTGATGGGATCTGAAGGCATGGAAAAAACCATGGCGGCAAGCCACATCCATACCCATGATTTACGCCAGCGTTTGTGCTCTATAGTCGGCGTCGAGCCTGTTTTTGATTCGCCTTATATGTATGAGACGCTCATCCGGTTACCGATCGCTCCAGCGCCTGTGCTGGAAGCCCTGGCAGCGCAGAATATTGAAGGCGGCTGGAATGTGGAACCTTTTCATCCACAACTCGGACATGTCATACTGGTGTGCGCAACCGAAATGCGTACCCATGATCATATTGAGCGCTATCATGCCGCACTTGCAGCATTATTAAATCCATAAGTGACATTCGGTGGCATATACCTCGCCGCTGATGACACGCCCTAGCTCTCAATATCCAGCTTGAAAGCACGCACCCTGTCATTGAGGTGATCGGCCTGATCACCCAAGGTAGCAAAGGCGGTGGAGTTCTCCTGAACCAGGGCGCTGTTTTCCTGGGTCAGGACACTAACTTCCATCACGGCGCTAGCCACTTGATCCGTAGCGGTTCGCTGGCTCTCCATGGCAAAGGCCATATCTGCTACGCGTTGGCTCACCTCATTCATGCCTTCGAGAATCTCGGCGAAGGACCCGGAACCCTTGCTCGACAAGGCGTTGCCTTCACCCACCAGTTGAACAATACCGTCAATCAGGCGCTTGATATCTTTGGCATTCTCAGCGCTGGACTGGGACAGCCTTCGTAACTCCTGAGCCACTACCGCAAAACCCCGGCCATGCTCTCCGGCACGGGCTGCCTCCACTGCCGCATTGAGAGCCAGGATATTGGTCGTAAAAGCAATCCCGTTGACCACTTCGATAATATCGGACATGGTCTTGGCAGCCTCGGCTATGGCGCGCATCTTCTCCTCGGCTGCATAAATCAGACCGGCCCCTTTCTCAGCGTGACCCTT
>DEIQ01000112.1:1596-4202 GCA_002352565.1 Proteobacteria bacterium UBA2770 | reverse complement strand
CATTGAAATCATCGAGGCTGATATTGAGGATTTACTGAGAGTCGCCACCGCGAATTAGGCGTAAACGGTGATTCTATAGCATTCAGGCGCTTGTATCCTTAACAACCGCCTGTGATGCCCATAAAAATGATATTTTCTAAGCCAATGTAATTAAGAATGGCGTTAATCCGCAAAGCCTATAAATAATACCGCCTACCTGCGGCGAGGCGGCAGACAGGACAAACTCAGAAATGCTCGCATGCGTTGAATAATGCGGATACTCGGGACATACGGGTTTGTGTCGGCGCAAAAATAATCAACAAGTGGGGTAGCCGCTTGTTAGCCTGTGAAGAGCATTGGGTTATTTCTTCCGCCCTGCAATCAATATCCATCCATCCTGTTCAAGAACTGGCTTGAGATCAACCCATGGAGCATAAGCCTGAATGACTTCACTGGATTGTCTGGTCAATAATCCGGATAAAATGAGGAGGGCATCATCCCGCATCTTTGATACCAGTACGGGCGCCAGATCAATCAGCGTTTGGCTAAGAATGTTGGCTACCACAACATCTGCCTGAATATGCTGCGGCAATGCATCCGCCAGATAGATTTCCACACGTGAAAGCAATCCATTGCGTTCAGCGTTTGATTTTGTCGCTATCAGGGCTTGCGGATCAACATCGACGGAAAAACAACGCCTTGCTCCAAGCGCAAGGGCGCCTAAACCCAAAATTCCCGAACCACAGCCATAGTCCATGATATCTTTGCTATCCCACTGCGGCTGAAGTTGGGACAAGCACTGAAGACACATGGCCGTGGATGGATGCTGACCGGTTCCAAATGCCATACCCGGGGGAAGATAAAGGCGAGCCGAATCACCATAGGGCAGTATTTCGGAATTTTCGGCATCATTTCCCCATGGGGTCACATACAGCGAACCAAATTGCATAGGTCGGGCATATTCGTGCCACGCGTCAATCCACTCCAGATCCGGCAATGGTTCCATGTGTATTTCATGGATTTCATACGCCTCGGATAGTTGGCGGAGAAAATCAACCATTTGATCCGCCTGTTCTTTGTGACCATAAAACAAAGCTGACATAGTTCCACTCTGCCACACAGGATTGCATCCTGGCTCTGGTTCCCAAAGATGATCATGTGGATCCGCCGGAAGCCATGTGATCGCATCCGCACCAGCAAGTTCCAACAATGGCTCAATCCTATGCAAGCTATCTGATGAACCACAAAGCTTGACCAAATGAAAAGATAATGGCTTATCTGTTTTCATCGGGCAGCTTGCCTTCGAGTTTCCTTTCCAGATAATGGATGGTTTTGGGAGATTCGATGAATGATTCATCGGCAAGAATCTCTTTATGCAACTCCACGTTGGTATCAATACCTTCAATCACAAGCTCTCTTAGAGCAATCTTCATCCGGGCAATGGCATTGTCACGATCCTCTCCGAAAGCGATCAGTTTTCCGATCATCGAATCATAATAGGGCGGGACGATATAGCCATTGTACAAATGCGAATCCACCCGTATGCCAGGACCACCAGGGGGATGAAAGTGCTCTATTTTACCGGGAGAAGGCATAAATGTCTTTGCGTTTTCTGCGTTGATCCGGCATTCAATTGCGTGTCCGCGCGCCAGCAGATCCTCCTGCCTGTAAGTGAGCCGCTCATTATTCGCAATGCGCAACTGCTCAATTACCAGATCAATGCCATAGATCATTTCCGTTACTGGATGCTCGACCTGAATTCGGGTATTCATTTCAATAAAATAGAACTGCTCATTCTCATAAAGAAATTCCAGCGTTCCAGCGCCCCTGTAACCGATGGCGCGACAAGCATTAATGCACATATCGTACATGTCACTGCGCTGTTGTTCACTGATTCCCATTGCCGGCGCTTCTTCGATGACTTTCTGGTGTCTGCGCTGAATGGAACAGTCCCGTTCGCCAAAGCACAGCACATTGCCAAAATCATCCGCGAGTATCTGAAACTCGATATGTCTGGGATGCTCCAGAAATTTCTCTATATAAACTCTTCCATCACCAAAAGCCGCAGCTGCTTCTGCCTTGGTTAACAACAAAGAGTTACCAAGCGCTGCTTCACTATGCACCACTCGCATCCCTTTTCCACCACCACCTGCTGCAGCCTTGATAATGACGGGATAACCTATGATTGCGGCAGCGCTTTTTGCTTCAGACAGATTATCTGTGTCAAGTTCACCCGAACTCGGCATACAGGGTATTCCCGCTTTTTTCATGACTTCAATCGCTGATATTTTATCTCCCATCAGACGGATGGTTTCAGGTCGCGGGCCTATAAATAAAAAACCACTGCTTTCTATTCGTTCAGCAAAATCAGCATTTTCCGCAAGAAATCCATACCCGGGATGGATAGCAACCGCATCTGTTATTTCAGCCGCGCTAATAATAGATGGAATACTCAAATAACTGTGTGACGCTTGTGCGGGGCCAATACATACGCTCTCATCCGCCAACAATACATGCTGCTGATGACGATCAGCAGCTGAGTGCACTGCAACTGTCTTGACGCCATAAGCCCGACATGCCCTCAGTATTCTTAAGGCGATCTCACCTCGATTGGCGATTAATACCTT
>DEIQ01000112.1:0-1550 GCA_002352565.1 Proteobacteria bacterium UBA2770 | reverse complement strand
TCCCCGTCCTCAACCAGAATGGCACGAACGACCCCTGTTTTATCGCTTTCGATATGATTGAGCATTTTCATGGCTTCGATGATGCATAATACATCCTTGCCTGCGGTGACCTTATCGCCAATTTCAACAAATGATTTAGCGCCGGGGCTGGGAGCCTTGTAAAAAGTTCCTACCATGGGAGATCGTACATAATCCCCTTCTGGCTCATGCTCTTGTTCAATTGTAACCGGCGCCGCATTGTTATCATGACTCTGGATAAGCAACTCTTTGTGACTGGAAACCACCGGAGTAGCTGGTGCATAAACTGTCTGGCCGGCAGTTGGCCGACTGATGCGAATTTTTTCTTCACCCTCGACGATTTCTATTTCTGATATGCTGGATTGTTCAATCATATCAATGAGTTTTTTAATTTTTCGGATATCCATTAACAGTATATTCCCATCCATTCCACCTAAGGAAGCTCTGAACAAGTCATGAACTCAGTTCTTGCGTCCCTTATGCCCAGTTCATTTTTGACAACCTTCGCAATAGCCCTGCTATTACGCGCAATTTATCCCGAGAATCTTAACATAATGAATCGCACTTGAGCTTCGTCCAGAGCTTCCCTAGGCAAGTTGCGCAAGCGCGGCCTGAAAAGCCAGCTTGTAACCAAAAGTTCCAAAACCACAAATGACGCCTTCAGCTTTATCAGACAAATAGGAATGATTCCTGAAAGGCTCCCGGGCATATACATTGCTGATATGTACTTCAATAAAAGGTATAGATACAGCAATCAAAGCATCACGAAGTGAAATGCTGGTATGGGTCAATCCCCCGGGATTTATAATAATAAAATTAATCTGATCATAAAAAGCACTGTGTATTTTTTCAATCAAGGCGTGCTCTGCATTACTATGAAAACTTTCCAGGCTCAGATCAGCTTCCGTTGCCATTAATTGCAATTCTTCTTCAATAGCGGTAAGAGTTTCCTTTCCATATACCCCGGGTTCACGGATTCCAAGCATATTGAGATTCGGCCCGTTGATCAGAAGCAGTTTTTTCATGCCCGGGTTAAACTGGAAAATGATCGCAAAGCAGAACTATCAACCAGCAGACCTGATTTAATAGCTTTATTCCTGGTCATGCCATCCGATTGGATTTTGGACCCCAGAATTTGATCAATCTGTTCTGAATGCAATTTTCCGAAATGGCGATAAAAAATCCGCCCTTGTGGATCACAAAAAACCGTAAAAGGTATCACGCCTTCCTCATTTCCGAACTCGCGGGCTGCCTGAATGGATTTGATGGTATCCGCCAATACTGGATAATTAATACCATAATCCCGGGCAAATTTCCTGACCCTTTCAGGAGTATCAATCGCAATACCAATAACCTGCAGATTTTGATATTGTTTTTGAGCTTGTATGAGAACCGGGACTTCCTCTCTACAGGGCGCACACCAGGACGCCCAGAAATTAACGATTAACCATTGACCATTCCATTGATCAAATGTTTGCAGTCGTCCATCTAAATCCGGAAGAACCGTATCGGGCCGCTGAACAAGCGCTACA
>DEIQ01000120.1 GCA_002352565.1 Proteobacteria bacterium UBA2770 | reverse complement strand
GAGAAAGTGGGTCGGCGCTGAAAACTGGACGGTGAAATCGGAGTTGAAAGAAATTCACCAGGCTCTGACACAGCATGCCGATGGATTGATTGATGCACTAAAAAATAACCAGAAAAGCAAACTGGCGTATTATGCGCCGCAGCCGCCCCATATCGGTCCTTTCCGGCAACTGATGCACCAGTATTTGGGCTTGACTGAGCGCAATATTGAACCGATAAGCCATGCCTACCATAGTGCCTATAGGGGAGTTATGGATGCAATGAAAGCGGAGATCCCGTTTTTGGCAGTGATGCTGGTGGTCACTAATTTCTTTTTTGCTGTGGTGATCTATATGCTGATGGGTCTTAGGAGCATCAGAAATTTGATGAAAGCGCGGGCCAGCGGTGATTTTCAATACCAGAACAAATGGTTTTTCTTCGGCAACAACGAGCTGACCCGAATTGCCGGGTTTCTGCAACAAATCGACACTCGTTTGTACTCGGTGTCGGGAACCATGCTGCAAACCGTCGAAGAGTTGCGCCAGATCAGCTGCGCCACCAGCGCTATGAGCCAGCAGACACTGATGAGTATGCGCCGTGAGCAGGAATACACGGACAAATTGAGTGAGGCGGTTCATGAATTGTCCGCTGGCGCTCATAACGTGGCTCAACATGCTGAAAACACCATGCACTCCTCGGAACAGGTTGCCGCGCAGACCCAAAAGTCCCACATCAACATCGGGGAACTGAGCGGATCCACGCGCCAACTCCAGAATCGCATGCAGCAGTCAGCCCAAATGGCAGCGGAATTTCTTGTTTCCAGCCGCCAGGTGGAGCAGCTGCTTGGCGCTATACGCGCGGTCGCTCGCCAGACGAATCTTCTGGCCTTGAATGCCGCCATCGAGGCGGCGCATTCGGGTGATAAAGGGCGGGGTTTTGCTGTGGTTGCCGATGAAATCCGTACTTTGGCATTAAGCACCCGTAATTTTACCGAGGATATTTCGGATATTATTGTCAGGTTTCAGCAACAGGTTCAGAAAACCGTGGATATTGTGACTGAAGCGAGGGAAAGTCTGGAGCCTGCCTTGCTATGGTTTGAGCAGACTCGTAGTGGCGTCGAGGAAATGGTTCGCAAGGAAGAGGACGTGCGTAAGTTAAACGCGCAGATCGCAATCGCTACCGAGGAACAAAGCACCACCATTGATGAATTGCGCAATGGCAGTGTTGCGATCGCAGAAACATCGAAAAAAACCGGGAAAAGTTCCGAACAACTTTCTATTATGGCTGAAGAAATTGAACATATCGCGACCGAACTGGAGAAGCGGGTGGTTGTTCTGGTCGGGACTAAGTAACCTCTGATCAAGTCATGAACTCGGATCTTGCGTCCCTTATGCCCGGTTTCATTGTTGACAATCTGCGCAATAGCCCTGCTATTACGCGCAATTGTCGCCTCGAATCTGAACATAAGGAATCACAATCTCCTTCGTCCATATTTAATCAGAGGTTCCCTAAGGATAAGATCAGTGAGATGCAACTAGGAGCGGGATGAAGAAAGTTAAAATTCGATGGCAATGGTTTAGGCTTTTCATGAACAAGTTGAATCGGTTTAGTTATAGTTATCTCAATCGTATTGTGATAACAGTGGCGATATTGGCTTTTGTGCTGATCATTTATTCCACTGTTTTATTGAGCTGGTCTTTTATCGATGTTCTGCCCAATCTTGAAAAAACCTCAAGTCGATTGTTCACGCCGCTCCAACAATTGAGCGGCGTGCAGCATGATTATGAAGCGCTGGTGGAAATCGAACGCGCCTTGCTAGACCATGACAAGTCTCCGGAGCAAGCTCGAAAGATGGTCGTTGATTTGCAAGATAATGTGGAACAGCATTGGCAGGCAATCACTGCATTGTCGCCTGCTGTCTCCATGCCTTGGGATATGCCCGCGCTCGGGAAAATCTTTAGCGCCTGGCATGATGGCATGAAGCAGGACTTGGCGACCTTCGGCGCATCAGTTCAACATGACGAATTATCTTCCGGGGCTGCGGCCATTATGGTCGCTCGGTCGCGGGAGCGGTATTTCTATGCTCTGCGCGCGACGCTGCCGACCGCGGCTGACGGAACGACGGCATTAGAACCCGAATTCTTGCAGCGTTTTTGGAGTACAGGGCCATTTTTGATCCTGTTGCTGTTTTCCGTGGTCTATCTTCTTTCTGTTGTTCTAAGATTGAGGGGTGGGCTCAAAAAGATCGAGAACACTTTGCGCGAGCATGCATCCGGTTTATTTGATGTCCGCTTGAGCGAGAGCGGCGATAATGAAGTTTCCCATATCTCCCATTTCGCCAACCTCATGGCTGGGCGCATAACGGATCTGCTCGGGCGCATGAGAGTGACGGTGGAATCCCTGAACCAGGCCGGGCAGCAGTTTTCGCTGCTCAGCACACAAACCCTGGACAGCATGCGCCGGGAGCAGCAGGACTCGGATCATCTCAATGTGGCGATCAGTCAGACTGCGGCTACTGCGCATGAGGTGGCGGACAGCGCCGACCATGTGCAGAGTTCCTCGCAGGCGGTACGTGATGTCATCAAGGACATGTCCGGTAAAAGCGAACGGTTCATGCAATCCAGCCGGGCGCTGGAACAGCCGTTGCATGCCGCCGCGAACATCGTTGCCAGCCTGCGACAGAATATGGAAGAGATCGGAAACATCACGGCAACCATCGGCGAGGTGACCGAGCAAACCAATCTTCTGGGGTTGAACGCAGCCATTGAAGCCGCCCGTGCCGGCGGGGTCGGGCATGGTTTTGCCGTAGTGGCCGATGAGGTGCGCGCTTTATCTGTCCGTAACAAGGAGTTGAGCCATAAAATCCGCATTACGGTTGATTCCGTGCACCAAAAGACGCAGCAGATGGGTGAAAACGTCGACGCCGCTGTTGTCCAACTGCAGGATACTATGACCCGCTTGCAAGCGGGTCAGGCGCTGTTTGCCGAACTGGGGCAGGGTGTGGATATCGTGCTGGAAAAAAATACCCAGATCGCTCATGTCGCCGAACAACAAAGCGCGGTCATAGAGGATATCCATAGCAGTACCCTGTCTATTGTTGAAACCATCCAGCAAACCGTTGAGGGAGCGCAACGCCTGCTGCAATCCGGTGAACATCTGATGGAGTACTGCGCCACAATCCATAAGCAGGAATTGGCTTTCATTGATCGACGGATGCGGCAACTTGATTTTATGTCGGTCAAGAGGTAAAATACGCGTTTCACTATAGGCGCGTAGCTCAGTGGTAGAGCACTACCTTGACATGGTAGTGGTCGGTGGTTCGATCCCACTCGCGCCTACCATAAGCAATCAATCTCTGCCACTTTTTCGGATAAAGGTTCCATGCCGCTCATCACTTTGCCCGACGGTCAACAGCGCCGTTATGACAAGCCTGTTACCGTAGCCAGGGTGGCTGAGGATATCGGGGCGGGTCTGTTCAGGGCAGCGGTGGCAGCCGAAGTGGATGGCAGGCCAAGCGATCTGGGCGCGACGCTGCAAGAAGATACGCAGTTACGCATCCTTACGCCCAGAGATCCGGAAGGACTTGAAATTGTACGTCATTCCACAGCTCATCTGATGGCGCATGCGGTAAAGCGACTTTTCCCTGATGCCCAGATCGCCATCGGTCCAGTGATTGAGGATGGTTTCTATTATGATTTTCATCTCGACCATCCCTTGCATGAAGATGATTTGCGCCGCATCGAAGATGAAATGCGCCGTATCAGCAAAGAGAATATTCCAGTTCAGCGGGAAGAATGGTCCAGGCGCGATGCTATAGCCTTGTTTGCAAATATGGGTGAGCATTACAAAGTACGTATTATCGAAGAACTGCCGGAAGATGAAAAGATCAGTCTGTATCGGCAGGGAGATTTTGTGGATTTGTGTCGGGGGGCGCATGTTCCCGGAACCGGGAAGCTCAAGGCTTTCAAGCTGACCAGGCTGGCGGGCGCTTACTGGCGTGGCAATGCCGACAATGAACAGTTGCAGCGCATTTACGGGACGGCATGGCCGGATCGTCAATCACTCGATGATTATCTGGAGCGGATTGCCCAGGCAGAGCGCCGGGATCATCGCAAACTTGGAAAAATGCTGGATCTTTTCCATATGCAGGAAGAAGCGCCTGGTATGGTTTTCTGGCACGATCATGGCTGGCAGCTTTATACGGTCATCCAGGATTATATCCGCGGTTTGTTGCGCGGCAATGGGTACCAGGAGGTCAACACGCCCCAACTGGTGGATCGTGTGTTATGGGAGCGTTCCGGTCACTGGGAGTGGTTTGGTGACAATATGTTTATCACGGGTTCGGAGCAGCGGGACTACGCCATCAAGCCCATGAATTGCCCTTGCCATATTCAGATTTTTAATCGCCGACTTAACAGTTATCGTGATCTGCCTGTGCGGATGGCAGAATTCGGTTCATGTCATCGCAATGAGCCGTCGGGCGCACTGCATGGCTTGATGCGGGTACGCCATTTCGTTCAGGACGATGCCCATATTTTCTGTACGGAGGATCAACTCACTACGGAAGTGGGCTCTTTTATCGATATGCTGCGCGTAGTTTACCATGATTTCGGTTTCGATGAGATTCGTGTCAAACTTGCCACACGTCCGGAACATTCTGTGGGTGAGACCGCATTGTGGGAAAAAGCCGAAACCGCGTTGCGCACGGCTCTGGAAGACAAGGGTATGGATTGGGAGCTCAATGTTGGTGAAGGCGCGTTTTACGGTCCGAAAATCGAATTTTCGCTCAAGGATTGTTTGGGGCGCGTGTGGCAGTGCGGAACGGTGCAGATAGATTTCAATATGCCGGGGCGGCTGGGCGCAGAGTATGTCAGCGCGGATGGGGACAGGCGCGTCCCGGTGCTGGTGCATCGGGCCATACTGGGTTCGCTGGAACGTTTTATCGGTATCCTTATCGAGCATTATGCCGGAGCATTCCCTTTATGGCTGGCGCCTGTGCAATTGGTCATACTCGATATTACCGATGCCCAGGCAGATTATGCCACTGTCGTATGGCAGCGGCTCCGGCAGGCGGGTTTTCGGGTCGAAAAAGACTTGAGAAATGAAAAGATAGGTTATAAAATCCGCGAACACGCCATGCGCAAAATACCTTATCTGCTCATAGCCGGAGAAAGGGAAGTAAAACAGAATACCATTGCTGTCCGATCCAGAGATGGCTCTGATCTGGGAATCTGGTCTCTGGAGCAGTTGACAGGTGGACTTGAACAGGAATTATCCACGCGGGGTGGATCGCCTTTAATGGGGGGAGATAGCGATTTCGGCAGATAAACGCATACTTAAAAATGATGAAATCAAGGCGCCATCGGTGAGAGTTATTGATGAATCCGGCAAGCAGATCGGGATCATGCCACTACAGGATGCTTTGAAGCTGGCAGGCGATAGCGGGCTTGATCTGGTGGAGGTTTCGCCTCAGATGGATCCGCCTGTATGTCGGACCATAGATTATGGAAAGTTTGTTTTTGATAAAAGCAAATCCCAGCAAAGTGCCCGAAAAAAAGCGCGCCAGATGCAAATCAAGGAAATCAAGTTTCGTCCTGGTACCGAAGAGGGTGATTATCAGGTTAAGTTGCGCAATTTAAAACGATTCCTTGAGGAAGGCGACAAGGCTAAAGTGAGCTTGCGTTTTCGGGGTCGGGAAATGGCGCATGCGGAACTGGGGGAAAAGCTGCTCAACAGGATTCAGCAAGATTTATCGGAATATGCCAACGTGGAGCAATTCCCGCGCCTGGAAGGGCGGCAAATGATAATGGTTCTTGCGCCTAAAAAACATTAATGTGCCTGGAAAGCGCTGTTATTAAGGAGGTTTAATATGCCTAAGATGAAAACAAATCGCGGCGCAGCCAAGCGGGTTGTGCAAACCGCTCATGGTTTTAAGCACCGTCGTGCCTTTCGCAACCATATTCTGACCAAAAAGTCAGCCAAACGTAAATTGCAACTGCGACAGAATCCTTATGCGCCTCCATCAGAGGTGATCCATCTGCATAAGTTGTTGCCTTATCGGTAAACTATTATTCCCGGAGAATTATTATGTCACGGATTAAACGGGGTGTTACGGCGCATGCCCGCCATAAAAAAGTTTTGGATCAGGCGAGCGGGTATTACGGCGCTCGCAGCCGAACCATACGGGTCGCAAAACAAGCGGTTACCAAGGCGGGGCAATATGCCTATCGGGATCGGCGTCAGCGCAAACGGCAGTTTCGCAGCCTTTGGATTATACGTATCAACGCGGCGGCGCGTCAGCAGGGCATGTCTTTCAGCCGTTTTATGCACGGACTCAAACTGGCTGAGGTGGAACTGGATCGTAAGGTTCTGGCCGATCTCGCTATTTCGGATTCACAAGCTTTTGCCAACCTGGCGGATAAAGCCAGGGCCGCGATTGAAACGGGTTCTTGAACGAGCATGATCCGTTGCTTGAGTCTGTTGGATGGTTGACCCGATGGATGATGTGCCACTCCCGGAGCATCTTGAAGTATTAAGACATGATGCGCTTGTTCGTATCGGCAATGCTGCGGATCTTGAACAGCTTGAAGTGCTGCGCTTGCAATATATGGGTAAAAAGGGCCATCTGACCCAGATATTGAAAGGTCTGGGTCGGCTTGATCCACAGGAACGTCCGGCTATAGGGGCTGCCGTTAATACGGTAAAAAAAGAACTCAACGAATCCTTGATGCAGGCGCAGGTGTCTTTGTCTCACGAAGAAACCATGGCTCGCCTGGCGGATCAGGCCATTGATGTTACGCTTCCTGGGCGCGGTATGGGGGTCGGGTGTTTGCATCCGGTGATTGAGATGATGCAATGGATCGAGGAGTGGTTCGGTCGAGCCGGTTTCGATACGGCCGAGGGTCCGGAAGTCGAGGATGATTACCATAATTTCGAGGCGTTGAATTTCCCCCCCCATCATCCAGCGCGCGCCATGCATGATACTTTTTATCTGGCAGATGGCCGTTTGCTGCGCACCCATACTTCTCCCGTCCAGATCAGAGTGATGGCGCACCAGTCTCCGCCGGTGCGGGTGATTGCTCCGGGCAGAGTTTATCGGCGTGATTCCGATGTGACCCACAGCCCCATGTTTCATCAGGTTGAAGGGCTGGTAGTGGAAGAAGGCGCCGCTTTCACCCATCTGAAAGGATTGCTGCAAGCTTTTCTTCAGGATTTGTTCGGTGCGCATACCTCATTGCGTTTTCGTGCATCCTATTTTCCTTTCACGGAGCCTTCCGCTGAAGTGGATATCGGTTGTTTTATGTGTCATAGGCAAGGATGCCGGGTGTGCAAGGGTTCCGGATGGCTGGAAGTGCTGGGTTGCGGCATGGTTCATCCCAACGTATTGACTCATGTCGGCGTGGATCATGAGCGTTATACGGGCTACGCTTGGGGCATGGGGGTAGAGCGATTGGCGATGTTGCGTTATGGCATCAGTGATTTGCGACTTTTTTTCGAAAATGATTTGACATTTCTTCACCATCAAAACCACTTTCAGGATAAAACCCAGGTAAATCAACCATGATGCGCGTCAGTGAATCATGGTTGCGGGAGTGGGTCAACAGCGATCTCAACATTTTTGATCTGGCAGACCGTTTGACCATGGCCGGGCTCGAAGTGGCAAGCGTGGAACCTGCCGCTGCGAAGTTCGATGGCGTGGTAGTCGGACATATTATTTCTGCTACGTCCCATCCCACTCGTCCTTCTCTGTCGGTATGCGAGGTGGATGCCGGTGAATCGGAAGGATTGTACCAGGTGGTGTGCGGCGCTGATGGCGCTCGTGAAGCACAGGCTGCGCCTTTTGCCAAGCCGGGCGCCAGATTGCCCGATGGGCGCGATATTGCTGAACGTGATGTGGCTGGGGTGATGTCCCAGGGCATGTTATGCAGTGGCGCCGAACTCGGTCTCGTTGAACCTGCTGATAACATTCTGGTTCTACCGGCGTACGCGCCTGCAGGGGCTGATTTTTTTCGTTGGCTCGGGCTGGATGACCAAATTCTGGAAGTGGAATTAACACCCAATCGCGGCGATTGTCTCTCAATGATCGGGTTCGCCAGAGAAGTCGCTGCGTTGAGTGGAACTACAACGAAGAGATTGTCGGTTTCTCCCGTACAGACGCAGATATCGGATAAGGCTGAAGTATTCAGTGAAGACCTGGATGCCTGTCCGCACTATTGCGGACGCAGGATTCATGGGATTTCCACGCAACTCCACAGTCCCTTATGGTTAAGAGAGAAGCTTCGCCGCAGCGGGTTGCGTAGTATTCATCCTGTGGTGGATGTTACCAATTATGTCATGCTTGAGCTCGGTCAGCCCATGCATAGTTTTGCTCTGGACAAAATCGAATGGCCCGTCAGAATCGGGTGGGCGAAATCGGGCCAGAGCCTGGTTGGTCTGGATGGGAAAAGCCTTGCGCTGACGGATGATTGTCTGGTGGTTGCCGATAAGAGCGGTCCACTGGCGCTGGCGGGCATTACCGGTGGAAGTCACTCTGCGGTCCAGCAAGACACGGCAGATATTTTTCTTGAATCTGCTGTTTTTTCACCTCAGGCCGTTCAAGGTCGATCGCGGCGTTTCGCTCTGTCAACCGATTCGGCTTACCGGTTTGAACGTGGTGTCGACCCTTCGGGTGCACGTTTCGCGCTTGAGCGCGCGACCCAACTGATTATGGATATCGTCGGCGGTCAGCCGGGAGCGATTGTTGAAAGTGGTCAAGCGGCGCAACCTTGTCGCGATCCTGTTCTATTGCGTTTGGCGCGGGCGGAACGCCTTTTAGGCGTACCAGTGGATGCAACGTCTGCCAGAAAAACATTTACAGCACTGGGTATGCGGGTAGATGAAAAGGGAGATGAATGGTGGATAGCGCCTCCGGGAAGTCGATACGATATTGCTTGCGAAGCGGATCTGGTTGAGGAGCTTGGACGACTTAAAGGCTTTGATCGTCTGCCATCTATACTTCCGAAACGATTGGTCGGTCCGAAAATCCCTTCTCCGGAACAACATCAACGATGGCGTGCGCGCGAATATATGAAAAATCGCGATTATTTTGAAATCGTTACCTATGCCTTCACCTCTCCTTCCTGGATTGAAGCCTTTACCCCAGGTGCCGATGCGCCAGCGCTGAAGCATCCTTTGACGCAAGAACTGTCTGTATTGCGTTCCAGCTTGTGGGGCGAACTTCTCAAAGTTTTGCGTTATAATATGAATCGTCAGCATCCAAGGGTGCGTTTGTTTGAATCAGGACGGTGTTATCAATCCAAAGCGGATCAGGCGTTCAATATGGTCGAGCATGATATGCTCGCCGGAGTTGCCTGGGGGCTGTGCATGCCGGAGCAGTGGGGCACCTCCGCACGCGCCGTTGATTTCTTTGATGTCAAAGCGGATGTAGAAAGTTTGTTCCATGCCCTGGAACTTCCCATACAGAACTTGCGCTTTGAGAAGCAGCAAATTGATGGTTTACATCCAGGACGCTGCGCCAGAATCCTTTATGCGGATGAAATGATTGGTTCCATGGGTGAAGTGCATCCGGTAGTGCAAACTACATTTGATCTTCCGTCTCAGGTCATTGTATTTGAACTTGAATGGAAGCTCCTGCACACTGCGGTACAAAAGCACTATCGGGAACCGCTGCGATATCCGCAAATCAGACGTGATCTGTCTTTTTTGGTCAGTCAAGCCGTTCCATCTGCGCGGATATTGGAACTGGCTCGCCAAAGCGGTGGACCCTGGTTCAAGGATGTATGGATATTTGATGTCTACACCGGAGCAAACATATCAAGTGGGCTTCAAAGTATATCCATCGCCCTGCGCTTTCAATCCATTGACCATACCTTGACTGATAGTGAAATAGAACCATTCCTGCATAAAATCGTACAAACATTGCATGCGGGAGTTCATGCCACCTTGAGGAGCTGAAAATGGCGATGAAAAAAGATGATTTGGTTGCTGAACTCATGCTTCACCAGGGAATGAGGCGGCAACAGGCGATTATCTTCGTTGAACATTTTTTTGAACATATCAGTCTGAGACTCGAGAGGGGCGAATCTGTCAAATTATCCGGTTTTGGCAAGTTTGATCTGCGCGATAAAGATTCGAGACCAGGCAGAAATCCAAAAACCGGCGAGTTGGTACCGGTATCTGCGCGCCGGGTCGTTACTTTCAAGCCAGGCCGTAATCTGAAAGGGCTGATAGTTGGGGATAAACCTTTTTCGCAGCTTTCGGAGAGCCAGGAAATCGAGGATCATTCCTGATAGTTGTGTAAAATCAATCCGTTCTTTCCTTCATGGCTCAGTGTTGATATACTAACGTTCTCGGGGCGTGGCGCAGCTTGGTAGCGTACCTGCATGGGGTGCAGGGGGTCGGAGGTTCGAATCCTCTCGCCCCGACCAAAAGGGTCTTGGTTGCTGGAAGGAACGTCTCAGAAGTTATCCGTTTCAGAA
>DEIQ01000038.1:54226-59665 GCA_002352565.1 Proteobacteria bacterium UBA2770 | reverse complement strand
GGTGCCGGCGGGCGGCGGATTCTGATTGGCGCATGCGCCGCTGCCGCGCGGACAGTCGATACGGATATGGAATTTTGCTGGAAGATGAAGACGTACTTTATGCAGATTCGGCTTACAGTTCTGAAGAAACCCGAGAGAAGCCAAGGAGCCTCTGATCAAGTCATGGACCCGGTGCCTGCGGTGAGCGAAGNNTCGAACCCGCTTGCGTCCATTATGTCCAGCTTCATTGTTGACAATCTTCGCCATAGCCCTGCTATTACGCGCGATTTATCCCGAGAATCTGAACATGGGGAACACAATCACTTTCGTCCATACTTAATCAGAGGCTCCCTAAAGCGTTTGGGTATTGATGATCAGGTTCACATGCAAGGGTTATCGAAACAACCCTTGGTCTGATTCTGATAAAAGCCGTAATGCGCAGATCGCGCTTACCCGGTCGGGTGGCTAACGCCCATTCGCAACCTGCAAGTGGCACTATGGCTTGGCCAGAACTCGCTTTATGGGGCTGGCTAAAAACCTTACGTTTTACGGTATCGTTGCCATGGCCGCGAATAACTCGTAAGGGCGCTAAATGCTTGTTTACCTACCCATTGCAGCAATTTGTCAGGCGCATTTATTGGTAAAACAAAAACAAATATCACGGTTTCCAGAATTCCATTGTTCCTTCTGGCTACCTGGCAAGTAGTTGATCGAAGATATCTTCATCTACGTGCCGTCTTAACGCGCTAGCCACATCACGAATTGCCGTTTCTGTAGAAAAATTATGATCAGATCGTAATGATTTAACTTCCTTCGTCATTACCTCTCGATTCTCAAACAGCTTCATCGGCTCATCCGTATCCCAGTCTGTAACAAAGAGTGCTCTCAAGCAAATCGGCAGGGTATTTGCGAAGGCAATTGCGTCTTTAGTTGAAAGTCTGCGGCGAAAAACCTGCAGCACTCCTTGCGTCATTGTGTATGTTACATGAGTACTCCAAAGTCCCGCCGTATCACGGGCATCGATCAAATATTTATAGAATTGATCAGATGCACGCTCATATTCTGCAGGTACTGGCATCAACCCTCCTTTCACCTGACAAGTTATGTGGAGAGGCTCGCGTTGCCCTGATTTCGGATTGTGGTTATTCGCCGCATTTGGAACAGTCGGAAAAGATGCGAACGCTTGTTGCCCAATTTGTTGCTTCAATCATGGCAACATACGCAAACGCGAGTTAAACTTGATGCACTACTCGTCCAACCAGGAGATTCTCCGCTAGCCAGCCTAGTTGCGCCTTGGGTGTGCTGTTGGGATTGTCGCCTTGGAGTAAAACACCTTTTGCTTCGTCGATTTCGGCGATTCGTTTAATAATGATATTGAAAGTCGGGTGACGAGCTACAACGACGTCACCCACTTTAAATCGAGTATCTAACCAGCGCCAACAAAACACATAATCATCTTGTTTCAATGTGGGCAGCATGCTGCTACCGCGAACTTTAAATACTCGAAGTTTCATGGCTAACCTAGTTTAGGGTATACCACTTTCATGCCGGGAGGATATGGGCACTCAGCTTCAAAAGTTGCAACATTTTTGGTGGTCCAAAATGCTGCGGCAAATTCGTTCACAAGCGCCAACAGTTTTTCGCCTTTTTCGCGCTCAATGCCCTGTTTGCACGCAGATGCCGCTAACATAATGTTGTGAACCAATTCGCTAGCCTTAGGGAATTGCTCAAATTGAGGTGCTTTGAAGTAATCACCCCAGATAACGCGAACCTCTTCTTTAACTTTGGCTGCTTCAGCTTCTTTGGCCACGACGAGGCGAACTAATTGCGCATGATCGGCAATAGAGTTGTTGTTGGCACGATCTGCAAGCTCTTGGATCAAGTCCATGAAGCGAATAATGCTAAGTGCGGCAATTTGAGCAATGGCAGGGTCGTAAACTTTACAGGGAATATCGCAGTGTGCATCCGCACCTTCAAAACCAAAAGTTTTATCAGCAAGTTTTACCAGTGAATGCAACATAATTAATTCTCCTCTTCTATAGAAGCTTTCGAACGGCTGTGTATAATTTTCGTTGCCATGGCAGCGAACGCGACGATAGCAAATAATAACGCGCCGTGTGTAAGGTCGCTCGTCCAGTGGCTGTGATCGTGACCTGGATGCGCAAAACTGACAACGGGTAACAAGGTACCTGCCAGAATAAATAATTGTTTTTTCATTGGGTTTTTTCCTTTTTTAAAAAGGTTGTTGAGTAATCCTTGTTAAAGGATTGAATTGCGAATTGAGTTTTGTTGCTGGCCCTGAGCAAGCTCATTTTTTTCAGATCCGAACCGGTTTTATTTATTCGTCTAGAATAAATTGATATGCAGTATGTAAGTTAAACTTGGCATCACTCAGATTACCTTGTTGAATGTTCAGCTCTGCGAGATTGTGATAGCCGAGGATGATGGCAATAATCGAGTGGTTAAAATCTTCGTCGTTGGGGTAATTGCACAGCGCCAGTGTTAGGGCTTGTTGATAAAAATGAGCTGCTCTTTGCAGGGTTTCCGTATCAAAACACATATTGCCCTTGCGGGTTGTTTGCTGCCAATCCCGGAGTCTATCTTCTGAATCGCAAGTGCCCAAAATATAGCCCCTCCCAAATTGGTTTGGTTGTCAACAAACGAGCTTTTGAAGAGTTATAACTAAATCTTGTGTTTGAGTCATTGCAAAAGAGCGGAGTATCTGAATTAATCTGTTGTTGCGAAACATCAAGCAATCAAAAAGGATACGCCACTGTGAACAATGATACCGTTATTTTGTACTGAGATCTAGCAGGTTGTTGCTTTTCTACGGACTCAGCCATCTACGGCGTTAAAATCAAGCTCAAAGTGCTCATTTACAGGTGTAAACTCCGCTTTTTCGCTCGATTTTTCCGTGTGCCCAAGATACTGACAATCTATAGCTCTGGGAATTCAACCCTGTAGTTCGTTAAGCGCTTACCATCTTAATAAAATTCACATCGAATTCATGGGTGAATCATCATTGACCTTGGGCGATGAGCCCCTCTGCCACATAAGATGCCCACGCTGCAATCGTCATTGACGGCGGGCCACCAGGCGCGGCAGGTAGTGCTGCACCATCTGTGACATACAAGCCCGGGTTGTCAAAAACCTCCCCGCCAGCTCCGATTACCCCCGTGTTGACATCGGCGCCCAGACTGGCGCCGCCGCAAGTATGCACAGTAAAGTTAATGGGCAATCGATACATTTTCTTACCGCTATGGTGCTCTGCAATATCCAGGCAACGGTTGATATCCGTAAAGATTGCGCTATTGTCTGGGGTGTAATCGATCACAAAGCGGTTGTTTTTATAGCTGGCAACACCATCACATGCATCCTGCCCCATACCCGCCAGGATTACGCCCCTGGAAATACTGGCTTTCAAGCGTTGCGGCAGAGGTACATGCTGAAGCCCAGGAATACCGCACATTATCGTGTAGGTTTGTTCCTCGCCTGGGATACCAATGGGTCCATGAATCGGCAGCCCTTTAGAGAAATTCCTCGATTTATCGTTCAAAGCCCAATAGCCACCATGATCTCCATTTGAACCGACCCGTTGACCCAACTGCGGCATGCCCGACAAACCCTTTGCAACATCACGGCTATGGAAAAGCAGTTTCATCGTATTGAGGGCACCTGCAGCAAGAATGACACGCTTGCTGAAATACTCTCGTTCTACCGCATGGTAAAGATCCACCACTTTGGTGCAGTAAAATGTCTCACCCTTACTCGTAAAACGATGAATACTGGTGACCTGGCATAAATCCTTCACTACCAAACCATTTTTAATGGCTTCTGCCAGATAAATAAAATCGAGACTACCCTTTGCGCCCGTTGGCGAACCTAAAAAACTGTCATCATCGTACGCGGACTCTTTTCGCAAGACGCCCGCCTCCGTTTTAACCAACTGCGGGTTCCCCGGTAACTTAGGGTAAAGAATTCCGTTTGCAGGTTCATCAAATGTATTTGAGGATGAAAAGAAGTCATCACCTTCAAATAGTTCAGCCGATGTATTGGGGACATTATCTGCTGGAACTTTAAGCCGTGAACCAAATTTTGTCATGACTTCATCATAATGCCTGTCTATTGATGCGTTGCTCACACCATCCGCATGACCATCCCAATAATTGGGCACAGTGGCTCGTTGGTGCAAACCACTGTAGGCATGAGAACCACCACCAACCCCCGACGTGCATGCATTAATAATATTTTTGTTATGGAAAACCTCAAACAAACCATATTTGTTAACGCCCAAGCCATTTTTTGGCATATAAGACGCGTGAAAGGTTTTCAAAACGTGGGAATAGAACTTCCAGCCGTGCGGATAACTGGCTCGACGGCTGATACCCATAGATTTGACAGGCAAAGAATTGCGCCAGGGGCCACGCTCCAGCAAGGTCACTTTATATCCGGCATTGACCAGTTTGTTGGCAGGTATTGAACCACCAAAACCACTCCCAATTACCACGAAATCATCAAAATTATTATTCATCATGGTTTCGTCACACTCTAGCGGGTATCAAATAACAAATTAATCGCACGTCATCACAACGGCAAGTCAGGCTACCATCCATTACTGTTTTTTCATCTGGCTCTTTAGATACCTTTCCGGGTGAAAGTAATAAGCCACTGCGACTAACACAAACATCATGGGCACATCGCCAACCAGGTGCGTCATTTCATGCTCAACGGCAAAGGCATCGATCAACATTACAGTGCCATGTAAAAAGCTCGAGATGATAGTGAAGTCCACAATAATGGAATGCTTCAGCGGATCTCTAGAGCCCTTGATCAAACATATAGCCAGACCAAGATAAATTGCCACAATCATATGCTCATAGGCTGTATTAATACCTGGATTCACCCAACGAAAGCCTGCTGGCCAAATATCATAAGCAAAAGGCATCGATATCAGCAAACCAATCCCAAGTATTAACATAAATAATGAAGGGACTCGCATGGAAATATTGTCATTAACACGATTCATTTTTGACTCTCAACTCCGTTTTTATTAAAATAGCCCTCAATAATGGAGGCTTATACAATCGGGTAAAACCAAGCAATGTCTCGGGGTTCTCCATAAAAGAAAAACGCAACCAGTCGTGCAAACCACGTACGTCAGTTACGTTATTCTTCTATTAGGAATATATCGAACCCTTACTCATTCGCTCCAGTGCATGATGCCCACGGAGCAATGCTTATCGATAGCGACCCGACCCCCAGGTCAGGTAAAAACCTGCTCACACACGCAGACCTGGATTATTAATAGTCTTAGTCATTTTGGTTATTGTAGTCTACAACGTTTATAAACTACAATGCCCTTTCGAGCCTTTGCGTCACATTAAGGAAGCTCTGAACAAGTCATGAACCCGGTTCTTGCGTTCCTTATGCCCACATGGTTGACAATCTTCGCAATAGCCC
>DEIQ01000038.1:22142-54209 GCA_002352565.1 Proteobacteria bacterium UBA2770 | reverse complement strand
ATGAACCACCCCTGAGCTTCGCCCAGACTTGATCAGAGCTTCCTGAACACCACCCCATTGGCGCACAGTTACCGGAGCAGGAGAATTTTCGCTGCAGATCAAGAAGTGATCCCGGTACTGGATAGACCCCATTCAAGGTATGATTGCCCACCTGGCGCAGCTTATAGGCCACCGGATCATGCAGGGAATGGGGCGAACTATTCTTGCCTGAAACTGTATCGCTTCCAATCGCTCCTGCTTTGCTTTCCGTTCCCAATGAGCGGATCCCTTCACAGTGTGACAATTTGCCACATTGTCACCTGAGGGGATCCGCGATAAACTCATCCCATACAGATTCAGATTCACTATAAATAACGCGCACGCCAATGCCAAGCGATTGAAAAATTACCTGAATAAGTTAAAAACAGGCCATCAGGTGATTGATTTGAAAGTGATATGAGGCATTTGAAACAGGCAACAGGTTTTGGGCAGTCTGGCTTCTCCGTCTGGTCTGCCCAAATTTTTTACCGCCAAATTTTTTACGGAAAAACCAGGCGCCCAGGCGCATCGAAATAGTCACCCAACTTGCCAACGCATCATTTCTGCTGCAAACGCAATCCAATCCCTCCTTACATGATCCAGAAATACTCTGTGGATTCATAAAGAACGGTCACTCCAACATTCATTATTCGAGCTCTTTGCGCGAAAGCCATAAGGTTCTCATGCTGCGTCTTCTAGATTAACAATGTACTCGATCGGTCATTTACTCGAATAAACCCCCTATTTCTCTTTAGCCTTGCCTTAAAACCTTATCATCTCTCGTGCAAAGGTCTCTATTCATTATTCTATCCGGCATGCGTGCGTTTATTGATTTTTTTAATTCATAACAGTAATATATATATATCAGATTGATATTTATCAATAGGCACAAGAATGAACAGGAAAAATGATCGCCTTGGCTGGCAACTGGCAATCGTGGTGCTGGCCAAAATTGCTTTTCTGATCGGGTTAAAAGTATTTTTTTTCAACCCGGATACCCGACTCGACGTGGATGGCGAAGTGCTGGCAGATCATCTATTGATGCCAGATCGCGAAACCGGCATTATAAACACAAAACTATTCCCGCCAATAATTCCCGAACACCCTTGGGAGATTTCAGATGATCGATGAAACATTAGTCAATTTATCCCGCCTGCAGTTCGGCATGACCGCCATGTACCATTTTATATTCGTACCGTTAACGCTGGGTATGGGGCTGTTGATGAGCATCATGGAATCGGTTTATGTGATGACCGGGCGGGTAATTTATAAGGATATGACCCGCTTCTGGGGCAAACTGTTTGCCATCAATTTTGCCATGGGTGTGGCCACCGGCGTCCCGCTTGAATTTCAGTTCGGCACCAACTGGGCTTATTACAGTCATTATGTCGGAGATATCTTCGGTGTACCGCTGGCAGTTGAAGGACTGATGGCGTTCTTTCTGGAATCGACTCTGGTCGGAGTATTCTTTTTCGGCTGGGACAGAATCAGCAAGGTTCAGCATCTGGCAGTGACCTGGCTGATGGCTTTGGGCGCGAGTTTGTCTGCCTTGTGGATCCTGATCGCCAACGCCTGGATGCAGAATCCGGTTGGTTCCGAATTCAATTACGATACCATGCGTATGGAGCTGAGCAGTATTGCCGAGATTATTTTCAATCCGGTAGCTCAGGTCAAATTTGTGCATACGGTGGCGGCGGGCTATGTCACCGGCAGCATTTTCATTCTGGCGATCAGCGCATTTTACCTGCTTAGAAGGCGCGACGTCGCATTTGCCCAGCGCTCATTCGCCATAGCCTGCGCTTTCGGGCTGGCCTCAGCGCTGTCTGTCATCGTGTTGGGTGATGAAAGCGGCTATGAACTGGGTGAAGTTCAACAGGCCAAACTGGCTGCGATCGAAGCGGAATGGGAAACTCAGGCACCGCCCGCCCATTTTACAATTATTGGGATACCCGATCAGCAGGATCAGGAAACGCATCTGGCGCTGCGCATACCGTGGGCTCTGGGTCTGATCGCCACCCGATCGCTCACGCAGCCCATCATCGGGCTGCGCGACTTGATCGCGCAAAATGAAGAACGCATCCGCTCCGGCATCATTGCCTATGATGCGCTGGAAGCCATGCGAGAGGGCGGCGACCAGAGCCAGGCAACAAAATACCGCTTTGAACAGCATCAGGATGATCTGGGTTATGGTTTACTGCTTAAATATTATGTCGAGGATCCAGCGGATGCCACGGAGGCTCATATCAAGCAGGCGGCCGAAAGAAGCGTTCCCAAAGTATGGCCGATGTTTTTCGCCTTCCGCATCATGGTAGGGCTGGGCTTTATGATGCTGTTTCTATTTGCCACCGGTTTTTATCTCACCGCTCGAAGGCGCCTGATGCAGAATCGCTGGCTGTTATGGTTGTGCGTAGTCAGCCTGCCCGCACCATGGCTGGCTTCAGAGCTGGGTTGGTTCATCGCGGAGTACGGTCGTCAGCCTTGGGCAATAGGCGGAATCCTGCCGACCGGAATAGGCGTTTCGAGTATCGGAACCCATCAGGTGGTGTTAAGTCTTATCGGCTTCGTGCTGCTGTATTCGGCTCTACTGGTGGTTGAACTGTTTCTGATGGTCAAATATATCCGCCTGGGTCCAAGCTCTTTGCATACCGGTCGTTATCACTTCGAAAACATTTCCGGGCCCGATGAGCCTGAGTAGCAGATTTGAAGAAGGCTTTTACCGTGGCTTGCAACTGATCGCGTAAAGGAAGAATGATGCTTGATTATATGACTTTGAAAATGATCTGGTGGGCACTGGCCGGTCTTTTTCTGATAGGATTTGCTCTCACAGGCGGTTTTGATCTTGGCATTGCCACGCTCCTGCCTTTTATCGGCAAAAACGATGATGAAAGGCGGGTCGTCATCAATTCCATCGGGCCTTTCTGGGACGGGAACCAGGTCTGGCTCGTTACCGTCGGCGGCGTATTCTTTGCTGCCTGGCCCCTGATCTATGCCGCCGCTTTTTCTGGATTTTATTTCGCCATGATGCTGCTGATCCTCGCCCTGATCTTGCGTCCGGTCGGTTTTGATTACCGCGGCAAAATCGCCAATCCCGCATGGCGGCGCTTCTGGGATCGTGTTTTGTTCATCAGTGGTCTCCTGCCAGCGCTTGTTTTCGGTGTCGCTTTCGGCAATCTGCTGCAGGGGGTCCCGCTTAGTTTCGATGCCTATATGCGCCCCTCTTATGACGGGATGTTCATTGCATTGTTCAATCCTTTCGCTCTGCTGTGTGGTCTGGTTTCGCTGGCGATGCTGATTCAGCATGGCGCTGCCTTTCTGCGTTTGAGAACCGAATCATCCAGCCCGATTTACCAGCGCGGCGGCGCAGCCTTGCGCTGGTCTGCCCTATTTTATGCGCTGTTATTTATTCTTGGCGGAATATGGGTCAGTCAAATGGAAGGCTTTCGTCTGGTGGCCATGCCCGATCCCGGCGCTGTCGTCACTCCCCTGATGCAGGAGGTGGAACGGGGCAAAGGCTTGTGGCTCGCCAATTACAGCCGCTTTCCGGTAGTAGGATTGATTCCTGTACTGGCCTTGCTCGGTGCCGGCGCAGCATGGTGGTTTGGCGGACGAAACCGGGATCGGCTGGCGTTTCTCTCAAGCGGCCTTTGTGTATCAATGACGGTGATAATCGCGCCGGCATCCATGTTTCCGTTCCTGATGCCTTCGAATGTCGCGCCATCGCAAAGCCTGACGGTGTGGAATGCGGTTTCAAGCCGACTGACCCTTGAAATCATGCTCTATGCCTCTATCATCCTGCTTCCCATCGTATTGCTCTATACAGGATGGGTTTACCGGGTCATGGGCGGCAGGTTAAATTCTGCTCAGGTTAGCAGTGACAAAAACCTGTATTAGGGAAGCTCTGAACGAGTCTGGACGAAGGCAAGTGCGATCCATTATGTTCAGATTCTCGGGTTAAATTGCACGGGTTAACAGGGCTATTGCGAAGATTGTCAACCATGAAGCTGGGCATAAGGGACGCAAGAACCGGGTTCATGACTTCCCTGGTGCCGGAACCTGTACCGGAAGCGTGCAGGAAATGAGCATCGACACGTGAAATACAGCGCCATACTGTGGAAATAAAGCCCACACCCGTTTTGTTCCTATCTGCGCTGCCTTTTAATCAAATGAGGAAAATATAATGTGGTATTTCACCTGGATTCTGGGAACCTTGTTTGCCTGTGCTTGCGGCATTATCAATGCCATGTGGCTGGAACAGGAGGAGTCTTTTGCCGAGGATCCCAATGCGGAAAAAAAGTAAACCCAGAGAACCTCTAAATAAGATTGGATGAAGCTCAGGCGTGGTTCCCCATGTTCAGATTCTCGGGTTAAATTGCGCGGGTTAGCAGGGCTATGGCGAAGATTGTCAACCATGAAGCTGGGCATAAGGGACGCAAGAACCGGGTTCATGAATTGATCAGAGGTCCTCAAGGAAGTGCGGCCTGAGGCAGGCGATGAAATCTCATAACGCTGTCCTTCTATTAACCCGGCCCTCAAACGGAGCGGTTGTTTTTAACAAAATATGCTTAATATAAAGCACTTTTATGCACAACCAATACAACCTGTCAAGAGGCCGGGTTAATAGTCCGCTGGACTTTGTTTTTCGTATAGAGATCAGGCAATTTCCGGGTACTGACTTCGATGGCAGCGGGATCCCCGGTAATGGGAAGATCCAGAAAAGCGCTTATTTTTTCCATCATCGCCGCCGGATCCCTGGTCAGTTCACCATAGGATATTTCCATAGCCGAGTGCGTCGGCAGATCATGCAAATCCCGATTATAAGCCTTGATCTGCCTCTGCACCTGGCGACGAATGAAAGGGCGCGAAAGGCGCAGAAACAGGCGATTGCCCATGACAGCCCGCAAGCGACGTAAAAACGCCCACAAACCCATGAACAGGCTTTTACCGATTCGTCCGCCGGGATAATTCCAGCGATCGATCAGCATGGTCTGGAACGGCTGCGGCCCACTGAGCAAAGCGATCAAGGCATGTTCAAGGCTGGACTGGGTGCGTTCAAACTCCCGGGTGATAAAAATGAACAGGGCTTGCGGAAAATGCTGCCGGATTATACCGGAATTACCAATGTCCCACGGATTTTTCAGCAACACCGCCTTGTATACGGGGGAATCGATAGTCGCCAGTTTGCGGCACAGCAATTCAAGCTTAGGCGCATTGTCGTCGGTGACATGCAGCGCGCCCGTGAAACGACGCAAAAGCCATCCATATTCCTCAACCATCGTGTCGATGACCCTGACTTCATCAATTTTGCGATCCGTAATGCCGAGAGCACGAAAAACCTGATTCAAATGCGCTCTTCGAGATGCCGATTTCCCTTGTTCATGGTCATGCAGCAAGGAATCGAAGTAAAACAAATGATACAATTCCAGGCTCGCTACCGGGAAACATCGTGCAATACAATCATAAAGAAACGTCGTACCGGAGCGATGTTGCCCCATGATGAAAATGGGGCGAATTCTATCGCCAGCGATGCGCTCAAGATAAGGATCATCTTCATCACCGGCTGGGAATTCAGGATCAGTGGGATAATGCATACAAGCTCCCTTAAGTTTGAAGTGAAGCGGCTATTTCGGAGAAAGGCACCCGCCTGACTTTGCCGGGTTTGGAAAAGGCGTGGTAAATGGCTTCAAAATCACCCCGGTGCTCCAGGTAAACCCTGGCACCATGCACGGATAGATAATATCTGCGCGTTAAAGGACCCACCCGCCAGTAAAGTGCCTCCAGCGGCTCATTATCCGAAGCGTTGAATTCCACCACCACGGCACCTGCGCCAGGTATTGCATCGGTTCTGACGACACCGACTCTGTGTGGGATGGGATCTTTCGTGTTGATATAATGGACATAACGCGGCCCATCAGGCCACAGGTGAGCCGCGGCGCCGGCGGTTTCTACATCAAGCCGTTCCAGCGCGCAGCGCCCTAAAGCGTCCTGCGCCTGCATCAGCCCACGGCGCAGAAACCAGGCTCCCTGACTGTTGGCGCGGAAATGCAGTCGGCTATCGCTGGCAATGGCCTGGCGTAATTGTTCAACCACGACGCCGGGAACCTTGCGGCCGGGTCTGAAACCCCACCAGGCATCAAAGAAGCGACCGCCAAGGCTTGCAGCATAGATTCCGGTAACCGGGGCGCGGGCTTTTTCCGCCAGCGCGATCATCTCGATCCATGCCAGATCGATACGATGATTGGCGCCATTGATATAGCAGATCATCGGATGATCTGCCGTTCCGCTCCATGGAAGCACAGGGGGCAGGTCGGTGAGTTGATAGGCGGAAGGGTTATAGGCGCCCGCTCCGGCGCCTATAAGATAGCCATCATAGAAACGGCAGGGACGTCCTTTCTCGGCGCGTGGATCCGCGCAGGTCAAGCCATAATGACACGCCGGGCGGTATTCGGGATAAAGGGCGTAGCCGATTGCCGCCAGACCTGCAGTCGCGCCTAGACATCCCCACATCGCCGATCCTCTGATTCCGGTTTCACATCATCCTGGCCCGTGCACCCGGGATGGCTTAAAGTAACGTTCATATCTATGGTATTATGGATTGGAAATTATGGACTTGGCTCTCAAGATTATATCATCACTTTGGTAAAACCAACTAGCGCGGGATCCGGGCATTGCCTGACTCCACGCTATCGTCATAAATTCTGAATGTTTCAGGTCTTAACCCAAGCCAGCGTTTTTAAACATCGTCCGGGAACAACCCCATGCACGAACTTCCTTTGGCATTGTTGGCAGAACTGACCCACCGTTGCCCTCTGGCCTGCCCTTACTGTTACAATCCGACCGAACTTGTCAAGCGGGGCAATGAAATGCCTGCCGCGCAATGGAAAGAAGTCTTGAGTCAGGCTGCACATATGGGCGTGCTGCAAGTGCACTTTTCCGGCGGAGAGCCCTTGGCCTATCCGCAGATTGAAGCTCTGGTGAAATATGCTCAAGAGGTGGGCCTTTACAGCAATCTGATTACTTCCGGGATAGCGGCGCCGGGACGCATCCACCGCCTGGCGCAGTCCGGGCTCCAGCATGTGCAGATCAGCCTGCAGGATGTCGATGAGGCGGAAGCCGACCGCATAGCGGGTCTTGGTGGCGCTTATGCACGCAAACGCGCGGCGATTGATGAAATTCATAGCAGTGGCTTGCCGCTGACCCTTAACGTGGTAATCCATCGCGCCAATATCGGGCGCGTGGCTGCGATCATCCGCTTGGCGCAAGAACTTGGAGCTCAGCGACTGGAATTGGCGCATGTGCAATATTATGGCTGGGCGCTGACCAACTGGAATCAACTCTTTCCTGAACGCGAGCAACTCGAAGCGGCGATTACCATAGTGGAAGCAGAAAAATCACGCCTGACAGGAATCATGCGCATTGATCACGTATTTCCCGACTATCATGCCCGTCGGCCTAAAGCATGCATGGGTGGCTGGGGGCGGCGCTTCATAGTGATCGCCCCCGATGGCTGCGTGCTGCCATGCCATGCCGCCCGCACATTGCCTGATATGCAGTTCGAACAAGTGGGCGCGCGGAATCTGATGGACATCTGGAATGATGGCGCAGCTTTTACACGCTTCCGTGGCACCGACTGGATGCCTGAGCCATGCTCAAGCTGCACGCGACGTGAAATCGACTTCGGTGGTTGCCGCTGCCAGGCTTTTGCTCTGACGGGAGATCCCGAGGCGACCGATCCCGTGTGCGAACTTTCATCCGCCCACGGCCGCCTCACGCAAAGGGATGATTCTATAGCAATCGGAGATTTTAACTACCGGAGCAATCCCGGCAAATAATTCGATCCTCCCGCTGTTACCCTTGGGAACCTCTGAATAAGTCTGGGCGAAGGAGATTATGGTTCCCCATGTTCAGATTCGAGACGCAAATCGCGCGGGTTAGCAGGGCTATGGCGAAGATTGTCAACCAGGAAGCTTGGCATAAGGGCCGCAGGCACCGGGTTCATGACTTAATCAGAGGCTCCCTTGATTTCTCCCAACCTCAGCACCCGGAATCGCCACCCTCTACCCTGCATGAACGAAGTCAATGACAGAAAATATATATTCTGTTTCATGCTGGCAAACATAATACTTTTTGTGTTAAGTTGAACTTAGTGGTCAACTAAGGAACCTCTGATCAAGTCTGGACGAAAAAGATTATGGTTCCCCATGTTCAGATTCTCGGGTTAAATCGCGCGGGTTAGCAGGGCTATGGCGAAGGTTGTCAACGATGAAGCTGGGCATAATGGACGCAAGCGGGTTCGACTTCGCTACCGGGTTTGTGACTTGATCAGAGGTTCCCTAACGCAGATTTGGATCAATACCGATGGAAAAACCGGCCTGGTCAGAGAGCGGCTTTAACTTGATAGAGCTGATGCTGGTGATTCTGCTCATCGGCGTTTTGACGGCACTGGCATTGCCCGCTTATCGTGCCTATATGGCCCGCGCGGCGCTCAGCGAAGGTCTGGATATGGCAGTGTCCATTCAAATGAATGTGTCTGACTATTACCGCCGCACTGGCGCAGCACCCACCGGTAACGTTTCAGCAGGCGCACAAGCACCCTCAGACCTGCAGGGTCGTTATGTGAATTCCATCACGATCAGCGCAAGCGGAGACGATATGGCCATCATCAAGATCAATTATACGGTTCAAACTCCCGGGGTCAGTGCCGGATTCGCTACTCTGAGGCTGACGGGAACACCCGGGTCTATGGGCGATCTGAACTGGGCCTGTGATCGTGGTACCATTGACTCCCGGTATGTTCCGGGTCGTTGCCGTTGAAAGCTTCACCCTGACGATTCAAAACCATGGCCACATCCAAACGCTTCGACCCCACCAGCAGAAACAGACCCCGAGCGCAGCATCTGCGCCCGATGCTACAAATGCTTGCGAGCGTAGCTATCATAGCTATACTGGCCACGTTTGGCTATGAGCAGTACAATCGCTACCGCGGTCGGGCGCTGATTACCTCAGTGCTGGTGCAGGCACGCAGCGCTCAGAACGCCGTTACCGAAACCAAACTCATCTCCTCGCGCTGGCCGGAAAATAACAAAGATGCGGGGCTTCCACCGCCCGAGGTGATGGCGCAGCTTCCCGCCACCTCCATTAAGGTGCGGCGCTCTGATCAGGGTAGCGTGGTTGTGATTACCATGGGGGATGCTTTGCAACTGGAGCGGAAGGTTTCAAGTGAAACCCTTCCCGCAAACCGGGCTACGCTTGTCGAAACAGCCAATACCACACTGTTCCTCCAGGCATCAATGCAAAATGGGCAAATTCGTTGGCTGTGCCATAGCGATTCCATCCCGCCCAAGTATCTTCCGGCCGTTTGCCGCCATGGGGAACAATCCATTGAATAAAAATCATCACCGCCCTGAACATGCGCAAGAGAGGCGAATTTGGTCCCGTTGAACCAAACTGGTCGCGTGGCGTCAGGACGAAAAGCGCGCGACCCGATACGGGAACGGGCGCTCAAAGATGGCACAAGCTGTGCTAGTTAATATTAGTTTGAGAACACTTTAATCACCTACCCATATAAAGAGGAATACACCATGCACAATATGACCCCGCACAGCCGAACGCAAGGCGGTTTCACCCTCATTGAGCTGATGATTGTAGTGGCGATTATCGGTATATTGACTGCCATCGCCCTGCCCAATTACACCAACTACATGGCCCGCGCCAAGGTAACGGAAGGGTTGGTTCATGTCAGCGCTGCGCAAAGAGGTATTACCGAATATTACACCACCCATACCGGATTCCCGGCGACCAACGCTGAAGCCGGAATCGCTGTTTATGGAGAGGGTAGTGGTACGAGATACATGCAGGATCTCCAGGTTGGAGAAGGTGGTGTAATTACAGTGACCTTTAATCAGATTGCCGGCGACTCAAGTGGGCAAACTCTGGTATATACCCCCACCTATAATGCCAACTCAGACAGCACGGGCTGGGATTGCACCGGGGGCGATTTGGACCCGAGATATCGCCCGGCGATCTGTCGTTAGTTCTTGAACAACCATGGATTCAAGCCGCTCTGATCGGAAGCAACTGTATTCAGAGCGGCCTGGTTAAATATATTTGCTACAGGAATTTTATGATGCAACAGCATAAGGGCTTTTCTCTCATTGAACTGATGATCGTGGTAGCGATCATATCCATCCTGGCGGTGATGGCTATACCGGCTTATCAGAACTTCGCCGTCCGTGCCAAAATAGCTGAAGGATTGGGTTTGGCGGACGCCGCCAAAACCGCAGTTACAGAAACTTACGTTACCGTGGGCAGTTGGCCCGCTGATAACGAAGCAGCCGGGCTTGACCCCACCATAGCTGGAGAATATGTCGTAAACGTAACGGTCAGCGGAGCTGTTATTACCGTCACTTACACCAACGATGAGAACATTGCCGGTAAGACACTGGAACTTAACGGAAGCAGCAGTGGTGGCAGCTTTCTCTGGGATTGCGCGGGTGGAAGTCTGGACGATAAATACAGACCACCGCGTTGCCGCTAATTCAACCCATTGCATGAAAATTAGCAATGCAACCTTCCCGTACGGGAAGGTTGCATAAGCCCGGCTCGGGCTCAACCTTGTTGCGTTTTGTTTGGCAGGCTGTTGAAATTTGCTGAGTCGAGCCAGATACAAGGCAAAATCGAGCGAAAAAGCGGAGTTTACACCGGTAAATGAGCACTTTGAGATTAATTTTAACACTGTGGATGACCGAGTCAGTAGAAAAGCAACAACCTGTCAGGGAAGCTCTGATCCATTCATGAACCCGGTTCTTGTATCCCTTATGTCCAGCTTCATGGTTGACAATCTCCGCCATAGCCCTGCTAACCCGCGCAATTTAACCCGAGAATCTGAATGGAAAACTACATCTGAGCTTCGTCCAGACTTAAATCCGAGGCTCCTTAACGGCTGATGCGTACTGTTCTTGCTGGTGTCTTGCGCCACCCGTTTACACTTGGGTCGGCCTTATGGCTCACTTTGGCGGGCGCGTGGTGGGTGTTTGCCCCGGCTCTTTCGGGGCCATTTTTTTTTGACGATATTGCCTGGTTAAGCAAGCTCGGGCAAAACGGCGGCATAGATGATGCCGCTGATGCGCTGAACTTCGTCACAAGTTTTAGCGGTTTCCCCGGGCGCCCTTTAGCCATGGCCTCATTTTTGTGGGATGGTGGCGATTGGCCTGCCAATCCCTACCCGTTCAAACGCACCAACCTGCTCATCCATCTGCTCAATGGCGTTTTAGTTTTTGCCTGGCTGCGGCTTTTATTCAGACCGTTGCTGGTCGAGCGCGCCAACTGGGCGGCCTGGTGGGTCGCGCTGCTGTGGCTGTGGCACCCGATGCAATTGGCCACTATCATGCCGGTGGTTCAGCGCATGACCGAGCTCGCAGCGCTGTTCACCCTGTCGGGCCTGATTTTCTATACCTATGGCCGATTGATCATAGCGAATCAGCCGCGGCGCGGATTGATCTATACGGGTGTCGGCATCGGAATTTTTACACCCCTCGCGGTACTGTGCAAAGAAAACGGCGCCCTGTTGCCGCTTTTCGCCCTGGTGATGGAATTCACCCTGTTGCGTCATGCTCCCCTTCCAGAGTCGAAACTGTGGCTCCGGCGCTGGCGCTGGTGGCGCAGCATTCTGCTTGTCGCGCCTCTGGCGCTGCTCGCCGGTTATTTTATATGGCGCTGGTCGCAACTGACTGGTTATAGCGCTCGTTCTTTTACCATGGAAGAACGTCTTTTCACCCAAACACGGGCATTATGGTCCTATACGCGCCAAATTTTTCTGCCCGATATGGGTTGGCTGACCATCTATCACGACGACTTCCCCAAATCGATGGGCTGGTGGCGCCCGCCTGAGACCATTTTTTCCGCCTTCGGCCTGATTGCCGCTCTGGTGCTGGCGTTGAGTCGGCGCTGGCTGTGGTTTTCTTTTGGCGTCTTGTTTTTTCTCGCTGGTCAGGTGCTTGAATCGAGCTTTATTCCGTTGGAGCTTTATTTCGAGCACCGCAATTACTTGCCCATGGTGGGGCTTCTCTCCGCCCTGGTGCTGGCGGCCATGCAAATAAAAGGCAGGCTGGCTGGTTTCATGCCTCTATTTGCCCTGGCTTATGTCGCTCTACTGACTTTTGCCAGCTATCAATCCGCCATCATTTGGGGCAATGAGGCGCTGCTGTCCCAAATCTGGGTTGCCCATCACCCTGAGTCGGTGCGGGCTTCCCAGCATAGTGCCCGCTACTGGTCCCTGCACGGTCAGTTCGCCCAAGCGGCGAAGGTGCTTGAACAGGCGCAACAGCATCATTCGCAACATGCCGGGCTGGCGCTTCAGCGCATGCAAATGCTGTGTCTTGATGACTCGGCTTCGATCCTTGATATCAAAGAGCAGGCAAAGCGCATACGCGCTATAGCACCCCAAAGCCCTGTTTCATTTGGCGTCACCGATACGTTGAAAAAACTGGCGCACCTGATGAAAACTGAAAAATGCCACGGCGAAACACTGGATGCACAACAAATGCATGGCATCATCGATGCTTTGCTCGACAATCCAATGATGGTTCAAAGCCGCGCCATGCGCGCCAATTTTTACCTGGCCAAGGCCGATGTATGGATCCACCAGCACTATCTTGAACCAGCCATTCTCAGCCTGGATAAAGCCTACCAGGCTAACCAGAAACCTTTCATCCCGCTGTTGCAAGCAAGGCTGCTCCTCAGCGCCGATCTGAATAAAGAAGCCATGGAATATCTGGATCAAGCCGGGCGCCGGATTGAAACTTTGCCCTGGCATGAGCAAAAAACCTACCTGAAACCAAGGCAGCGCCTCGAACAACAACTGCTTTCAGCCATGGAATCGAACGCGTCCTTGAACCAGGAAGTCGATCCGAGCATCTGAACCGCGCAGAGCTCCACGCAACAAGATCTATCCATTCCTGTCATCTCATTAAAAAGACTATTGATTGAACCCGCATTTGTTGCTAGATTGAACACTGGCATAGTGCCATTCATCTGCATCGCAAAAAGATGATCCCTCTTGATTGACGCCTCTGTTTTCACCCCTATGGTAAGGAGTTCATCATGGTCAATATCCCCGTTGCACACTCTGTCACACCGGGTCAAGCCACCGTCTGGCTGCAGAGCGGCTGGCGTATATTTGCGGCATCCCCAGGCGCATGGATCGTAACGATACTGCTGCTCAAAGTGATTAGCATCGTTGTATCGCTGGTTCCATTGCTGGGCGCTTTGCTTGGCGCATTGTTGACTCCCTTTTATAGCGCCTTTATGTTTTTACTGGCACATGAAAATTCCGTCGGCAGAACCATCACGATGAACAATCTGATACAGCCTTTAAGAAAATTGGAGCCTAAGGAGGGCGGCGTTTTTCAAGCCCTGATGATTCTGGGGCTGCTGAGTCTTGCCGTCGCTTTTGCCATAGCGATGGTTATGTTGCTGGGTCTCCTGCTTGGCGGAGTACTTGGCGGAGTACTTGGCGCCGTCACGGAAGCCGATGATGAGATGGTGGTTGCCATGTTGGTGGGTGGTTTATCGCTTGTTTTTATCCCCTTTCTGTTGATCGGCTCGTTGCTCGGCGCGATCTGGGGCATGTTATGCTTTTATGCCATACCTCTGGTCACATTCTCAAATATCCCGGTTTGGCCTGCGTTAAAGGCCAGTGGTCAGGCTTTTATGCGAAACATTGTGCCCTGGCTGTTATTCGGTCTGATATTACTGGGGCTGGGGATTGTAGCGAGCATTCCGCTATTCCTGGGCTGGCTGGTGCTGCTACCCGTCATGGTAGGCGCGGGTTATGCCAGTTTCGTCGATATCTTTCAATATACGCCAGCCGAATCAGAAGGGACGCTCGATCTGTTCAAGCCGCTCGATTAGCATGGGTGCCAGGTTGAAATGACGGCATTCAGATCGTTACCAGTTGATTGAGTTCGAATATCGGCAGCAAAATGGCAAGCACGATCAGGCTGACCACGACCCCCATGAACAAAATGATCAGCGGTTCAATGATGCTCACGATCATGGTCAACTGCGCTTCCACTTCCCGTTCTTGGTTGTGCGCCGCTCGGTTGAGCATAGCCTCAAGCTGACCGCTGCTTTCGCCGCTGGCGATCATATAGACCAGCATGGGGGAGAATACCCGCTGCTCCTGCAGCGCCCGGCTGATTCCAGAGCCTTGCCGCACTTGTTCGGTCGCCCGGGCGATGGCGTTTTTGAGTCTGCGATTGGAAACCACTTGCTCACCAATGGTCAAGGCGTGCAAAATAGGCACGCCGCTGGCGACGAGAATACTCAGGGTTTGGGCGAAATGCGCGCTGGACCCGGTACGCACCAGCGAACCAATCAGGGGAATATGCAAGGTGTAGTCATCGATGCGCTGCCGTGAGGCCGGCGTGCGCCAGAGGAAAACCCCGGCGCTGATGAGCGCCGCCAGAACGATCACAAGCCACAGACCCTGGTGGCGGAGAAAATTGCTGACATCCAGCATGATCTGGGTTAATAGCGGTAACGCTGCATCACGACTGATAAAGATATCCACCACCTGGGGCACCACATAGACCAGCATGCCGATCACCACGCCCACAGACACCAGAGTCAGCAAGATCGGATAAACCAGCGCCATCATGACTTTCTGACCGAGTTGCTGGCGTTGCTCCGTACGTTCTGCCAGCCGTTCCAGGACAGAGTCCAACTGTCCGGCCTGCTCGCCTGCTTCCACCGTTGCGCGGTACATGTCGGGGAAAACCTGGGGGAATTTGCTCAAGGCTTGGGCAAAACTGTGCCCTTCATTCACTTCACTGCGCAGCGCAAACAGAATGCGCCGGATCGCCCGACCCTCCTGTTGTTCCGCCACAGCCAGCAATGCCTGCTCCACTGGCAGCGCTGCTTGAATCAAGGTTGCCAGTTGACGGGTGGCGAGCGCGAGTTCGCCGGTACTGACGCCGCGCTGAAGAAAAAAACCAATTTCAGAACTCTGGGCGCGTTCGCTGACATCGTCAATGCTGAGTGGCGCCAGGTTTTGTTCCCGCAACCATTGCCGAACCTGGCGCGGCGAGTCCGCTTCCCGGATGCCTCGCTTTTTGCGCCCCTGAACCGTTAATGCGATATATTCAAAAGCCGCCATACGCTTCCTGCTGCGTGACCCGTAGTACCTCTTCGAGGCTCGTTACACCCGCAATCACCTGGCGGAATCCGTCATCGCGGATGCCCGGCGATTTTTTCCGCGCGTAGTCCTTCAGCACCTGTTCCTGTTCGCTTTCATGGATCATATGTTGCAGGGTTTCATCCAACTCGACCAACTCATAGATACCTGTGCGTCCCTTGTAACCACTGCCCTGACAAACCGGACAGCCCCGGGATCGGAAAAGCGTCACCCCAGGCTCGTGTTCCATGCCGAGCAAACGGCAAGTCGCCGCATCGGCGCTATAAGGCTCGCGACATTGCTCGCACAATTTTCGTACCAAACGTTGCGCCACCAGACCAAACAGGCTCGATGCCAGCAAAAAAGGCTCAATTCCCATATCCCGCAGGCGCGTTACCGCGCCTATGGCGGTATTCGTATGCAGGGTGGACAATACCATATGGCCGGTCAAGCTGGCCTGTACCGCAATTTTTGCGGTTTCCACATCCCTGATCTCACCCACCATCACCACATCAGGATCCTGACGCAGTATCGCCCGCAGACCACGGGCGAACGTCAGATCGACTTTGGTATTGACCTGGGTCTGCCCTACACCTTCGATATAATATTCAATGGGATCCTCCACCGTGAGGATATTGCGGCTGCCGTCATTCAGTTGATTCAGCGCCGCGTACAGGGTCGTGGATTTCCCCGAGCCGGTCGGCCCGGTGACCAGAATAATGCCATGGGGTCGATGGAGCAGTTCCAGCATGGTCTGTTCGGTTTTATTTTCCATGCCAAGCTCATGCAGATACAGGCGGCCCGCCTGTTTATCAAGCAGGCGCAATACAATCCTTTCACCAGCGCTGGACGGCAGGCTCGATACGCGCACATCCACAGCGCGACCTGCTACCTTCAAGGAAATGCGCCCGTCCTGCGGGAGACGCTTTTCGGCAATGTCGAGCCTGGCCATCACCTTGATGCGCGAGACTAGCGCTGGAGCCAGCCCCCGCGGCGGCTCCAGAATCTTGCGCAATATCCCATCGACGCGGAAACGGATCAGCAACCGGCTCTCATAGGGTTCGATATGAATATCGGAAGCACTTTCCTTGATTGCCGTGGTCAAAATGGCATTGATGAGGCGGATAATGGGCGCGTCGTCCTGGCTTTCCAGCAGATCCTCGGTATCGGGCAATTGTTCCGCCAGCGCATGGAGGTTCACATCAACCCCGAGTTCTTCCATGGCTTCCGCGGTTTCCTGGCGATCTTCGTAATGTTCGCGCAACAACTGATCAAATGCCTGTGAGCTCACCCCGCGATAAATCATGGGCAGGCGAAATACCCGGTTGAGTTCGGCAAGCACCGAAGGCGAAGGAGTTGCCCGGCATACCAGATCATAATGTTCATGGTTATCTGCGGGCAGCAGCATGACGCCATTGCGGCGCGCATAGGAAAAAGGCAAACGGGTAATACTGTACGCTGCTGGCGCGGATGAGTCCATGTGTTTTTCAATTTCAGGGATGGAACTCATGGTAATCAACTACTGCTCCATGGTGAACGGAAATTTCTGCCCTGATTCGGGCAGCACCGGTGGGCGCATACCCCTGAGCCTGGGGTGGCTTCGCAGCTTCTGGTTCAACTGATCGTTACGCATCTTCTCGTAAAGCATCCGGCTGTAACGCGTGCTGTCGGCGCCATTGCGTATAATGACAGGACGCAAAAATACCATCAGATTACTCTTGTTCCGACCCGCGTTGTCATAGCGAAACAATCGCCCCACCACTGGAATATCTCCGAGCAGTGGTATCTTGCTCGAACCCCCCGAGGCATGATCTTTGATCAATCCCCCCAAAGCAATGATCTCGCCATCCTCCACCACCACATGGGTATTAATCGTACGTTTGCTGGTCACCAGATCAGCAGCTTTATCCACCTGATCCGGAGCCACCAGATCAGAAGCTTCCTGTTCGATTTGCAAACGAACCGTATTGCCTGCGCTGATCTGGGGAACAATTTTGAGCTTGATGCCCACCTCGTTGCGTTCAATGGTCTGAAAGGGATCGCCGCCACCATTGTCGGCCAGGAAACCTCCCGTGCGAAAGGGGACTTCCTTACCTACGCTGATTTCTGCTTCCTGATTATCCAGCGTGATCAGTGTCGGGGTTGATAGAATATTGGTGGAGCTGTCTGCGGCCATAGCGCGCAACAAAACCCCAAAGTTGATGCCACTGTCCTGAAAGCGTCCGCCCCCAATCGTCAAACCCAATGGTGGCGCAGCAGCATTTCCCAGAACGGTTGCAGGATTCCCCCCCATCGTCAAAGGCTGTATCAGTGAATAAAGATTGAACAGGTTATCATTTGTCCCAAAGGGTACAAACCCTACCGGACCATCTTTGTCGCTGCCATCCAGGAACCATTGGAAACCTACCTGCTTGTTATTGGTGGTGGCAACCTCGGCGATGATGGCTTCCACCATCACCTGGGCGCGTCTGATATCGAGCCGGGCGATGATCGTAAGGATTTCCTTCATGATTTCAGGCGGCGCCGAGACCACAAGCGCATTGGTCTCATCATCCGCCAGGACGATCACATCCTGCTTGCCTTGACCTTGATGCTGCATGGGCAGGGTTTTACCACCTGCCTCACCAACGGCGGCTCTTATCGGTACAGCCGCAGCTCCGGTATATTGCGCCAGAAGTTCCTGCATATTGGTCGCGCGGGCATGATTCAGATAAATAACCTGGGTGTTGCCCTGGGACTCAAGCGGGCTGTCGATTTTCTGGAGGAGCGCCCGGATACGCAGGCGCTGGGTCCGGGTGCCGCTGATGTAAATGCTGTTGGTGCGCATGTCGGGTACAATGGTCAGACCCTGGGTGGTGGGGTCCATGCGTTTGCCGCTTTTATTCAACTGATTGATCATGTTCATGGCGTCTACTGCATTGGCATTTTCCAGCGCCACAACGTCCACCTCCTGCTCGCCGGAATCATCGATTTGCTTGATCAGGTTCACCATTCTCTCTACGTTGGCTCTGCGATCAGCTATCACCACCACATTTGCGGGCGGATAGGAAGCCAGATGTCCGTACTGGGGCACCAGAGGTCGCAGAATAGGAACCAGTTGCGCGGCGGGAACATTTTTAACCCTGACCACCTGGGTCAGCATATCATCCGGATATGCCGGTTGCGTTTTTGAGTCGCTGATCCCCGTTTGCTTGCCTTCCACCTCCGGTGTAATCTTGGTCAAATCCCCTGCCTGGATCGCCGTCAAACCATGCACCTGCAAAACGGATAAAAAAACCTGATAAACGGCATCTGCCGGCAACGGCTGGGACGATATGACCGTCACCTTGGCATTGACCCGCGGGTCGATCACAAAGTTCGTGCCCGTTACACTGCTGACCATTTCGATAAAAGCCCTGATATCGGCATCTTTCATGTTCAGAGTAACCATCTGTTCCGAAGGTTGCTGGGCGTAGAGCGGAGAAAAACTGCACAAAAGAACAAGAAGAAACAGATATCCACTGTGCACCAACCGCGTTTGGTTTATCATCTCCCGCCTCCCTGACCACGCTCCACCGCCAGATTCAGGCGATGGTTCTCCCCATTGCGTTGCAAATCGAGCTGCGCCTGCTGCGCCTGCCGCAAACGAGCAAAGGCCTTCATGGCTTCAAGGGGTTGATTTAATAACTGACCATTAACGGCGGTGACTACATCACCTTTTTTGAGCCCCGATTGATCGAACAAATCGCGGCGTGGGCCGGGAAGGGCGCGAAAACCGATCAGTTTACCGTTTTCATAAACAGGTTGGGGGCGTATCACATCCCCCAACGAGCTGGCTTGAATGTCCGTGAGAGTAGAAATGTTCGGACGCATGGAACCTGGTTGGGCTTGAAGCTTGTTGCGGCGGCTATTTCCGGATTTGAAAGTCTGCTCATTGGCAGCCAACCCTTCCGTCTTTACCGGCAAACGCAATGTCTCCAGTTTTCCGCCGCGTTTAAGAATGATCCGATCGGAATAGATGTGCGCAATCACTACGCCGGGCTGGATCTGCCGGCCCTGCTCCAGCACTTTATCTTCGCCACCCACTTCAACGATCACCAGCGAAGGTCGTGGGGCGCTAAAGTTGAAAATACCGCGCAACGTTAACCCCAGAGCAGTATCGGGTATTTCACTGGGCAGTTGATCCTGAATTTCACTTTTCCAGATGCCAAACAGACTGGCCGCCTTCTGAACACCAGCATGTCGCAGCGTTACGGATCGTTTGGCGGCAGATGAACCATCACCCTTTATATCCCCTGGAACACCAGGCAGATCTTGTGAATGATAAATAGTCCGCATCTCAACCAACTGGAAACACGCCATCATCCCAAGCAAAACCAGACCCAGGATCAGGCCGCGCTGCGTCTGATTGCGGTTTGAAGAGGAAAATAAGCGACCTGGAGCGGAAGAAAAATGACGCATCCAGGGCGCAGCGAAATGCATTTTACGGAATCCGCCCCGATTGCGCGGCAATTGATCTCGACCCAAAGGGATAGAACGCACCATACGCGATGCCAGAGCTCCCATCCGCGCCAGACCATGGCGTAGTGAATGAAATTCGGTTGAAATCATCTACAAGCTCCCGACAAAAGGGGAAAAAGTTTGGAACAATGAAAGACCATGCGGTCGAATACGTCAGCATACAGGAACCAGGAAAAGTTATCGATTCTACCAGGGAACCTCTGATTAAGTCTGGACGAAGCTCAGGCGTGGTTCCCCATGTTCAGAATTCTCGGGTTAAATTGCACGGGTTAGCAGGGCTATTGCGAAGGTTTACAACAATTAAGCTGGACATCATGGACGCAAGAACCGAGTTCATGACTTAATCAGAAGTTCCCTAAGCCTCAGACATGAAAACACAGGCTCGTTGACAAACACATACGATCTCACCGCTCGATTCGACACCCCGTCCATCATGGTACCTGAAACCAGCATCCAATCAAACTTTTCGGGCAAAACGCAATAGCATATTGGAGCTATGCGTTTATGGAGAAGATGGCGACCCGGATTGCGTCAGGACTTTGACCAACTCTACCAGCCTGCTGGCGAATGCGGACGGGTCGGTAAGGGGCTCTCCATCGGCAAGTAATGCCTGTTCGTAAAGCACCATGCTGCCAAGGTGAAACATCTCATCCTCAGACTGGCAACCCAGCCATGACAGCCATGGGTGCGAGGCATTGATTTCCAGAATCCGCTGCGCCAGCACAGGCGTTTGCTGACCCGATTCCTTGAGCAAACGGATCATGGCCGGACTCAATGAGCCGGAAGCCTGAACCAATGCCGCAGGTGCTTCCAGCGAGCGGCGCGAAAGCGTAACCCGCTCGACAAGACCATCAAGGTCACTCTGTATGCGTTGCGCCAAAGCCTGACCTTCAGACTTTTCCTGTTCGGACATTTCAGATTCAGGCTGCCCTTGCTCCGGAAGTTCCACCTGCTCGTCGCGAATCGATTGCAGTGGTTTATCCTGATACTGTTTCAGTTGCATCACCAGCCATTCATCGATGGGATCGGTAAGCAGCAATACTTCAAGGTCGGCGCGTTGAAAAGTCGTGAGGTGAGGATTGCTACGCGCCATCTGCCCGGATTCCGACCAGACATAATAAATGGCTTTCTGGGAAAATGGCATGCGCTGCAGATAATCATCAAGGCTGGTGTATTCCATTTCCTGATTACCCTTGACGGAACGGAAACGCAGCATGGGAACAATGCGATCCTTATGCTGGGCATCTTCCATGACACCTTCTTTCAACACAACGCCAAACGCCTTCCAGAAAGTTTGATAACGGTCCTGATCCTGGCGCGCCATATTCTCAAGCATATCCAGACTTCGGCGCGTCAATCCACCGCGAATACTGTCCACCGTATGGCTTGATTGGAGCAATTCACGCGATACATTCAGGGGAAGATCGGCGGAGTCGACGACTCCAAGCATAAAACGCAGATAGCGGGGAAGAAGCGCTTTCGCCTGTTCCATCACCAGAACGCTCTGCACATAAAGCCGGATGCCACCCATGGCTTCGGGATCGAACAGGTTGCCCTGCGCATGCGCAGCAACATAAAGCAGGGCCGTATATTCCGTACGCCCTTCGATCTTGAAATGGCTCCAGCATAGTGGATCTTCAGGATCGAAGGTCAGATCATGATAGAGGTGCTGATATTGCTCATCACTGATTTCGGTCTTGGGGCGACGCCATAAAGCCTGCCCCGCATTGATTTGCTCCCATTGTTCCTCTTCTCCGCCAGCGGACATGAATACAGGAAACGCCACATGGTTGGAATAACGGTTGATTAAGCCACGAATGCGCTCCGGATCCATAAAATCACGATGCGTTTCAGCGATATGCAGGATGACATCCGTCCCATGGTGATCGCGCTGTGCCTCTTCCATGGTGTATTCACCGTCACCGCTGGATTCCCAGCACACCGCCTCGTCATTTCCGAGCCGCCGCGTGATCACCACCACCCGATCCGCCACCATGAAAGCCGAATAGAATCCAACCCCGAACTGGCCGATCAGATTGGTTTCACCGCGCCCGGAATCAGACTGCAAGGATTCGAGAAAACGCCGTGTTCCAGAATTTGCAATCGTCCCGATATGCTCAATCACTTCCTCCCTGCTCATACCGACGCCGTTGTCACTTAGGGTCAGAATGCCGGTTTCCAAATCGCTACTGATGCGAATAGTCGGTTCCCCTTCCAGGGGGATGCCGGATTTCATCGATTCGATGCGCGCCTTATCCAGGGCATCCGCAGCATTGGACACCAGTTCGCGCAAAAAAACTTCCCGATGGCTGTAAAGGGAATGGATCACCAGATGCAAAAGCTGTTGCGCTTCCGCTTGAAATGAATGTGTTTCCTTCATGTTTACCCTATCTTTCGCTGATTTTTCAGGATTTCTTGGCCAGTTTTTCCTTGATGCGCGCCGCTTTCCCGGTTCGACCGCGCAGGTAATACAATTTGGCCCGCCGGACATCGCCGCGTCTTTTTACATTGATTTTGACGACACTGGGGCTGTGGAGCATAAATACCCGCTCGACGCCTTCGCCATGGGCGAGTTTCCGAACGGTAAATGCCGAATCAACACCGCGATTGCGCCGCGCAATAACGACGCCTTCAAAGGTTTGCAAGCGTTCACGATTGCCTTCACGTACCCGGATCTGCACAGCGACCGTATCCCCCGGACCAAAAGCCGGTATATCGGTTTTTATCTGCTCAGCCTGTAATTCACGAATCAGGGGATTCATTACTTTTCTCCATCTCGAATTCCAATTCATCTATCAACCGGATGGCTATTGCGTTGCTCATTCAACGATGCCATCGTTTTTATCGATCATGATCCAGATCAATATTTTCAACTTATTCAATTCCGCCTCGACAAATTACCACGGCGTATTTATCGGGGATACATCCATGCATCCAGACAGGTTAAATCCTGCATCCACCAGTGGCGCTCGCACAACAGATCAGGTCGGCGCTGGCAGGTTCTCAGAATAGCCTGCTGCTGACGCCAGTGTTGAATCTGCGCATGGTTCCCATTGAGCAAAACATCCGGAACCGGTTGCCCCTCAAACTCCTGCGGGCGGGTATAATGCGGGTATTCCAGCAATCCATGCGCAAAGGATTCATCTTTCGCTGAATCCTCATGCCCGAGCGCACCGGGAAGCAGACGAAGGATCGCATCAATTACTACCATGATTGCGAGTTCGCCACCACTGAGAATGTAATCGCCCAGCGACCACTGCTCGTCGATATCCCGTTCACAGATTCGCTCATCAACGCCTTCATATCGCCCGGCAATGAAACCCAAGCCTGGCTCCCGAGACCATGCCTCGACAGTATCCTGATCAATCCGCCGCCCCTGGGGGCTGAGATAGATCATGGCGCTGCCCTGCGGAAGACTGTTCCGCGCTGCCCGGATCGCTTTTCTCAACGGTTCGGGACGCATCACCATGCCCGGCCCTCCTCCGTAAGGGCGATCATCCACGCGCATTCGCGCCGGACAATAGTCTTTTAGATCCCATATGCGCAATCGCGCCAAACCTTTTTCCAGAGTCCGTCCGCTGACTCCATAATCCAGTCCATCCAATATCATGGCCGGGAACAGGCTGATAACGGCGATATTTAATGGTGATGGCATCTTTATATAGACCACAGTTGCAGGTCATTCAGGCGCTGAGTCACCCGGTATCAACAGTTTGCATCGCTGCGTTGAAGTCTCGGATATCGCTTGCGCCATACCCGAAAAAACTACAGCCATTCACGCTCCCACGCGACCCGAATGCGTTTTTGGCGCACATCCACATCCCGCACAATCGAATCAAGCACAAATGGAATCAGCCATTCTCCGTTATTGCCCTGAATCACCAGCACATCATGGGCGCCAGCGTCCAGCAAATGATCTACGGCGCCATAAACGAACCCATCCAGATCAATCACGCTGGCGCCTATCAGATCAGACCAGTAATAATGACCTTCATCCGGCTGGGGAAGCACTTCACGCGGTACCGCGATATCTATGCCTGTCATCAGGCCGGCAGCATCCCGATCTTCGCTTCCGGCCGGGCGAACCATCAGACGTTCACCATCGTGCCAGGTTTCTTCCACAGCAATGGGCTGCCCTGATCCAGGGTCAAACCAGTGCTGGCGAAAATCCAGGATCAGGGGTGATGGATCCGTAAATGAGCGCAGGTGCAACCAGCCACGCAAACCGTGCGGCGCACCCAATCGTCCCATTTTAATCCAGTCACCGTTGGAAATCAGGCGCCCTCCCGAGACTCCTCAAGCGCACCTTCAGGCAAGGCTGCCACATGTTTGCGCGCCATACGAATAAGATTCGATACCCTTGCGCTGGGCTGCGCCCCTTTACTGACCCAGTAATCCACCCGATTTAGATTCAAGCGCCAGCTTTCCGCTTCCCGCTCCAGCGGATCGAAAAAGCCCAGACGTTCCACAAAACGCCCATCACGCCGATTGCGTTGATCGGTGACCACCACATGATAAAATGGGCGTTTCTTTGTTCCGCCCCGCGATAAACGAATGCTCACCATTTTGGCTTGTTCCTTGAATAATCCTGTATAAAATATATCAGCCTTTTATTGTAACCCGAACAATTTGTCATGAAAAGCATTTTTTTCTTAACCTCACTATCTGCCCTGCATATCAGGTATGTCTGTGGTTCAAACTCGAATGACAGTCGTCCTCTGGCATAAAAAACCACTCAAGCGTATTCCTTATCATTCCTTATCAAACACAACGCTGCTATTATATTGGATAAAGGCTGTTGTACCATCTTGGAGTTCGAGTTAAACCTAAGCAGTATTGGAATCCGATGGTTCCGGAACCAGCAGTGACAGACTTCAAAAAGTCATCAGAATCCTGATTTTGCCTGCCTTGATCAAGAAAGCGCCCAGATTATGATAGAGCAGTGGGAGGAGGACGGCTGGAATGCCGGGAAGGTTGAGTACCCTTTAGGGCGCGGCATAAACTTTCAGATTGAACTGCGTAAGATTGCACCAATCTACGATAAATTGGCCGCTCTAAACTATCCATTATTCATGGATATTGAGGAAAACTGGTATCAAAGTGGCGGCAAAGAAATAGGCCAAAAGGAATTCCTGGTGCAAGATCCAGATGGCTACTCACTGCGATTTTGTGAGAATATTGGTGAAAGGCAGTCTTGGCATAACAATGCCATGTTGCGGAACTCCGCGGCTTGTCACCGTTTTTGAAAAAACTCAAAAACACCGCCAACCCACTACGTCCGTAAATGGCGGCGTTATAAATACAGGAATCTCCAGATTAATTCTGGACGAAGCTCAGCTGTGGTTCCTGCTGTGTCAGAGTCGAGGCGCTTATCGCACGTAATAGCCAGGCTATGAGGGTTAGTCAAGTGTATAGATCCCAATGTTTGGTGGGGTTATCAAGGGGTACAGTTGTGGATATTGAGAAAGCGAAAGAAATTACCACGGCACTTGCGAATGGAATTGACCCCGCCACAGGTGAGGTTTTTGCTGATGACAGTCCGTACAATAATCCATTAGCGATTCGGACTCTATTCACTGTACTCAATCATACGCAACAGTCAGACAAGCGAAAGAAGTTGTCCATTGAAGAAAAACAGGCCCAGAATGTAGAGATAGGGAAGCCGAAAAATGATGGCTTGGCATGGGCTGAAACGCTAAGGAACCTCTGATTAAGTCATGAACCGGGTTCATGAGTGAATTAAAGGTCTCCGGGCTAATTATCATCTGCAGGTAATCTATGAAAGAATATAAAACTGTTTCACGGCGAAAAATGTTAAGCCGCGGACAAATGTTAAGCCGCGACCTTGCTTTCACCTCTCTGTTGCCCGTTTTAAGCTGGATTCCGCTTGCGCGGGTGCGCGCCGCAGAAGAAATGCCTATACTGTCTCTTGATGAGCCGATGGCCAAAAGCCTCCAATATATCCACGATGCGATCCAGGTACCTGAATCGGTTCGCAGTGTGAGCGAGGCTTTTTGCCATAATTGTCAGCTTTACACCGGGGATACGGAGTCCCAATGGGGGCCATGCGCGGTTTTTGCGGGCAAGCATATCAACCGCGACGGATGGTGCGACGCATGGGTCAGGAAAGGTTGATTTTTTAATTGATATTTCTCAAGAGTGGGGTTAACCTTTTCAGGGAAGCTCTGATCAAGTCTGGGCATAAGGGGCGCAAGCGGGTTCGACTTCNNATGACTTGTTCAGAGGTTCCTTGGTCGTTGACATGAGGACAATTATGAAATATCGACTCATATTCTGTCTTGCAAGCTTGTGGTGGGGTTTGTGCTTTGCGCAAAACTGGGAAGGACGCGTCGTAGTCCTGACTATCGACGGAGCGATTGGTCCGGCTGTCAGTGATTATGTGGTTCAGGGCATTGAAAAAGCCGAAGAGCAACAGGCAGCCGTCATTATCCTGCAAATGGACACGCCCGGCGGGCTTGATACGTCCATGCGCCAGATGATTCGGGCTATTCTGGCAAGCTCCGTGCCGGTCGTCGCGTATGTAGCGCCTTCCGGGGCGCGGGCGGCAAGCGCCGGAACTTACATCCTTTATGCATCTCATCTTGCGGCCATGGCACCGGGTACGAATCTGGGCGCAGCCACCCCGGTGCAGATCGGTGGTATACAGCCATTATCTCCGCACAAGGATCCGCTGGCGGATCCTTCAGATCCCAAGCAGCTACCCCAATTAGATAAAGGGGTTACAGCAGAACCTGATGACGCAGGTAAGCCCGATACAAAAACGTCGAGTGCGATGGAACACAAACTTGTCAACGATGCCAGCGCCTATCTGCGAAGCCTGGCCCGCTTGCGCGGACGCAACGCACAATGGGCGGAATCAGCGGTCAGAGACGCCGCAAGTCTTTCCGCTCAGGAAGCGCTGGATAAAAACGTTATTGAATTGATCGCCCGGGATATTGATGAACTTATCGCGCTTATGGCTAAGATTCCGATACCGGCAGGATCTGACGAGTCCAGGCTCGTTGAGATCAATAACGTAACGCCCCTGTTCCTCGAACCCACCGCACGACAGAAATTTCTTGCGGTCATCACCAATCCCAACATCGCCTACATCCTTATGCTGCTTGGCATATACGGATTGATCTTTGAACTGGCCAATCCCGGCTCAATCGTACCCGGAGTCATCGGCGGTATTGCTCTTCTGCTGGCCCTGTTTGCGTTTCAGATGATCCCGGTCAATTACGCCGGTCTGGCGCTGATCATCCTGGGTTTGATGCTGATGCTGGCGGAAGTCTTTGTGCCAAGTTTCGGGGCCCTGGGTATTGGCGGGGCGACAGCGCTGGTCGTGGGTACTATTATGCTTATGGATCAGGACGTGCCGGGGTTTGGTTTGTCATTATCGCTGGTGCTTTCTGTTGCAGCCATTAGTGTTGTGGCCATGATGGCTCTGCTTGGCATGGTATGGCAGGCGCGGCGGCGGCCGTTGGCTTCCGAAGATTACAGGTTGACGGATAGCTTGTGCGAAGTTCTGCCTGCGACAGCGGATGCCTCATGGGTGCGTTGTCACGGGGAAAGATGGATGGCACAGAGTAGTCAGCCTTTACAAGCGGGGCAGCAAGTACGAGTGCGCGCGCGTCGCGGGTTGGTTCTTGATGTAGAACCGGCTCATATAAAGTCCACCAAATCATAGAAGTCTGTTATAAGGAAGAATTTAATATGGTTACCATGAATGTGATTATTTCCATCGTCATAGCCATTGCTCTTTTACTGTTCAGCAGTATTAAAATACTGCGCGAATACGAACGTGGCGTGGTATTCACGCTTGGGCGTTTCTGGAAAGTCAAGGGACCTGGTTTGATCATCATCATCCCCGGCATCCAGCAGATGGCACGGGTGGATTTGCGCACCGTGGTCATGGACGTGGAACCGCAGCATGTTATTTCAAAGGACAATGTTTCCGTCCAGGTGAATGCCGTCGTCTATTTCCGGGTCGTAGATCCTGAGCGCAGCATCATCGAAGTGGTCAACTTTTACGAGGCAACCAACCAACTGGCGCAGACGACCCTGCGATCGGTATTGGGTCAGCACGATCTGGATGAGATCCTGATGGCGCGCGATAAACTTAATGCCGACATACAAGGCATTCTGGACGTGCAGACCGATAGCTGGGGCATCAAGGTCGCTAATGTGGAAATCAAGCATGTGGATCTGGATGACAGCATGATTCGCGCCATTGCCCGCCAGGCGGAGGCTGAAAGGGAACGCCGCGCCAAGATTATTCATGCGCAGGGTGAACTCGAGGCTTCCGCAACCCTCACGGAAGCCGCCAAGGTGCTGGGTACCCAGCCCCAGACGATGCAATTGCGTTACATGCAGACCTTAATCGAAATCTCCAGCGGAAAAAGCTCCACCATCATCTTCCCTCTTCCAGTCGATATACTGGCAAACGTGATGGGCGAACGAAATCGCTCATGATCGAATAGATTATCGGTAATCATGGGTCTTGCGATGTGCCTCTCATGGTTGCTTTATTCCACAGCAAAAAGCTGATTGAAGGCTAAGGAGCTTCTGATTAAGTCATGAACTCGGTTTTTGCGGTGAGCGAAGTCGAACCCGCTTGCGTCTCTTATGTCCAGCTTCTTTGTTGACAATCTCCGCAATAGCCCTGCTAACCAGCGCGATTGTCGTCTCGAATCTGAACATGGGGAACAAACCTGAGCTTTGTCCAGACTTGATCAGAGGCTCCCCAACCTGAAAAGACGCGGCGCGCGTCGGTTGATTGGCTCTCCGTCAATAGCTCGGCAATGGAGAAGGCAGGGCGCGGGTTCAAGGTAAAGTTTTAGTGATGGCGTGATTTATTGTGCGGACATTCTCCAGCGTCATGGCTTCATCAATGGTTGCGATCTGACCATTTTCCATCAAAACCTTTCCGTCCACCATTACGGTAACCACATCGCTTGATTTGGCTGAATAAACCAGATGCGAGATGATATTGAATATCGGTATGGCGTGGGGTCTGTTTTTCAGGCTGAGCTGGATCATGTCGGCTTTGCGCCCAACGCTCAGCACACCGATTTCATCGCCCAGCCCAATGGCTTTTGCGCCTGAGCTTGTAGCCATTCGCAGCGCGCTCAGCGCCGGAATCACTTTCGGATCGGAGTTGTGCGCTTTATGTATCAGTGCTGCCAGACGGATTTCTTCCCATAGATCAAGATCGTTGTTGGACGCCGCGCCGTCGGTGCCCAGCCCTACGGCAATCCCGGCATCGAGCATGGCAGGAACAGGAGCAATCCCGGAAGCCAATTTTAGATTGGAAGTTGGATTATGGATCACTCCAACTTCCCGCGCCGCCAACAGAGCAATATCGGCGGGATCAGCCCAGATCACGTGTGCGGCAATAAGGTTCGGTCCCAAAAGACCCTGTTCATCCAGGAGTTGGACCGGTGTTAATTTGTATTTGGACTGTATTTTCGCAAACTCATCCTTGGTTTCAGCCAGGTGGATAGTCACCGGAACATGCAATTCCCGAGCCTTGACAGCCACTTCACGCAGATGTTCCGCGGATACCGTATACGGAGCGTGCGGCCCGAAAGCGGGCACGATTCGTTCATGACCCTGCCAGCGTTTAATGAAATCGACGGCGATGTCAAAAGATTCCTGCCACCCGTTTGATCCGGGGAATGGATGGTCCATGATTGCTGGCGCTATCACGGCTCGTAGGCCGCATTGATCCACAATTTCGGCAATGACATCCGGATAAAAATACATATCGACAAAGGTAGTGGTACCACTGCGAATCATCTCCCAACACGCCAGAGTGGTGCCAACTCGAACGAACTCATCGTTCACAAAGGCGCTCTCAGCCGGGAAAATATAGTTTTCAAGCCAGTCCATCAACGCCTTGTCATCGGAAAAGCCCCGAAAAAGGGTCATGGCGGCATGGGTATGCGCATTCACCAGACCTGGGAGAAGCACGCGACCTTCACCATCAATGGTTCGTCGGGCCCGAAAGGCAGTGGCAATTCGTTGCCGCGGACCCGCGGCGACGATCAAACCGTTTTTCACTGCAACCGCGCCATCCCCAATAACGGCTTGACCCGGCTGCATGGTGACCAGCCAATCACCTTCAACGATCACATCGGCGTTGATATTCGACAGATCTTCCGATACCGAGGCGCAAATCGGACCAAGCGTCAAAAGCCCTGCCACCATCAGCATTAACAGGGACGTCCCACCACGATTATATCGGCCCAAGCCATTTTCATTCATTCCCATCTCCTGACAATACCCTTACTTCAACAAAGTATACCCTGGTCAGACGGGGTTCTATAATAGGATTTGAGATAAGGCCAATACGTCGTCTTCATGCTTCAATCCAGGCCATTTTTTCTGATTTGCCAATGCTCGCATTTGCCTCATTCACGGTCATAGACTATAAATTGATTGAACAATTGGTTAATCTCAGATAAGGAAGAACCTATGTCATCCAATACGATGAACGGGAAAATCTGTATGGTCACCGGCGCTAACTCCGGCATCGGATTGGAAACAGCCCGTCAACTGGCTGAAATGGGCGCCCATGTGATCATGGTCTGCCGCAATAAGTCCAAAGGCGAAGCTGCGCGTGCATCCATCATGCAAAGCAGCGCGTGTCCCGATCCCGCTCTGATGCTTGCCGATCTGGCAAGTCTTGAACAAGTGCATCATCTGGCTGCCGATTTTCTCAACCGTTTCGATCATCTCGACGTTCTGATTCACAACGCCGGCATCATGAAAAAACGGCGCGAGGAATCCAGCGACGGCTTTGAACTGCAATTTGCCGTTCATCACCTGGCGCCTTTTCTGCTGACTCATTTACTGATGGATGCCCTGCTCAAGGCTGGGCCGGGTCGTGTCGTGAGCCTGGCATCCATGATGCATCGATTTGGACGCCTCGATTTTGACGATCTACAGGCCCAGCGCAGCTACAACATGGTCAGCCGCTATGGGTCTTCCAAGCTTGCCAACATCATGTTCACTTATCAACTGGCCGAACAGATGAAAAATCAGCCCTTAACCGTCAATTGCCTTCATCCGGGAGTGGTAGGATCCAATATTGAGGCCAATCCGGCATTTATCAGACCCTTGCTCAAAAGCCCGCGTAAAGCAGCGCGAACACCTGTCTACCTCGCAAGTTCACCAGAGGTCGCCACAATATCGGGGCGTTACTTTATCGGCACAAAGCCGCGCATCACTTCCAAAGCCTCCTGCAATCAAGCCGATCAGCAGCGGTTGTGGAATCTCAGCGCCGAGCTAACGGGCGTTGGAATGACAAGCGGGAATTAACAACCGGTTTAATAATAATGTGTAAGAATTAACCGCGTTGTTTACAGATTCCAGCTCTATTGGAGATACTGTAAATATGAATATGCACAAACGAATAAGGCTCACGCCGCATGATTGCAAGGCTATCCGGGAACACTATTCAAACTTGACACAACCTTTATCCGAACGAACACGCTAAACACAACACCTTTAACTCGAATCTCGTTCAAGTAATAAAACACACGCACCCTGTTCAACTAATTTATACGCCGCAACCGATCTACCAAACCCGCTGCCTACAACAATGTAATCATATTGCTCCATAACCCTGGTTTTCAGTTTTTATTTCTAATGTAAAGTAGGCTACGGTGTAAACCTTGTTTTTCGTCACGTAGAGCATTCGAGCCAGCACGCGTCCATCTTCTAATTGCTTCATTTCACCCCTTATGGCACGCATGAAACCAAAATTTTTATCCGTATCATAGTTTATACGCGCGGGATTATTGTCACTGGACGGCTCTAATGTGTAATAACCAAAACGAAATCTATCCGTCAATAACAACCAAATATTCGCGCCTTTGAGGTTTTTAAAGCCTTTCCCCGACCAAAGATCGATAATATTTAATAAGGTATAAAACGGCCCACGCATAAAACGAGGCAATAAGCCGAACCCCATGATAGAGAACAGATGTCCTTTATAAAGACCATCCATCTTTTCAACATCGACGTGCGGCAATGTATCAAACAAGTCACCCAGTTCTTTTTGAGAATACTGAACAAAAGCTTCTTCTTTATCAATATTGGCGTATGTCGTCATGATTCATTTCCTCATTTTTCATTGTATGTTGTTTAGCGTTCACTCACTCACGCTTAAACGAGATATTTATGCGCACAGTCAGTATTTACCCTGGAATACAAGCCAGGGAACCTCTGAACATGTCTGGACGAAGGTGGGTGTGATTCATTATGTTCAGATTCGAGACGCAAATTGCGCGTAATAGCATGGCTATTGCGAAGATTTACCACAATGAAGCTGGACATAAGGGACACAAGCGGGTTCGACTTCGCTCACC
>DEIQ01000038.1:0-22124 GCA_002352565.1 Proteobacteria bacterium UBA2770 | reverse complement strand
TGACTTGTTCAGAGGTTCCCTAAGAGAAGCAATGGCAATTCAGGACTCTGCTCTACTCGGATAAGTATACCTTATACTTGACAAAGGATTCTTTGAAAAGTTCACTCAACCATTGTAAAAGGCTTGAATAAGCGGGTTATTTTTATCCGCCACGTTATAAATCGCGTAAATGGCCTCATTGCAGATAACGCTTTGCCTGCCGCTGAGCAAGGCGTTATCTGCTGAACCTAAGGCGCTGTGATAATTTTACAAATAATGGAATCCTGGAAGCTTTTCGAGGTTCCAATCATTTACGCCACCGTGTGTAATCCACACTCCCTGGTCAAGCCGAAAAAACGGGAGTTCTCAGCGCTTATGTCATCATGGATTGCCGGACGACTGGTGTGCACATCGCCAACTGATAAATAACCCAGATCCCACAACGGATGATAAGGCAGGTCGTAAGCTTTGAGGTAACGAAAAACATCCCGGTCAGTCCAGTCGAAAATGGGGTGAATTTTAACCTTTCCGTTCTGGAGCATGATCGGATCGATACGAGCCCGACTTGAGGACTGCTTGCGACGTATTCCCGAAAACCATGCATCAGCGCCGCATTCCTTCAATGCCCGCTGCATGGGTTCCACTTTATTAATGGAATTATAGCGTTCAATCCCGGACAATCCCTGTTCCCACAGCTTGCCGTAACGAGCTTCCTGCCAGGCAGAACTCAATTCCGGGCGATAAATTTTAAGATTAAGCTTAAGACGCTCGACCATCTGATCCACGAATTGATAGGTTTCGGGAAACAAATAACCGGTATCGATCAATATCACGGGTATATCGGCTATTTCCTGGGTGATCATATGCAGACACACCGCAGATTGAATACCGAAACTCGAAGCCAGAACCACGCGTTCATTGAAATGTTCCAATCCCCAACAAATCCGTTCCCGCACAGAAGCGGATATCAGTTCGCGGTTAACGCGCTGCACCAAAGCATCTCCCAGCGTACCGACCGTCTGCTGTTGTGTACCACCTTGCATCAACATTGCTATCACACTCCCATCTTCGAACCAGAACCTCCTATTATGTCTGCTCAAGCAAAGAATAACACGCCATTCTAATAATAAAAACGATCTAATAACTGTAATGATAAATCATTTAGTTATATTAAACCGTCGGATTCTTGTTTGATCGCCAGGCGGCTCAAAAACCACAAACCCACGATATTGGGGAATGCCATAAACAGGTTAAATATATCAGCGACATTCCATACCAGCTTTAGCGGTATGGTGGCGCCAAGCGCTACTGCGATACAAAACAGTAAACGGTAAGGCAGGCTGGAGCGACTCCCAAAAAGATAACGCGCGGAAGTTTCCCCATAATAGGACCAGGCGATGATGGTGGAAAAAGCGAACAAAGACAGACTAACGCCAACCACCCAGCCACCGGCAGAACCGAGACTCGCGCTGAAAGCGTGCGCGGTAAGCGCGGCGCCGGTGTATTCGCCACTGGACATGACGCCACTGGTAATAATAACCAGGCCGGTGAGCGAGCAAATAACCAGGGTATCGAAAAAGGGCTCAAGCATGGCAATCAAACCTTCCCGTGCCGGATAGGGTGTGCGCGCGGTTGCGTGAGCGATAGGCGATGAACCGAGGCCAGCTTCATTGGAAAAAAGACCCCTGGCAACTCCCCATCTGATGGCTTGTCCGATGGCGCCGCCACCCGCCGCCCAGGGATTGAGCGCCTGTTCGAAAATGGAATGCAAGGCTGATGGTACCGCCTGATACTGCAAAACCAGACAAGTCAGGGCTGCGAAAAAATATAAAATCGCCATCAACGGCACCAGTGCCGATGTCACCGCAGCGATACGCCTGATACCGCCCAGAATGACCATGCCGGTCAGCATCGCCAGAATCAATCCCATTAGCCAGCGGTAATGTTCAAGACCTCGGGAAAGATAGGTCAGCCCATCAACGACGGAATTGGCCTGAACCATGTTGCCAATGCCGAAAGAAGCGACAAAGGCAAAGAAAGCAAAAGCGCCGCCAAGCATGGGGCTATTCATACCCTTGCGCAGCGTATACATAGGACCGCCGAAATAGTGCCCGTTTTCGTCCATTTCGCGATAATTGACTGCCAGCGTGGCTTCGGTAAATTTGGTCGCCATGCCTAAAAATGCCGTGACCCACATCCAGAACAGGGCGCCGGGCCCCCCAAAGGAAATTGCGGTCGCCACGCCTGCAATATTACCCGTACCTATCGTAGCGGAAAGAGCCGTAGAAAGCGCCTGGGCGTGAGAAATCTCACCATCGCCCGCTTTTCTGTTGGTCGCAAGATGCCCCATGGCCGGGAAAAATGCCCGCAACTGGATCAGGCGCAGCCTCAGCGTAAGAAAGACACCCGTACCCAGAAGCACGAACAAGGTTAGTGGATTGTTCCATAGCAGCCCGGATAGGTGCCCTGTGACATCTGTTGCCGTTTGCAAGAAAGACGATTGATCCATATCGTTGCTCCCTGATTCAACCTGAGGAACCTCTGATTAAGTCTGGACGAAGCTCAGGTGCGATGCATTATGTTCAGATTCTCGGGTTAAATCGCACGGGTTCGCAGGGCTATTGCGCGGATTTACAACAATGAAGCTGGGCATAAGAGACGCAGGATACGAGTTCATGGCTTAATTAGAGGTTCCCTAAAACTGGAAATTAAAAACTAGGCTTTGCCCAGCAAATAATCGATGATTTGATCGGATCCCATGGCTTTGCCGAAATAATTGCCCTGCAAATAATCAATTTTCAGGGTCACAAGTTTTTGATAAATAGCGGCATTGTCGACACCTTCGGCGATAGTTCGCATATGCAGGGATTGCCCAAGCTGGGCGATGGCGTGGACTATACGCTGTTGATTCGGATCGCTGGCGGCTCCGCGCACAAACGAAGCGTCAATTTTAATCATGCTGAAAGGGAGGCTATGTAGATGGGTGAAAGAACCTACACTGCTGCCGAAATGATCAAGGCAAATCATACAGCCTTGCTGCGCCAGGCTGTCCAGAAAGATGCGGCTATACCCGATATCCATCATCAACGCCCGTTCGGGAATCTCGAAATAGAGATGGCGGGTCAGAACCGCGTATCTTTCGAGTAACGGTTTGAATAGCCCCGGTGTTTGCTCATCAAACAGCGAAGCCCGCGATAGATTGAATCCGAAACGCCAGTTGACGATATCGGGTAACGCCGACCGGATTTTTTCCATCTCCTTGAACAAAGCTGAAAGCACAATACTCTCGATGCGAGGCATCACCTTGTGACGTTCCAGCATGGTCATGATATCTGTCAGTGCGATCCGTTCTTCATGCCCTGCTAACGAGCAAAAGGCATAAACTTCAAACAAACGATCCCGCGCGGGGGAGGACTCATCATCTCTGGCTATAATCGGATGGAAAATGAATTGAACCTGTATCTGTTCAAGTGAGCACAGCCAGCGCTGAACCTCATCATTCTGATCGGCGCCGGGAAATACCTGTTCTTCAATGTTTTCAATCACCATCACACTGGCGCCACCGGCTTCCTTGGAAGCGTAACATGCCCGATCCGCGCACCCGATCACCCCTTCAAAGTCAGTGGTTCGGTGATCGATGAGGGTCAACCCGATGCTTGCACCAACCTGGAATATCCGCCCTTCCCATTGAAAACGATATTCAAGCATACTCTTGAGACATTGGTTCATGATATTCTTGGCTTTATCAAGAGAACAATTGCGCAAAATGATAGCGAATTCATCGCCTCCCATGCGGGCAACTACATCGCTATTTCGCGTATGGCGGCGAATAATGGTTGCGAATCCCCGCAGCAAGTCATCACCCGCCTGATGACCAGCAGTGTCATTAACGATCTTGAAATCATCCAGATCCAGCATGACCAGAGCATGACTCAAACCCGGTCGATCAATGCCCTGGTCGATCAATTGCCGCAGATGATGTTCAAATGCCCGGCGATTGGACAATCCGGTCAGCGGATCATGGGTTGCCTGATAGGACAATTTGTGTACCATTTTCTGATGGTCGGTTATATCGCGGAATACCAATACGAAACCTACGACATGACTCTCTGTATCATGCAGAAACGAAGAAGTGTAGATCACCATGGCTTTTCTGCCATTACGCCCCGTGATTTTATGAAATCCGACGCTCTGAAAGCTGCTGCATTGATGTTCATTGAGTTGACTAATCGGATCAATGCCTTGCGCAGGTTCATTTTCAGGAGACAGGCGCAAGATACTCGAAAGTCTCATTCCGCACGCTTCGCGGCTGGAATATTCAGTCAGTGCAGCGGCAACCGGGTTAATGTAGGTGATTTTCCCGTCAGCATCGGCACGGATTACACCATCACCGATAGATTCAAGGGTGGTGTGCGCCAGTTCCTTTTCGGCAAACAAACGATTCTGCGTATTTATCTGTTCGGTAATATCGCGTATCACCGCAGTAAAATACTCTTTGGTGAGCATGCGCATATAGCCCAGAGTGATCTCTACCTGACGCCATTCGCCGTTTGATCTCTTCGCCACGATTTCCATGGAGCCATGATTGCGGGCATGTTCAATGAACCAGAGATCATTAATCGGTTCATGATCAGGCGTAGCAAATAACTCCGAAATTCGATGATTACCCATATCCTTGCGAGGAAAATCAAACAATTCCACAGCAGACGGGTTCATGTTCACGACCCAGCCCGGGTCAACAAAAACCAGCAATGCATCGTTCAGATCTCTCAGAATATTGCGCGTGAAATCAGCGGCTCTTTCCAGACTGCCCATGACGCGGTTGTAATAGTGAGCAATCTGCCCAACTTCAGTAAAAGGCTCTTCATGGACGCGCAGCGTCAAATCCGCCGATTGCTCCTGGAGTGACATCTGGCGCAGAAGGTCCACCAATTCCGTGCTTGCGCCATGCTCCGAGACATTGAGTCCCATATCCTCTGCGTCCGGTGTCACCCGCAAAGGCATAAGCCAGCGGTTGATAAACTTTAGAATCAAATACCCCAGGCCAAAACTCCAAAAGGCGCACACGGAAATCCCTTCCAATTGAACCACAATCTGGTCAATGCGTGATAAATCATTTCCAATCAGAGACAAATCACCAAAGATTCCCACGCTCAGGGTTCCCCAAATACCTGCGGCCAGATGAGACGGAACCGCGCCAATCGCATCATCCAGATGTGCCCGGAGCATCAGAGACTGAGTGCCCCGCATCAATAATCCAGCCACAGCACCAATCATCAAGGCATTCGGCGTATGGACCACATGGCAGCAAGCCGTAATCCCTACCAGCCCGGCTATCGTGCCATTCATAATGAGATTGGGCGCAACACGCTTCACTGTCAGCAACTGAGGCAAAATCACGATCAGCCCTCCCGCCGCCCCGGCGAGCATGGTGTTGGCGATAATTCCAGGAACCTGATGATTCATGCTCAAGGTGCTGCCGCCATTGAAACCAAACCAGCCGACAAATAACAGCAGAACGCCAAGCATGGCGAGGGGAAGATTATAGGCGTGGATAGGACGCACACCACCTTTTTCATCAAAACGTCCGTGCCGGGGCCCAATAATCCAGATTGCCGCCAGCGCCACCCAGCCGCCGACGCTATGTACCACTGTTGAGCCCGCGAAATCGACAAATCCTTTTGCCTGCAACCAACCCGGTTGTCCGGTATAAGCCCCTCCCCATGCCCAATGGCCAAATACGGGGTAAAGAAATCCGACGATGAGAACCACCAGCAGGACATAACCCGAATAGCTCATTCTCTCCGCTACTGCGCCCGAAACGATGGTAGCGGATGTGGCGCAAAACATAGTCTGGAAAACAAAAAAAACTGCCAGCCAGGTGGTGGAAGGCCCGATGTCGGGCATAAAAAAGGAAGTGCCCAGCAATCCTCCATAGGTGGCGCCAAACATGAGGCCAAAAGCGAACAACCAGTACATAATCACGCTCAGCAAAAGATCCAGCATATTTTTCATCGCCACATTGATGGTATTTTTGCTGCGTGTCAGACCTGCTTCCAGACATAAAAAACCACCCTGCATGATAAAAACGAGTACCGATCCAAGCAGTACCCACAAGATATCAATATTCTGGTTTTCCATGTTTTAATACCTGATAGAAGTAAACATGATATTTTATTTGCTTAGTATTAATGAACGCGCTTGTTTGCTCCAGCATTGGGTGCAGAGCATAACTCCAGGAACTGTGCTACAACTGACCTGCCAGTTATCTGCAAAATGCATGCCTAAGGAACCTCTGATTAATTCCGGACGAAGCTCAGGCGCGATTCCTCTGGGAAATCTTTACATGGCGCGGCGAAAATTGATAGCCTTGTAGGGTTGGCGCGCCTAGGGTTCGACTCCAGGTCGCAAAAGTGGCGGTCATGCATCAATTTGAAGCAAAAAATGGCCTTTTCGATGTGGGGCAATTTTTTGGATTTGACAACGAATTATCAGGAAAAACGGGGCTTATTCAGATGTTCCCTAAGCAATCCAGGCTTCAACACGCCCGATCCACAAGCATTGACTTAAAACCGTCAAGCTATCCCTTCAATCGTGTTTTATAATACGCTAAATATACTTTTGATATGGATTCAAGGAATCCTCGCATTCCAGGCCGCACTACCTGGCTAAGTATAACGCCATAATTTTGCCCAATGCCAGCAACCAGACCTTGAATATGGCGTTGTCATTTCCAAATGGAGCGCGGATGATCAAAAAACACCACAATGAGAGTCAAGTTATGAGCCATGCCATCATTTCGAGGGTAACAACCGTTCTTGTACTTGCCGCATTCAGCATCCTCAGCCTCTGTTGGCAGATAGTGCGGGCAGATGAACGTTGTCTGCGCAAAGTAGATAATATCCAGGTTCCCGAAAATTTCTGCATCCAGCGCATTGCTGCTGAACTGGGTCGACTGGGTCATATTGCCGTTAACGAAAACGGCGACGTTTTTGCCGCCTTGAGGTCGGGTACCCACGCGGTGGTTGCCATGAGGGACGCGGACGGAGACGGCGCCATGGAGCAAACGGAACGTTTTGGTTATGGTTCCGCCACCGGAATAGCGATCCATGATGGCAGCCTGTACGTAGGCACCAATCAGAAAATCCTGCGCTGGAAACTGGGAATAAGCCAGTTGCGACCGAGCTCCGAAGCCCAAACAATCATATCAGGCTTCCCTGACCAGATACAGCACGCAGCCAAAACCTTCACTTTTGATGAGAAAGGCTATATATATGTCAATGTAGGCGCGCCTTCCAATGCGTGTCAGGAAAAAGACCGGGCTTCAGGTTCGCCTGGGCAGAAACCCTGTCCACTGCGTGAAAAACAGGCGGGAATATGGCGGTTCAAGTTATCCACCCGAACCCAGCAACAGGCGGATGGCGAACGCTACGCAACCGGCATTCGCAACGCCATGGCGATTGCTTATTCCCCATTTTTGAAAAATGTTTTTGTTGTCCAGCATGGGCGTGATCAGCTCCATCAGAACTGGCCCGAACTTTATACCATGGAACAAGGCGTTCAATTACCGGCAGAAGAAATGTTGCGTCTCAATAAAAACGCCGATTTCGGCTGGCCCTATTGCTATTATGACCCCAGAGCCGAAAAACGGGTGTTGGCGCCTGAATATGGCGGCGACGGCAAAAAAACGGGGGATTGTCATCAGTATGGGAAGCCGATGATGACCTTTCCCGCCCATTGGGCGCCCAACGCCATGGTCATCTATGATCAAAAAAACTTTCCCACCCGGTTTTGGGGCGGAGCGTTCGTCGCTTTTCACGGCTCATGGAATCGGGCGCCTCAAGCCCAACAGGGCTATCTGGTCGCTTTCGTTCCCATGGTCATCGATGGGTTTGATCCCCAATGGGAGATTTTCGCCGATGGCTTTGCCGGCAGCAATAAATTACGCTCCCCCGGTCAGGCCCAGTTCCGGCCTACGGGTTTGGCAGTCGGCCCGGGAGGTCAGCTGTATATCTCGGATTCAAAAAAGGGATATATCTGGCGGATAGCGCATGCAAAAAATTGATTTCCCGCCAGACGAACGCTGGATTGTCGGTGTCAGTGGAGGAATCGCCGCTTACAAAACCGCAGAGCTGGTGCGCATTCTCACACGCCGGGGACATGCAGTCCAGGTGGTTCTCACCGCTTCGGCATTGCAGTTTGTCCAGCCGCTGACGTTTCAGGCTCTGACCGGAAAACCTGTGCTCCATGCTCTTTTCGATCCGGGCAATGAAAAAAACGGTATGGATCATATTTTTCTGGCTCGCTGGGCGCAACAAATTCTCATTGCACCCGCGTCCGCTAACGTGATCGCCCGGCTCGCGCATGGCATGGCAGATGATCTTTTGACCACCCTGTGCCTGGTTACCGATGCCGAAATCACTCTCGCTCCGGCCATGAATCGCCTGATGTGGGAACATCCCGCCACACAGGACAATGTTGCCCTGTTGCGTCGCCGTGGGATTCAAATCATAGGACCCGACCAGGGACTGCAGGCCTGTGGCGAGGAAGGCCCGGGCCGAATGACAGAACCGGAAAGCATCGTGCTATCCATAATGGAACATCGCTCCCGGAGCAAATGCCGACCGATCCTCCCGGAAACCCGCATTCTTATTACAGCAGGGCCCACTAGAGAACCGATCGACCCCGTGCGCTTTATGAGCAATCGCAGCAGTGGACGCATGGGCTTCGCTCTGGCGCGCCACGCAAAAGCCATGGGCGCACGAGTATGCCTTATTCACGGGCCTGTCACGCTACCCATGCCCCAAGGCGTAGATGGCATAGCTGTAGAAACTGCCGGGCAAATGGCCAACGCCGTTTTCGACCAAATCGGGCAATGCGATATTTTCATATCCAATGCCGCAGTTGCCGATTACACACCCAGGGAAGTGGCCGGAGAAAAAATAAAAAAACAACCCGGCGAAATTTCACTCTCGATGATCCGAACTCAGGATATCATTGCCACCGTGGCCGATGGCTCGAATCCCCCTTTTCTTGTCGGATTCGCAGCGGAAAGCGGAGATCTGGTCTCCTATGCCAGGAATAAACTCAAACACAAGAAACTCGATATGATCGCCGCCAACCGCATCGGCGATCCAGGGTCAGGCTTCGGCGATCAGCCGAACGCATTACATGTTTTATGGAATAATGGCGAAGTGATACTTCCGCTTCAATCTAAGGATTCTCTGGCGCGGCAATTAATCGAGTTGATTGCCCAACGCTACCATCAATGTGGGGAAAGGCATCATGTCGAGTAACACAACACGCAGCGCTAAAATTTCGTGTAAAATTCTTGATCCCAGGCTCGGAAAAGAGATTCCTTTACCCGCATACGCCACAGATGGCTCTGCCGGTATGGATCTGCGCGCCTGCCTGGACCAGGCGCTTGAAATTCCACCATCACAGACACGAATGATTCCCACCGGAATCGCGCTGCATATCGCCAATGCCGACCTGGCGGGAATGATTGTTCCCAGATCCGGACTGGGCCATCGTCACGGCATCGTGCTGGGAAACCTGATGGGCATCATTGATGCCGATTATCAGGGTGAAATCAAGATATCCTGCTGGAACCGGAGCGATCAATCCTATTGCGTTGCACCGGGCGAGCGCATTGCCCAATTACTGATCATGCCGATCACGCGCGTTCAACTGGAGCTTGTTGAGGCTTTCGAAGAAACCAAACGCGCATCGGGTGGTTTCGGCCATACCGGTCGTTTGTAAATTTCGGAATCATCTGTGGCGCCCCATCCCCAAAAACCACCCATCATTGAAAGATTGAATCAACGTCAGGCCCGAATCGGTATCATCGGGCTGGGATACGTGGGATTGCCGCTGGTCTGCGCCTTTCTTGAGGCGGGATTCAAGGTGACCGGGTTCGATCGCGATCCACATAAGATTGAGAATCTTGAACTCGGCTTATGCTTCAACGAAGCATTTACCGCTATCTTACAACAAGGAACGGCGCGCAAAAGTCTGGCTCTGACATCAAACGCAAGCGATTTGGCTCACGTGGAAGCCTTTATCATCTGTGTTCCGACACCGCTTGATTCCACGCGCACGCCGGATATATCGGCCATTGTCGATGCCATCACCATGATTGCAGCGCTCGCCCGACCCGGAAGCATTATTGCGCTGGAAAGCACCAGTTATCCGGGTACCACCGAGGAGATCATTGTACCGACGCTCGGCAAACAAGGCTTGACGCCAGGTTCAAATGTCCATGTCGTCTACTCTCCAGAGCGCATTGATCCGGGAAATGTTCACTATACTCTGCGCAACATTCCCAAGCTGGTCAGCGGGGTCGGTCCAGCCTGCCTCGAAGCGGGTCGGGTTTTGTATTCCTTCATCGTTGATCATATCGTTCCCGTCAGCCAGCCCCGCGTGGCTGAGATGGCCAAACTCATGGAAAACATTCAGCGCGCTGTCAATATTGCCCTTGCCAACGAAATGAAACTTTTGGCGCATAGTATGGACATCGACATCTATGAGGTGATTCGCGCCGCCGCCACCAAACCCTTCGGTTTTACAGCTTATTATCCCGGTCCGGGTCTCGGCGGACATTGCATACCGGTTGATCCATTCTATCTCGCCTGGAAGGCTCGCACCTACAATGTGGATGCGCGTCTGATTGAGTTGGCGGGAGAGATCAATCGCGCCATGCCGGCTTATGTGCTGGAGCGCATCATCATGGCGCTCAATGAACAGGGCAAGGCTGTTAAATCAAGCCGCATTCTGTTGCTCGGCCTGAGTTACAAGAAAAATGTCAATGACCTGCGCGAGTCTGCTTCGGTCAAATTGTTTGAAGATCTGTATAGCCGCGGGGCACAGCTCAGTTACAGTGATCCATGGGTTCCGTTTTTCGACCTTTGCCTCCATGGCACAATCATCGGCCGGTTTCATCATTATGCCCTCTCCGACGATTTTCTGATCCAGCAGGATTGCATTGTACTGGCAACCCAACATGATGATGTAGATTATGAGCAGATAGCTCGACATGGCGCCCTGATTATCGATACTCGAGGCGTGTATCCGCCGCAAGCCGGAAAAATCATCCCGGCATAAAACCTCATCGGCGCTGCAAGCCTGGTTATCAATTGATTGGTATCGCACTTTTTACAAGCGCAGCTTTCTTCGAGCTTTCCTTATTCCCACGCTTTTTAACACCTCTGTATTGTTTCTGCTTGTGACTGTTCCATGACAAGCTTGACTGCGCCAACAATTCCTTTCAAAATGATGAAAATTGATTTTGTATAGCATGGATTATTTGATCAACAAATCTATATGTGAGTTTAAGTCGTTCTGGTTATGAACCCCACGTGTATCCATTGCCTCGGATGATATCCGTCAGTTTGTTCGATAATGTCAGTGCGTCTCATTCGAAACAGGAATGATGGAGCGTTCATCAACATGGCGTACTTCATTGCATAGGATTGCCTATTGCCCGGTTGTCCATTCAAAGCACTGAACCAGAGAACATGCACAAATAAACCTGATTTCCATGATTAACGGGCAATAGAACGTTCGCGCATTAAAATAAACGCCACATACGTCGAGGTGTATTCATGTCCACCGCAGATACTCCTGCTGTATTGCAGGGATTTTCCGCCCGGCTGGTTCGGGAAGGACTGCTGTCTGAAGATCAAGCCAGCAATGCGCTATCAGCCGCCAAAAATTCAGGTATTTCACTCTATTCTTTTCTCATAAGCAACGGGATTATTGAACCACGCGAATTGGTTTATCATGCAGCGGAAGAATACGCCATCCACGCAGCGGATCTCGATGCCTATAGTCTTGAAAAACTTCCGGTTAAATTGGTCGACCCTCGTTTGCTGCGACGCTACCGGGTCCTGCCGTTACACTTCCATCGACATCATTTACATATCGGCATCTCAGACCCGCATGATCTCAAGGGATTGCCGGAAATCGCCTTTCAAACAGGTTATACGATCGAGCCGGTACTGGTGCGGCCTGATAAACTCAGGCGCGCCATCGATCGTGCGCTTGACCGAGTCGATTATTCTCTCCAGGCCATATCCGGAGGAGATGAGATCGATACGCTTCAGCTCGAAGGAAATCTCGATGAACTCCTGCCGGCGGATGCCACGGAAGACGATGCGCCGGTGGTCCGTTTTGTCAAGAAGATTCTACTTGATGCGATTCATCTGGATGCATCAGATATCCATTTTGAGGTCTACGAGAACAACTATCGAGTTCGTAACAGAATCGATGGCGTCCTGCATGAAGTATCCATTCCAGCGGTTTCACCATCCGCGGGCAATCGCATTGCCTCACGCATCAAGGTTCTGGCCCGGCTTGATACCTCAGAGAAACGAATGCCCCAGGATGGACGCACCAAAATCCGCCTCTCTTCGGGACGAAAAATCGATTTCCGAGTCAGTACCTGTCCAACCCTTTTCGGAGAGAAAGTCGTCATGCGTATTCTTGAATCCGCAACGGCCTATCATGGTATCGATTTTCTTGGGTTTGAACCGGATCAAGAAGCCATCTATCTTGATGTCCTGAGTCGCCCCCAAGGCATGATTCTGGCCACCGGACCCACTGGAAGCGGCAAATCCGTAACCCTGTATACCGGACTGAATATCCTCAACACTCTTGAGCGCAATTTGTGTACCGTTGAGGATCCGTGTGAAATCTACATGGCGGGCGCCAATCAGGTCAATGTCAATCCGAAAGTCGGATTGACCTTTGCTTCCGCCATGCGCGCTTTCCTGCGCCAGGATCCTGATGTCATCATGGTCGGTGAGATCCGTGATCTCGAGACCGCGGATATTGCCATGAAAGCGGCACAAACAGGGCATATGGTTCTTTCTACTCTCCACACCAACGATGCCCCAAGCACCTTGACCCGAATGATGAATATGAATGTCGCACCTTATAATATCGCTTCCTCCATCTCCTTGATCATCGCGCAACGCCTGGTTCGTCGCCTGTGTCCCAAGTGCAAAATTCCTGACGATATCGCACCCGAGATACTGCTCCAAAACGGGTTCACCGAAGAGGAAATCCCGGAACTGAGAATCTTCAAGCAGCAAGGGTGTGACCAGTGTACAGGCGGTTATAAAGGAAGAATCGGCGTTTATCAGATCATGCCCATTACCGAGGACATTAGCGACCTCATACTCCGTGGTGGCAGTGCTATCGATATTTCCCGACAAGCCAGGGAAAATGGCATATTATCACTCTATGAAGCAGGGTTGAACAAAGTTCGTCAAGGTGTCACCTCTTTACAGGAAATCATACGCGTCACGAAGGTGTAAAATATGGCAACCAGTATCTCTTCAACACCGGATAAACAGAAATCTAAAAGAAATCGACTTAAAAAACGCGAAATTATTTTTGAATGGGAAGGTCTTGATCGCGCTGGCCGTCCAGCAAGTGGTCGGATTATCGATCTCAGCGCGAGTTCAGCACGCTTCCGTTTGCGTCAAATGGGTTTCGCTCCGAGGAAAATTCACAAAAGGCCCTTGTTCACCCGCTTGATGGAAGCCATCAGTTCCCCCATCAAAAGCAAGGACGTTACCCAGTTCTGTCGCCAGATAGCGTCGATGGCATCTGCCGGACTGCCGATTGCGCAAGCACTTGATATCGTGGCTCAGGATCGGAGCAACCCCTCTCTGGCCGATATGTGTACCACGCTGCGCACCGAAGTTGAAAGCGGCAATACGCTGGCGAATGCCCTGGATCAGTTTCCCAGATATTTTGATTCATTATTCGTTAACCTGGTGGCAGCGGGCGAGCAGTCCGGAACCCTGGATCGGGTTTTGCGGGATCTGGCGCAATTACTGGAAAAAACACAGCAAATGCGCGCCAAAGTCCGTGGTGCAATGATCTACCCGGTAATGGTGATCCTGGTTGCCGTAATTTTGGTGATCGTCATGATGACCTTCGTTATTCCTAAATTCCAGGAAATGTACAGCGGTTACAATGCGGCGTTACCCGCATTAACCCAAGTAGTGATCAATATGTCCAATTTCACGCGTGAGCATTTTCTGTGGATCTTAGGAATACCAATCATTCTGTACGTTTTGTTTTCGTTCGCGCGAAGGCGATCATCCCGATTCCATTTCTTTATAGATCGCATAACATTGAAAATTCCAGTTCTCGGATCCATTCTGGTTAATTCCACCATTGCCCGCTTCGCCCATACGCTTTCCACCATGTTCACCGCCGGCGTGCCCATCGTCGAAGTTTTGAATACGGTAGCCTCCGTAACCACTAATGATGTCTATCGCACCGCGATTGAAAAAATGAGCCAGGAAACCGCGGACGGAGATCCTCTCCAGGAAAGCATGCTTAGAAAGCAGATTTTTCCTCATATGGCGGTTCAGATGATCGGCATCGGAGAGCAAACCGGTTCACTTGATGATATGGCATCACGCATAGCCGATTTTTACTCAGAAGAAGTCGATACGGCGGTGAACAATCTCAGCAATATGGTGGAACCGCTTCTTATGATCGTTATAGGAGGCATTGTCGGAGTTCTGCTGGTTGCCATGTATTTGCCCATATTCCAGATGGCTAATATCGTTGAATGATATCGGGAGTCTGACGCCTCAATCGTTGCTCCAGCGGAGTTTCATTCCGTGACCGCCATCGTTATGTGTTCTGTTCTTGGGCTCCTGATCGGAAGTTTCCTCAATGTGGTGATTTTGCGTCTGCCTCCATTGCTTCAATGGACCTGGCGTTCGCAATGTCATGAATACCTGGAACTACCCTTTGATGAAGCAAGACCGGCGGGATTGATTCTGGAACCATCACGCTGCTGCGCATGTCAGCACCCGATCGCGCCATGGTTCAATATTCCGCTGCTCAGCTACCTTTGGTTGCGAGGGCGCTGCGCTTACTGCCAACAACCGTTCGGCTCGCGTTATCCGCTCATCGAAGCGCTGACATCCGTTCTTTTCATCGCTGTAGCGTGGCATTTTCAAACACCCGCCGCTCTCACAGGCGCACTCATTCTGACCAGCCTGTTCATTGCGTTGGCCATCATTGACTTTGAACATATGCTGCTGCCCGATGCTATCACTCTTCCGGGCATGTGGGCGGGATTGCTGTTCAGCCTGATCGATGGCTCGTGGATCACCCCCGAACAAAGCATTATTGGCGCAATCGCCGGTTATATGAGTTTATGGATGCTGTATCATGGCTATAAGTTGCTCAAAAATAGCGAAGGTATGGGTATGGGTGATTTGAAACTCGCTGCCATGATTGGTGCATGGCTTGGTTACGCCAGTTTGCCTCTGGCGCTGATTCTAGCCAGCATTTCAGGCATAGCTTTCGCGCTTGCGCGTGCTGTGACCGGCCATGGAGCGATCCGCGCGGCGATCCCCTTCGGCCCATTCCTTGCTGCGGGAGGCTGGTTGACGCTGATATGGGGTGATTGGCTCTTGAGCGGATACTGGATCTGATGGACGACAGACAGCCCCGTTTGTGGATCGGACTGACGGGAGGGATCGCGAGCGGCAAATCAACGGTTGGCAAGCTGTTCGAGGATCGCGGAGCAGCTGTCATCGATGCAGATGCTGCCGCGCATGATATCCTGGCGCCAGGAAGCGACGGTCTGAAGAAGGTGGTTAGCCGCTTTGGCGCGGAATTTTTGAATCCTGATGGCTCTTTGGATCGCGCTGCCCTGCGGCGCCTTGTCTTCAGTGACGCACAGGAACGCAAGGCGCTCGAAGCCATTACGCATCCTTTGATCATGCAGGAAATACAACGTCGTATCACTCGTGCGCGAGGGCTCTATCTTATTTTAATGATCCCTTTGCTGATTGAAACGGGCCGTTACAAAGGCTTGGTGCAGCGTATCCTGGTCGTAGATACGCCAGAAGAACTACAAATTGAACGGTTGATGGCGCGTGATGGCGTCAGTGAAGAACAGGCATGGCAAAGCCTTCGCGCGCAATCCAGCCGCACCCAGCGCCTGGAAATTGCCGATGATGTCATCGTCAATGATTGTGCCATCGAAGCACTGACCCCGCAGGTTGTTCGCCTGCATGAACAGTATATTTCCCTCTCTCGCCAATAATGCCCGATTCCACGGAGTGCATCTGTAACCCAAACGTTGGCATAAACTTCCCTTATTCAACAGAGTGCATCAGCTTATGCCGCGTACAGCCTGAGCAAAAGTTTGCATCCATGATCATTATAAGCGCACCCGCTTTTATCATAGCGTCGGCAGCGAGTTAAGCATGTCGGGCTGGAGAGCAGATTTATCCCTGGAGTTTCATTCACAGAATGGAAAAACGATCCTGGCTCGCAACCATCATATGGGACCGCTGATGGTACAACGCCCTTTTTATCCTGAAGAAAACGGGTGTTGTCAGGTCTGCATCACCCATCCACCAGGCGGCATCGTGGGGGGCGATATCATTGCATTGGAAGCATCACTGGCACCACGTTGCCATGCCCAGATCACCACTACCAGCGCCAGCAAGTTCTATCGGAGCTCTGGAGCAACCGCGCGTCTGTGTCATGTACTGCAGGTCGAACACGATAGTATTCTGGAATGGCTGCCCCAGGATAGCAACATTTATTCGGGCGCTCTGGCGCAACTCGCTACGCTCGTTCATCTCAGGGGAAATGCTCGCTTTATCGGCTGGGATATTTTAACTTTGGGTCATCAACCGTTGCTGAAGCCTTTTGATCATGGCGCGATCAACTCAAATTTTGAGTTATGGCGAGAACAACAGCTACTTTTGGTCGAACGCGCCCATTACGAAGCGGGGAGTTCATGGTTGGATAAGCCCTGGGGGCTTGGAGAAAACTCTGTCACAGGCATTCTCATTGCCACGCCGGTTCATGAACATAGCGCGCTTCAGGTAAGGGGAAATTGGCCCGGGAGCCGTCATCCATCCCCATGGAGCTCCACCCAGATGGGTGAACTATTGGTCTGTCGTTATCTCGGCTCCAGTGTGGAACAGGCCAGGCAGCGGTTTATGGAAGCATGGAATGTGTTGCGCAGACAGATGACAGGCTTTCCTGCCAAAAAGCCCAGACTATGGATCTAAGGAACCTGGACAAGCCAGGGTTAAACATGTTAAGCGGTGATAGATTATCATTAAGTTATCGTGGGCTTAACCTATACTTGTGGAGAAAAATGCTGTAGTATGCTTGGGTCTATACTAAGCTTATGCTTCTTTTGCAAAGTTAACTGGAAGGTGATAGGCGTCTAAGGAACCTCTGACCAATCATTCCCTAACCCGTCTTCGCCCACATCTATTATGAGCGCCCATAAGATCGAAACATTACCGGAAGCCAGCACACCGTGCCGCGCACTCATCGAACAATTTCTCGATCAGATCTGGATGGAAAAGGGATTATCCCATAATACCCTGGTCGCCTATCGCGCAGATTTAATGTGTCTGGCGCGCTGGTTGGCGATGCGTTGTCACGAAATGTCCAGCCTGGAACGCATGGAATTGCTGTTGTTTCTGGAATGGAAGGTACAACAGGGTTCGAGTCAACGCACAATAGTCCGGATGCTATCGAGCATTCGGGCTTTTTATCGTTTCCATGTAGACCTCGGCGCCATAGAGAAAGACCCTTGTGCCTTGATCAGTGTACCTCGCATTCGCTCAACGCTCCCATGCCATATGTCTGAAGAGGATGTGGAAAAGCTGCTCGCATCCCCTGACATCCACGATCCGGTTGGGCTGCGGGATAAAGCCATGCTCGAATTGCTCTATGCCACAGGTTTGCGGGTATCCGAACTTATTGGATTGAAAATCAGCCAGGTTAATATGGGCCGGAGCATGGTTCGGGTGGTGGGCAAAGGCAACCGGGAACGCCTTATCCCATTCGGCCAGCAAGCCTTGCACTGGTTGCAATGTTATCTTGAACAAGGCCGCCCCAGGCTTATAAAAGATCAAGGTTCTCATTATGTGTTTCTTACCGGGCGCTCGGAAAACATCACCCGGCAGGCATTCTGGCACAGAATCAAACTTTATGCCCAAACCTGCCGATTGAAATACAGGATTTCACCGCATACTTTGAGACACGCTTTTGCTACGCATTTGCTCGATCATGGGATTGATCTGAGAGTGTTGCAAATGCTGTTGGGGCATCAGGATCTCTCAACCACCCAAATCTATACCTTCGTGGCTCAGTCCCGATTGCGCATCCTTCATACTCAGCATCACCCGCGCAACCGTCTGCCGGATCAGGAGGAAGAACTCGGGCGCGATCTGACCGACTGATACCAGCGCCACAAGGCGGGTAAATGCTCCGGCACCCGCAGGTCAACAATACGACCGAAATCAAATCCAATCAAGGCGGTAATATCAGCGATGGTATAGGTATCGCCAGCAATATACTCACGCCCGCCTAGTTCTCCGTTGAGCCATTGCATGGTGTCTTCCACTCGCTGGCGTGAAAGTTCGGCATAGGCTTCAATCTGCTTCTCATGCGCAAACATGGGATGCGTATGGCGCATCGCCATCATCGCCGGTAAAGCCACGTCAAATTCCATACGCCGCCGCCACATTTCCACGACCGCCTGATTTTTGGCATCGGAGCCGAAAAGCGCAGGTTCCGGGTGTAATGCCTCAAAATAACGGCAAATAGCAACGGTCTCTGATAGGCATGTGCTATCATCGAGTTCCAACACGGGTACGCGTCCCATTGGATTATGCTTTAAAAATTCGGCTGATTGGTGCTCGCCTTTCGTGATATCGACCTGTACTGTGGGGATGGAAATGCCTTTTTCAGCCAGATAGATACGAACCAGACGCGGATTCGGTGCAGCATGATAATCATAAAGTCGCATGAGATAGAGCTTCTCCTGTTAAATTTAACGCCATGTTCACCGGCTTGACCGGTCAATGTTTTGCTATGTGCAGGTACAGATTCCAATATTGGCTGAGTATTTTCCAGGTTACCCAAAAGCATCAAGACTCCGCCAAATATCAGCCCGACATCTCATGCCGGGAAACACAAGCATTGGTAAGACCTCCCACGACGTAGATTATATCCAGCCAATTAGTTTTATACTATAATGAATTTGCTATTTTTTGTAGTGTATTAGGGAGGAGCCATTATGAGCAAAATGAGCAAAATGATCAAAGATATGACGAAAACCCTCGAAATACTTAAGGATGCCAAGGATCAAGACATAGTACCACCTGAGGAAAATTGTTTTTTCAAAACGCTGAACGGTAGTTATGTCTATTGTTACAAGGTGGATGATGATGGTGATGGCAATATGATTGTTCTCACCGGTGGGCATGGCGTTAGTTCCGACAGTGGAGAAGAACCCGGAGAAACCTATTACGTTAATGAAGAGGGCTATTTTAAGTCCGATGACCTCGGGGCCGCTACATTGATGAGTCTCGTGCAAGCAGTGGATATAAAACTACCCTGACAGGGCCTGGTTTTGAAATATCTGATTACCGGCAGCGCGGGCTTTATTGGTTCGTCGCTGGCGGTTGCTCTGCTGGAGCGAAATGACGAAGTCCTGGGAATCGACAATATCCTGCCTTATCAGGATATCAGGCTCTCGCATGCACGACTCGCACGCTGCCTTGCTTTTGAGCGCTACCAGCACAGCGATATTGATATTCGTAATGGTCAAAAGCTTGGCGCACTGATCCAAAACTGGCAGCCACAGGTCGTGATCCATCTGGCGGCGCGCGCCGGTGTTCGGGCAGCCGAGCAAGACCCGCAAAGCTACATTGATACCAATATTCAAGGCTTTTTCAACATCATGGAAGCCTGTCGGAAAACACCGGTTGAGGCGCTGGTCTATGCTTCGAGCAGTTCGGTTTATGGCGGTATCGAACGATTGCCCTATCATGAATCCATGCCGATCGAGCATCCGCTCAATCTTTACGCCGCCACCAAAAAAGCCAATGAGTTGCTGGCTTACAGCTATAGCCATCTCCACCACCTGCCCACCATTGGCATGCGTTTTTTTACCGTGTACGGACCCTGGTGCCGCCCGGATATGGCACTGCTTCATTTCGCTTTATCCATCAAAAATGGCAAACCGATTGACCTGTATAATTATGGCCGCCATCGTCGCGACTTCACCTATATCAATGATATTATTCAAGGTTTATTGTTAATCATTGATCATTGGGAAAGCAAATTGGAGATCGGTGCAAACGGTCCTTATGCCATCTATAATATCGGCAGTGGTCAACCGATTCCGCTGGCAGTTTATGTCTCATGGCTTGAACAATATCTTGGCTACACGGCTATCAAAGAGCAACGCCCCCGCCGCTCGTGTGATATGCTTGCTACATATGCCGATATTACCGCGATCCACCGCGATTTTGGATATCAGCCGCAATTCTCCATTGAAGAAGGGATTCGCAGATTCAGCGTATGGTTTCATGATTTTTATGCCTGAGGAAGCTCTGATCAAGTCTGGACGAAGGAGATTGTGGTTCCCCATGTTCAGATTCTCGGGTTAAATTGCACGGATTAGCAGGGCTATTGCGAAGATTGTCAACGATGAAGCCGGGCATAATGGACGCAAGAACCGAGTTCAGCCGAACCGACCATGAACCCTGAAAAAAAAATATATCTTACTCTCGAATGCGCGGTTTTATTCTTTATTCTGCCCATCGGATTGTATTTTGTCCGGTTTGCGCTTCAGCATAAAATTATCCCTCTGGTGTGGATCTTATCGTTCGCTTGTTATTTTTACCTCCATAAGCACACTGACTTCAATTGGCATCATCAGAAGCTATCGCAACAAAAGTTCAAGACAGAACTGAGAAATATACTATTAATCTTTTTACCCTGCGCGGGAATCCTCAGCATAGGGGCATGGCTGCTTCTTCCTTCCAGATTTCTGGTATTTCCACGCACCGAGCCCGGGTTATGGCTTTTGATCATGACAGCCTATCCCTTTGCCGCCGCGTTTCCCCAGGAGATCATTTTCAGGGCATTCTTTTTCTACCGCTATAAAACCCTGTTTCAGCATCCAGGGGTATGGATGGTCGTTAACGGATTCGCTTTCGGTTTTGCTCATGTATTCTATGGGAATTGGTGGGCTCCCACGCTGGCCACACTCGGCGGCTTTCTTTTTGCTTACCGTTATCTGCGCTCGCGATCGGTATGGATGACCACCATAGAACACGGTTTATGGGGGCAGTTTCTGTTTACCATAGGTTACGGCTGGTATTTCTATAACGGCAATATCCAATAAGCCAGACGCCGTCCTGATCCGAACCCATCCAGCTCAATATAAAAGCCGGGTTGCGAACGACAAGGCTATGGCAACCATAGCCATAGCCATCGCGCGCCTCCATGGCGTATTGGTGTTTTGAGGCACTCCCCTGAACCTCTCGGCGGGTAAATGTTTCTTCCCGCTGATCATGGGAACCACGAGACGTTCGCCTCGGATATGATAAAAAATAATGGCGGCGATATGGAGCGCAATGGCTATCAGCAACAGATTAAAATTAATTTCATGCCATTCCGTCAGCGCTTCCCCCATTGCCGATGGCAAAAGGTCGTGCACTGGTCCGACATTGCCAAACCCATTGTCGGCGCACAATCCAGATAGTGTCTGCAACAACAGCAGAATCAGCAGCACCATAACCATTGCTCCGCCGAGCGGATTATGCCCGATACTATCGTGCATCTGACCACGGATCAGATCTCGCGCTGCTGCCCGGATTTCACGGGGGTGGCGCACAAACTGGGAAAAACGGGCATAAAAACCGCCCCCAAAACCCCATAATATACGAAATATGACCAACGCCAGGATACAATGACCAATCCATAGATGATAAAGCATGCCGCTCAACCCGGTTTCAGTGCTCAGCCAGGCTGCGAAAACCAGCATAACCAGAAGCCAGTGAAAGGTCCTGACAGGCGCATCCCACACGCGTAAGGTAATGGTATTCTCATGATCAGAATTCTGTCGTTTCATAGGGTCTGCCCATTGATAGTAGCGCATGGTTTATAACAAGATACAGTTTGAATCATAACAGAATAGGCGGCTTTATCCGGATGTATTATGTATTTAACAGATTCCGCGAAAATCCTCTCCATTCAGGGGGAGGATGGATAGCGGGGACACTGCCAAGTGTCCTGGTTGTTGGCTAACTTGGTGTTTGCTATCATTGTTTTTT
>DEIQ01000099.1:2728-32521 GCA_002352565.1 Proteobacteria bacterium UBA2770 | reverse complement strand
CCACATCATACTATTCCACTTGTGCAAACATAAAACAAATAAAACAAGGGAAACTATGGAAATCAGCGCCGCAGCTTGAATCCTGCATGGTATATATTCTATATCATCATGGTTTCTGTTGCCTCCCGCCTTCAGCATCATACGGAGCGCGGACCAGACAAGGTTTCGCAACAGTGTCAGGGGCGGGTTTTAATTTCTGCCGGAACAAAGAATCCTCATCTGTTCTTTCAAGGCTGCAGTTATGGTGCTTGATACTCGCATTTTCAGGTGAATGGCGTTAAAATCCTAAACTGGTATTACACAATCAAATTATATCAAAGCATGTGAGTTGCTGCGGTTGTAATGGTTGCCACTCCAGCGCATCAGAAAGGTTCCCCAGGCGAAGATTATGAGTTAAGTGGAGTCATAAATGTTAACGTTGTATCAATTTCCAATATCGCATTATTGCGAGAAGATCCGATGGACACTGGATTATAAAAAAATTGATCATTAAGATTATAAATCTCCTTCCGGGACTCCATGTGTTGAAAACCCAAAAATTGGCACCCCATGCATTTGTACCCATTTTAGTTCATGACAATAAAGTTATTCAGGGGTCAAGTAAAATAATCACCTGTTTGGATAAAGAATATCCTGAGCAAAGTCTTACTCCGAAGAAAGAGCAATATAAAGATAACGCGCTAGAATGGGAAAAATATGTAGATTAAAGAAGTAGATCCCCATGTGCGTCGGTGCTGTTATCATATTTTGTTAGAACATCCAGATATTGTAATTAAATTTTTCGCGCATCAAGGACCTTGGCATGGAAAAAAATGGGTAGATGAGCTATATAAAAATTACCGATAACAAAATCGCCTAACCAGTGCATTCAGCACCATCCAGGTTCAATCACCACCTATGGTTTCGGATTCTATCATGTTCCGGTATGGTCAGTGAGAGCGCTGTTTATTGAAGTCGGCTCCATAGTTCGCCGACTTGTTCAAATTAAGGTTGGGATCTGCGCTGCATTGGCGAATATGTCCATGACAATTAATGTATACCCATGACAACTGAAGTGCTTTTCCCTGAAATTCAACGTGCGGTTCCGGTCATTATTGCCGGAGGCTCGGGGAGTCGGCTATGGCCGTTTTCACGCAGCCGTATGCCCAAACCGTTTCTCGATATCGATGGATCCGGCCCCGGGCTTCTGAATACATTGAATCGCCTGTCGGCATTAGGTCTGGATGATCCACCTATTCTATTGTGCCATGAGCAGAATCGTTTTTCCGCTGCCGAATATATGGCGGCGGCAGGATATAAGCACGGGCGTATCATTCTGGAACCGCAGCGGCTCAATACGGCAGTTCCTGTCGCTCTGGCTGCGCTTGATCTCAGAAGGCGGGGCATGGACGCGCCTTTGCTGATTTTGCCGGCAGATCACCTGCTCGAGGATTTGTCGGCATGGCGATCCGCATTCTCCGGCGCTATGGAGATAGCCGATGATCATGGTATCGTGGTGTTCGGTATTCATCCACAGCGTGCGGATAGCGGTTATGGTTATATTTTGCCAAACCCGGATGCCCCACCGAAGGGCCTGGTTCGGGTTGCGCGTTTTATAGAGAAACCGATTGAAGAACTGGCGCGATCGCTGATACAGGATCAACACGCTCTATGGAACAGTGGTATTTTGCTGGTGCGTCCTTCGACCATTATCCGTGAGCTGTCCTGTTACGCTCCGGATATCCTGGATCATTGTGAACGGGCGCTGAATGAAAGCTGGGTTGATCTGAAGTTTGTGCGTTTACCTGATGAAGGATGGGATCGGTGCCAGGCATTGTCTATTGATAACGCGGTATTGGAGTATTCGCAACAGGTCTGGTGTCAGCGCGTTGACGCGCCATGGGAAGATCTGGGTGACTGGCGGCGCGTGGCGAGACAATCCGCGCGATTGTCCGATTGCAATCATAATGTTCACCGCGGTGATGTAATAGCTGTTGACAGCAGCCATTGTTATGTACACGCACAACACCGGCTTGTGGCTACGGTGGGGCTGCATCACCACGTGGTGATTGAAACGGACGATGCTGTCCTGGTGGCGCATGAAAATGCGCTGGAACAGATCAAGCCTATGGCGGAAAAAATGGTTCGGGATGGTCGCAGTGAAGCCCTGGAACATCGATGCGTCATGCGGCCTTGGGGAAGTTACGAAATTCTGGTAGCTGGAGAGGGATTTCAAGTCAAACGCTTGCGTGTGCAGCCGCAGGCTCGGTTATCGCTGCAAATTCATCGCCACCGGGCTGAACATTGGGTGGTTGTTAAAGGTCAGGCCACGGTGCAACGGGGTAAGGAAATACAGGTTCTGCACAAAGATCAATCGGCGTATATCCCGCAGGGACAAGCGCACCGCCTGAGTAACGAAAGTACGGAAATGCTGGAGGTCATTGAAGTTCAATCTGGCGCTTATCTGGGTGAGGATGATATTCAACGGCTTGAGGATCACTATGACCGCATCCCGAGATAAGGTAAGCGAGCCTCGCGATATGCCATTGGCTCCCGTTCTGGTTTGGGCTTATCTCATCGCTGATGTGTTATCCGTGATTTCAGGCGCCTGGCTGGCACATGTGTTGCGTTTCGAGAACGGATGGATGCCATGGCACGAACGTATGGCTGTGGTAACGGCGGTATTGTTAACACCGATCGTGTTTTTTCTGTCTGGACTTTACGGTTCCTGGCGTGGACGCAGTCATGCGGTTCATCTACGTCGTCTGATGATGGCATGGCTTATCGCCGGTATGGTGTTGATGAGTTTGAGCTCGATTATCAAGGTCAGCATTATCTTTTCCCGGCTGTGGTTTGTGTTGTGGTGGTCGGGATCATTCCTTTTTCTCTGTGGCGCGCGTCTGAGCAGTATGACCCTGTTGCGCCTGATGCGGGCCAGAGGCGTCAATCACAAGCGTGTTTGCATCATAGGCAGCGGTATATGGGCGCAGCAGGTTTCGGATCGATTGTCCCGGAATCCCTGGTGTGGACTGGACGTGGTATATGTGGTTGAGCCGCAAGCGGTGCTGAACGATGGCAATCAGTTCGAATCCCTTGCGCGCAGGCGGGAAGTCGATGAAATATGGTTGTGTCTGACAGCGGCTGATGGCGTTTTGCTTGAAAAGCTGGCAGCTACGCTGGCCCGGTTTCCCATTACCCAGCGCTGGGTTCCAGATCTGTCTCATTTTCGACTTATGGCTCATCCGGCGGCGATCATCGCCGATCTTCCGGTCATCAATCTCAACGGATCGCCACTGATGGGCGTCAATCGGATCATCAAGGCTCTGGAGGATCGCTTGCTGGCCATTGTTATGCTGATCGCCGCCGCTCCTGCCATGCTGATCATTGCCCTGATTATCCGCCTTACCTCAGATGGACCAGTTTTGTTCAAGCAATTGCGCCACGGCTGGGATGGTCGGCCCATTCAGGTCTACAAATTTCGTACCATGTTTATTCATGACGAAGTTGATGAACATGTGACGCAGGCCTGTGCGGGAGATGCCCGGATTACACCTTTCGGCGCCTGGTTGCGTCAGACGAGCCTGGATGAACTGCCGCAGTTGATCAATGTTTTGCGGGGGGAAATGTCCATTGTGGGTCCAAGACCGCATGCCGTGAGTCATAACGAGTATTACCGGGATCAGATCGAAGGTTATATGCAGCGTCACCGAGTGAAGCCTGGAGTTACGGGCTGGGCTCAGATTAATGGTCTGCGTGGACCAACACCTACGCTGGATGCTATGCAAGCGCGTCTGAATTATGATTTGTACTATATCACCCACTGGTCCTTGTGGTTTGATTTCAAAATCATTATTTTGAGTGTGCCCTATCTACTGGGGGATAAATATGCTGTTTAACCATCGGAGGATATATGATTTGACGCAATATCAACGGGAGCATTACGGATGAAAATTTCGATCATCGGTGCCGGATATGTCGGCCTGGTCACCGGTGCGTGTTTCGCCCATATGGGAAAACAGGTCTGTTGTGTCGAAGTGGATCTGCAACGTTTGAATCTTCTGCGCGGCGGAAAAGTGCCTTTTTTTGAACCGGGCCTGGAAGACTTAATCAATGCGGGCATTGCTTCATCCCGTCTTCGATTTACGGATAATATCGATGAAGCGATACGGCATGGTGATTATTTGTTTGTTGCGGTGGGAACACCATCAAGCGAAGATGGATCCAGCGATCTGAGCGCGGTTCATCGTGTCGTAACAGGCATAGCGGAGAGGATACCCGGCGATCGAACACTCATTCTCAAGTCTACGGTGCCGGTGGGAACAGCGGAGAAAATGGACGCCCATGTCCAGGATATCCTGCGTGAACGTGGTGTTTTCCATAGCTGCGCCGTTGTTTCCAATCCGGAATTTTTGAAAGAAGGTGCGGCCGTTGAAGATTTCATGCGTCCGGATCGGATTATTCTTGGTGTGGCTGATACGCGCGCTGCTGAAGCCATGAAACGGCTATACCAGCCATTCAATCGCAATCATGAGCGTATTTTAGTGATGAACCGGACGTCGGCTGAATTGACCAAATATGCCGCTAATGCCCTGCTGGCCACGAAAATCAGTTTTATCAATGAAATATCTCATCTCGCTGAATGTGTAGGCGCGGATATTGAACAAATCAGAAAAGGCGTTGGTTCAGATCCCCGCATAGGTTATGATTATTTGTATGCAGGCTGTGGGTTTGGCGGTTCCTGTTTGCCCAAGGATTTACGGGCGTTGCGCCATATGGTGAAACAGTTCGGTGATGAATCCATGTTGCTTGATGCCGTAGAACAGATCAACCATCGCCAGAAAAACCTGCTCTTCCATGCGGCGCAACGATTTTTCCCTGAGGGTCTGAATAATAAGGTGTTTGCGATCTGGGGGCTTTCCTTCAAACCTCAAACCGATGATATGAGAGAAGCACCGAGCATTGCGCTTATCGATGCTTTACTGGCTTCCGGCGCCGTGGTGGCAGCCTATGATCCCGTGGCCATGGACAATGCTGCCCATCTGTGGAAAGGGCAGGAACGGCTGCATTTTGGCGCCAGTGCTATGGATGTGCTTGATGATGCGGATGGTTTGCTGGTTGTTACGGAATGGTCCGAGTTTCGGGATCCGGACTGGATCGAGATGGAAAAACGCATGCGTCACGCCATTTTGCTGGACGGCAGAAACCTTTATGATCCGCAGGAAGTGATTCGGCATGGTTTCGCCTATCGTGGCATTGGGCGTGCAGGGAATTAATGGAACTGCCGGAAGATATTTCCCGGGTTCCGCTGATGAAATAATGAGATTATGGGTCATAATAAATTGATGAGTCTTCAGGGCGTTTATATTCATACCTTTGGTTGCCAGATGAATGTCTATGATTCATCTCGCATGGCGGATTTACTTGCGATATCCCACCAACTCGAACGCACGGACGATCCAGGCGCGGCACAGGTGCTATTGATTAATACCTGCTCGGTTCGGGAAAAGGCGCAGGAAAAAGTTTTTTCAATGCTGGGGCGTTTCCGCTTGCTAAAGGAGAAGGACCCGGAAGTTATTATTGGTGTGGGTGGTTGCGTCGCCAGCCAGGAAGGCGAAGAGATTTTGCGCAGAGCACCGTTCGTCGATCTGGTGTTCGGTCCCCAGACAATTCACCGACTGCCCGATATGATCAGTGAGGTGCGGAAATCGCGCGTGCCAGCGGTAGATTTGACTTTCCCTGAGATCGAAAAATTTGATCATCTGCCTCAGCCAAGGAGCGATGGTCCGGTGGCGTTTGTATCGATCATGGAAGGCTGCAGCAAATATTGTAGTTTTTGTATCGTTCCCTATACACGGGGCGAGGAGGTGAGTCGGCCGGTGCAGGATATACTCGCTGAAGTGGAGCATCTGGCGCAACAGGGAGTTCGGGAAGTAACGCTGCTCGGGCAGAATGTCAATGCCTATCGGGGATTATTCGATGATGGGGTAGAATCAGATCTGGCTTTGTTGATCCATTATGTTAGCGCGCTTGATGGTATCGAACGGATCCGTTTCACAACGTCGCATCCGGCTGAATTTACCGATGAACTCATCGCGGCGTTCGCAGAAGTTCCCGAACTGGCGTCTCATGTCCATTTGCCCGTGCAAAGTGGTTCCGATCGCATACTTGCTGATATGAAACGCGGCTATACCATTGAGCAATACAAGCGTATTATTGCCGCACTACGTGAAGTGCGGCCGGATGTGACCCTTTCATCGGATTTCATTGTCGGATATCCTGGAGAAACAGAAAACGATTTTCAAGCGACTATGGATCTTGTGGATGCATTGAATTTTCCGCAGTCTTTCAGTTTTGCTTACAGCCAGCGACCTGGCACCCCGGCCGCCGACCTGCCGAACCAGGTTCCGGAGGGCGTAAAAAAAGAACGCCTGCGCCGTTTGCAAACGTTGTTGAATGCTCAGGCAGAACGGGCGCGTATGGATCTTGACGGATTTGAGGAGAAAGTTCTGGTTGAAAAAAAAGGGCAGTATTCCCATCAACTCAGCGGGAGGACTTCGGGCAATCAGTGGGTACATTTTTCTGGTGAACCCTCGTGGGCAGGGGAATTTATCAAGGTGCGCATTGATGAAGTTCTGCCCCATTGTCTGCGTGGTCAGGCTTGCAGTTCCCGGATCGATCCACCCCATGAAATCCAGTTTTCCAGCAAATAACTGTATCGCGGATGATACGTGACTGAAGTTACTCCGTCCCTTCCCGATCAAAAAAGTGATCTTGAATTTGTCATAGAGCCTGAGGACAGCCAGCGGCTGAGCAATCTGTGCGGACCTTGTGATATTCATATCAAGCATATGGAGCAGAATCTCGGCATTCGAATCCATAGCAGAGGTGCTAGATTCCATCTCAGTGGAACCAGTGCAGCCATCTGTCGAGGAGAAAGCGTCCTGAGGGAACTCTACCAGATAACCGACAAGAAAATGATCAATCTTGAGCAGGTTCAAACCGCCTTGCTTTATGAATGGCAACAATCACTGGCGGAGACCGGGGATGAAATCAGATTACACCGGAAGACCATTATCGGTCGCACGCCCACTCAGCTTTCCTATATGCGTGGCATTCAAAAATATGATATTAATTTTGGAATCGGTCCTGCTGGCACTGGCAAGACATTTCTTGCGGTAGCTCATGCCGTCCATGCACTTGAGCAGGCTCAGGTGCGGCGCATTGTGCTTGTGCGTCCGGCGGTGGAAGCGGGGGAGAAGCTCGGCTTTCTTCCTGGCGATCTGGCGCAGAAGGTTGACCCTTATTTGCGTCCTTTGTTTGATGCTTTGTATGAAATGGTTGGTTTTGAAAAGGTTGCCCGCCTGATGGAGCGACAAATCATCGAACTGGCGCCTTTGGCTTATATGCGCGGACGTACCTTGAATGATAGCTTTGTTTTGCTCGACGAAGCTCAGAATACCACCATTGAGCAGATGAAGATGTTTTTAACGCGTCTGGGTCACGGTTCGCAGGCGATTATAACCGGAGATATCACTCAAATTGATCTTCCTCGCCATGATTGTTCCGGACTGCGGCATGCTGTCAGGGTTCTGCGTGGCGTGGAAGGCCTGGCGTTTCATTTTTTCTCAACCGAGGACGTGGTACGCCATCCGTTGGTGCAACGGATGCTGGATGCTTATGAAGCCGAAGACGCTGATCAAAACGAGCATGACTGATCGGATACGGGTCAGGGAACCTCTGATCAAGTCTGGACGAAGGAGATTGAGGTTCATTATGTTCAGATTCTCGGGTTAGCAGGGCTATGGCGAAGATTTACAACGATGAAGCTGGGCCAGNNCAGTAGGGACGCAAGAACCGGGTTTATGACTTAATCAGAGGTTCCTTGGGCGCGGTTTTGATCCAAGGGCAGACAGATTTGGATTCCGCCCTATGATAAAATATTAAACATTAATATCCAATGCCAATGAAAAAAATGCAAAAACCAGATGATGGAAAGTCCTTTTGTTTCTGACTCGGATAAAGTCGGTATCCATATCCAGATTGCTTGTAGCAGAGATGAATTACCTGCTCCCGCATCGCTTTATCAGTGGGTACTTCAGGTTTTATCATTCCATGCAAGAGAAGGAGAGATTCTGTTGCGTCTGGTGGATCTGGATGAAATCCAAATTCTGAATCATACTTACCGTAATATGTCACAATCCACCAATGTACTTGCTTTCCCTTACAATCCGGTACCTGGTGAGCCTGATACAGGCTACCTCGGAGATATCGTTCTCTGCGGTTCGGTTATTTTAAGGGAAGCGGGTGAACAAGGGAAAAATGTAACAGATCACTGGGCGCATATGGTCGTACACGGTGCGCTTCATCTGCTTGGTTACGATCATCAAACTTCAGCGGAAACTATTGAAATGGAAGCGGTGGAAAAAGAGATTCTGGCTCGCCTGAGTATATCCGATCCTTATTACCATCAATGTGAACTCTGATGGGAGAAAATATTCCTTCACCCAAGAGCGATGAAGTCAGTGATTCCTGGCAGGTAAAAATCTGTCGCTGGTTTGGTCGGCGCTGGGTTTCACGAAGCGAATCAATGGAAATTGTTCAAAGTATGGGCAATGATGGGGGGCTGGACAAGGATACCATCATGATGATGGAAGGCGCGATCCGGATATCCGAACTGCAGGTCAGGGATATCATGGTGCCCAGATCCCAGATGGTCGTGATTGAGGAAGATAGTGATTGGAGAGAAGTAATTCTGCCTATTATCATCGAAACCGGTCATTCGCGGTTTCCGCTGGTGGATCATGGCAAGGATGAAATTACCGGTATCCTGCTGGCCAAGGAAACATTACGCTACCTGGGACAGATGCCAGATACGCACTGGCTACATAGTATCGCCCGCAAGCCGACCTTTGTTCCGGAAAGCAAGCGAGTGAATGTCTTGCTGAAAGAATTTCGCAGCAGCCGCAATCATATGGCTATCGTCGTCGATGAATTCGGTGGCGTGGCAGGATTAATTACCCTCGAAGACGTTATTGAAGAAATTGTTGGGGATATCGATGACGAACATGATCAGACTATCGAAAACAGGATTATTCCCCACCACAATCGGTATCTGGTTCAGGCATTGACACCGGTAGACGAGTTCAATTCCTATTTTGGTTCGGATTTTAGTGATACTGAATTCGACACTATCGGTGGATTGATTGTTCAGTGTTTCGGTCATGTTCCAAAAAAAGGCGAAAACATTACCATCAAAGCATTTGAATTCATGGTTCACCGATCGGATGGCCGGAGAGTTCATCAGCTTCTGGTGAAGCCTGCGACGGATTTGAAGCCTCCTGGTTCCGATGCCAGGTAGAAATTCTGTCTGTGTATAATCAGCCTTGTTGAGCGCAAGCTTCTAACTGTATCAATGATACTGAAGATGTCTGTTTTCGGGCGCAGAACGATTATGGAACCTCTGAACAAGTCTGGGCGAAGCTCAGGTGTGATCCATCATGTTCAGATTCTCGGGTTGAATTGCGCGGGTTAGCAGGGCTATGGCGAAGATTGTCAACAATGAAGCTGGACATCATGGACGCAAGAGCCGAGTCCATGACTTGTTCAGAGGTTCCTTCGCAGGCTGTTGAAATTCGCTGAGCCGAGCCAGATACAAGGCAAAATCGAGCGAAAAAGCGGAGTTTACACCTGTAAATGAGCACTTTGAGCTTGATTTTAACGCCGTAGATGGCGATTCAGTGGAAAAGCAACAACCTGTTGGAGGAATAAGCACTTCCCCCCCCCCGCCATTTAATGATAACGAGGGGAAGGTGATGCGTAGTTAATCGCTAGAGGTGAATTCCGGGTAGGCTTCAAGCCCGCATTCTCCGAGATCCAGTCCTGTGTATTCTTCTTCCGGATCGACGCGCAATCCTGCGATCAGCCGTATAACGAACCATGTTGCGCTGCTTGCAACCCCAACCCAGGCAATGATCACAGCGATACCGAGCAATTGGGAAAATATGCTGATATCTGTATTGGAGATCGGAACGGCGATCAATCCCCATATACCGCAAACGCCGTGTACGGAGATAGCCCCCACAGGATCATCAATTTTCAGTTTCCTGTCTATCAGCAGGATGGAAAATACGACAAGCACGCCAGCTATGATTCCAATCATGGTCGCGAGCAGCGCATCCGGAGTGTCAGGTCCGGCGGTAATGGCGACCAGCCCGGCCAAGGCGCCGTTAAGCGCCATGGTCAAGTCCGTTTTCCCGAATAGCAAACGAGCGACTGACATGGCCGCAACCACACCGCCCGCGGCGGCCATATTGGTATTGACGAACACCATGGCGACTGTGTTGGCATTAAGCGCATCCGAGACGATTAATTGTGAGCCACCATTAAAACCAAACCAGCCCATCCACAGGATGAAGGTTCCCAGGGTAGCCAGTGGAAGATTGGCGCCGGGTATTGGCTGAATGCCTCCATTCATGGCATATTTTCCCATGCGGGGTCCTACCAGTATCGCGCCGGTCAGGGCGGCAACAGCTCCGCACAAATGAACCACTCCAGAGCCGGCAAAGTCGGAGAAGCCCTGTTGGTCAAGAAATCCGCCTCCCCATTTCCAGTAACCTTGAAGTGGATAAATCACTGCGGTCATAACGATTGCAAATACAATGAATGACCACAATTTGGTTCGTTCAGCCATGGCGCCGGAAACAATGGACATAGCGGTTGCCACAAATACTACTTGAAAGAAAAAATCTGCGCCTGAAGCGTAAACCGGGGCATCTTCGCCTCCCTGACGAATGGCGTCAACACTGTGTTCGGGATTGAGGAGAAAACCCAGATTGGGCAACCATTCGGATAATGGATCGGATGGATACATCAACTGATAACCTATCAGGAGATACATGATGCAGGCAATGGCAAATAAGGCAATGTTCTTAAGCAGGATTTCAGCGGTGTTTTTGGAACGCACCAGTCCGGATTCGAGCATGGCAAATCCGGCCGCCATCCACATGACGAAAGCCCCTGAGACAAGAAGATAAAACGTATCAAGCGCGTATGCCAGTTCATGGGTCTTGCCGATTAATGGCGCTAATTCTTCCATCATTCACCTTTAGGTTCATAAACTCTACTGTAGAGGTAAATTATTGTGACTTGTGTATCATCAGGCCCGGTCGGATACTCGGGGTAGACAGGCGCAGCAAGCAGGCTATCAGATAGCGTCTTCACCCGTTTCACCGGTTCTTATGCGTACCGCCTGTTCCAGGGAGAAAACAAAAATCTTCCCGTCGCCTATTTTCCCTGTTGCCGCAGACTGGGCGATGGTTTCAATCACCTGATCCACCAATTGATCTCCGATTGCCACCTCAATTTTGACCTTGGGTAGAAAATCAACGACATATTCAGCGCCTCTGTACAGCTCGGTATGCCCTTTCTGACGACCAAAGCCTTTTACCTCCGTCACCGTTATACCCTGGATCCCTAATTGTGATAATGCTTCCCGGACATCGTCAAGCTTGAATGGCTTGATAATGGCACTGATCATTTTCATGGATATCTCCTGTAGTTTGTTGTGGTTTCCATGAATGCAAATCATATCAAAGTTTATACGAAGTTGCTGGAATCCATAGTAGCATGAAGCATACCATTTATGAGGCTGATCGCTTTCATCGGGATGCTATGTGCAATACATCATAATGCACCATAATAGTGCGTAATTGATATGGTGCGTTGCATTGTGATCGGCAGCGAACGAAGGTTTTTTATATAATGAATACATGTTGATAAGTGTGTTCTATTCTGAACTCGGGCATGCAGGTTGTGAAAGGAAGGAAGCAGATGAAGAATCAGTGGTTGAATAGTCTTGAACTGGTGCGCCAGGATATCCAAAAGAATGTATCGGTGTTGGCGCGTGATATGGCGGCTCGCATGGGAATGGTTGAACGTGAGGAATTTGAAATTCAGAAACGGGTACTGCTTCGAACGCGTCTTCAGATAACCGAACTGGAAGAGCGCCTGCGGGAAAAAGAAGCCGAGGGATTGCGTCAAGCTCAGGATAGAAAAAAAAATGATCATCCCAATTTTTGATTTTTGCGTATTGTTCAAATTTCTGAGTGGCTTTTCTTTAGGGAACCTCTGATCCATTCATGAACCCGGTGCCTGCGGTGAGCGAAGTCGAACCCGCTTGCGGCCCTTATGCTCACTTTGGTGACAATCTCCGCCATAGCCCTGCTAACTCGCGCGATTGTCGTCTCGAATCTGAACATAAGTAACCACCATCACCTTCGTTCAGAATTAATCAGAGATTCCTTGAAGTAAAGCATCGCGCAAGGGAAGGATTTTCTTCTATGATTTCTTTACAGTACCCGTTACTCATTATTCTGAAATGAACACCTTGGCAACCGTTTTAAGCCGGGCCACAGTCGGGATATCCGCGCCTTTGGTTACGGTTGAGGTTCATGTGGCCAATGGATTACCAGGATTGGCCATCGTGGGCCTTCCCGAAGCAGCGGTGCGTGAGAGCAAGGAACGAGTCAAGGCAGCCCTGGTTAATTGTCAGTTCCGTTTTCCCGATCGGCGGATTACCGTCAACCTCGCCCCGGCAGATCTACCTAAAGAAGGTGGTCGATTTGATCTGGCTATTGCCATTGGTATTCTGCTGGCCTCCGGTCAGTTGAAAAAAAAGGATGCGGTGGAGGGAATCGAATTTTTTGGCGAACTTTCTTTGGGCGGAGAACTTCGGTCTGTGCGGGCTTTATTGCCCGCGCTTCTTTCAGCCAGTGCAGACCGGCATTCCATGATTGTTCCTTCAGCCAACGCGGCTGAGGCTTCTCTTATGGAGAGTGCGCATATTTGGCAGGCGCGCCATCTACTTGAAATTTGCGCCTATTTGAATGGAGAGGCCGTATTGGAAGCTTCGACTTCCTTTACAGTAACGCCAGCTTTTGATCAAGCACCTGCCGCGGATCTACAGGATGTAAGGGGGCAGGCGTATGCCAAACGGGCACTTGAAATTGCTGCTGCCGGGGGGCATAGTCTACTATTTTTTGGACCTCCGGGTAGCGGGAAGTCTATGCTGGCCCAGCGCTTTAATACACTATTGCCTGAGCTTGGCAAAAAGGAATCTATGGAATGCGCGGCAATTGCCTCGATCAGTTCGAGTGGATTCCATTCGCGTGAATGGAGGAAACGCCCCTTTAGAAGTCCTCATCATGGATCATCAGTTGCTGCGCTTATTGGTGGCGGCGGAGGGAACCAGCGCATTCTGCGTCCCGGTGAAATTTCTCTGGCTCATCATGGTACGTTGTTTCTTGATGAGTTGCCTGAGTTTTCTCATGCTGCGCTGGAAGCTCTGCGCGAGCCGCTGGAAACAGGGCAGGTTCATTTGAGTCGCGCCATGGCAAAAACGACTTATCCAGCAGGATTTCAGCTCATTGCCGCCATGAACCCTTGCCCTTGCGGTTATCTGGGCAATGTTTCCGGTCGATGTCATTGCAGCAGTGAGCAAATCGCGCGTTACAGGCGTCGATTGTCCGGACCACTTTGGGATAGAATCGACATGCATGTCGAAGTGGGTGCACTGTCGGCCTCCGAGCTTTTGGGTGGCGAACACGATGCGGAATCGGGCGAATCCAGCGCTGTCATCAAAAAACGTGTAATGGAGGTTAGAGAACGTCAACTCCAACGTCAGGGAGCGCTCAATGCCGGTTTGAATCCGCAGAGACTGGAGCATGAAGTAGTTATCGACCCCGCATCCAGAGCCCTGCTGTTACAGGCGATGGATCACTTTCAGCTCTCGGCGCGGGCGGCGCACAGAATTTTGCGTCTGGCATATACTATTATGGATATGGCCGGTCAAGCTGAAATTCTGCCCGAGTATATCGCCGAAGCCCTTTCCTATCGCCAATTGGATAGAGATAGAGCCTGATCCCCAGTAGAATGCAGCCGGGCGGCTCTAATGATACGGATGCGCTTACTCTGGGGTCGCCTGGCAAGCCGTTGCTTTTCTACTGACTCGGCCATCTACGGCGTTAAAATCAAGCTCAAAGTGCTCATTTACAGGTGTAAACTCCGTTTTTTCGCTCGATTTTGCCTTGTATCTGGCTCGACTCAGCGAATTTTAACAGCCTGCCAAGGTAGCTCTGAACAAGTCATGACTCGGTGTCTGCGGTGAGCGAAGTCGAATCCGCTTGCGCCCCTACTGGCTCAGCTTCATTGCTGACAATCTTCGCAATGACCCTGCTAACCTGTGCAATTTAACCCGGGAATCTGGACATAAGGAATCGCACCTGAGCTTCGTCCAGACTTAATCAGAGGTTCTCTAAACCAAGATTCCCTGACCCCGCAGAGATTTGCTCTCATTGGCGCTGAAATCAGGCGGGTGTGGTATGTTTCGGCCACGTTGCACAGCTGGGCGGAGGGCAATTTCATCAATCCAGCGCTGCAAATGTGGCAAACCTTCCAGGTTCACTCCGCTCCATTCATAGGTGTGCACCCACGACCAGTTTGCGATATCGGCGATGGAATAATCTTCTCCAGCTAAAAAAGGGCTCTGTTGTAATTGCCCGTTGAGTACCTCAAACAGACGCCGACATTCCCGCTGATAACGCTCGATTGCATAATCAATTCGCTCAGGCGCATAGCGAAAAAAGACATTGGCTTGTCCCATCATGGGACCTATGCCACCCATTTGAAACATCAGCCATTCAATGGCGTGATAGCGCTCACGGCGACCTTCAGGCAGAAACTGGCCGGTCAATTCAGCGAGATAAAGCAGTATGGCGCCAGATTCAAACACCACCAGATCGTCATGATCATGATCGATGATTACCGGAATGCGACCATTTGGGTTCAGTTGGTAAAACCAAGGCTCTTTTTGCTCATGCGCCGACAGGTTAATAGGGCGAACGCTGTAGGGCAAACTCATTTCTTCAAGTGCGATGGAAGCTTTCCAGCCATTCGGTGTACTGGCGGTTAATAATTCAAGCATCAATGCTTCCTCTGATAATGGTGGAAAAAACGATCTTCCAGACCAAGGCTCAAAGAAATCGTATCATCACTGGAAATGTATCAGGTAATGGTTTCATTGACAAGAGGCTCTCGACCTTCCAAAGCACTGGACTATAGAATCGCTAGCGAAAATCTATCTGCGGAGCATTAAGGAACCTCTCGAGAGGTTCCTTATGTCGCCAGTGCCGTGGAAATGAGCACAGCGCGTGTAGCATCGGCGCAGCGCTGCCATGTAAATTGGCTGGCAAGGGACAAACCGGAAGGAATTAAGCGGCTGCGCAGGGTTTCATCTTCTACCAGCCGCCGCAAACCGTCACCGATCTCTGAGAGATCATAAGGATCGACTTGCCAACCCGCTTCGCCGGCGAGATCGGCTAAAGCGCCCAGATTACTGGTAAGCACCGGGACGCCGCTGGCCATGGCCTCAAGAATAGGCAATCCAAACCCTTCATAACAGGAAATATAGGCAAAGACATGGGCGTTGGCATAGAGTGCCGGAAGCCATTGATCCGGGACATGTCCGAGCTGCCGCGTCCGCGGCGGAAAGGAGAGATCCATATTTCCGCCAGTCATGTGGTTGGCGTTATCACCGGCGAGAATGAGATGCATATCCTTGGGTAAACGAGACTCCTGTTCACGCCAGGCTTCAAGCAATCGGGCGATATTTTTTCTTGGAGCCAGTGAACCGACACTAAGCACATATCTTCCCTGAGGGAGATTGAGCGCTTTGCGCATGGCAGCATTCTGATCTTGGCGCTCCGGGGTGAAGCGTGCATCCACCCCGTTGGGTATTACGGAGATTCGCTCGGGATCGACATGGGTATGCGCCAGAATGCGTTGGCGGCTGAAATGAGACACCGTCACGATTCTGACACATTGTTGCGCCAACCGGGGCAGCATGCGCCGATACCAGAATCCAAAAGCATGACCGCACCATTCCGGGTGATCCAGAGGCGCCATATCATGGATGGTTACCACCTGTCGAGGGTAGCATAATGGTCCGCTGTTGACCGGGCTCCACAACAGAGAACGCCCTGCTATTACAGGAAGTGCAACCTGTTCCCACAAATGACCTCTCCATCCTCTGGCGCTAAATCTGGGGGCTGCGGTTGTCCATGGAGCAAATCCGCGCGTATGCTGTAGAATGGAGTCGAGATAACGCTGAACGCCGGTCATGGGCGCAGATAATGCTCTGATATTGACTATGATGGAGACTGGAGGGTCAGTGATGCTCATCACTGGGTGGAATATCGATGATACGCCCTTTTTTGTGTGAAGAATCTGATTGCTGAGGCTGATATTTTACTGTTGGGTTCTCTTGCAGGGAAGAATCCATAGGGATTATGCTGGAGAGAATAAACCAGCTTCCGATAATATCGGTGATAAAACCCGGCATAATCAGCAGCATGGCGCCCAATATTTTCAATACCGCTTTATATACGATCGTAGTAATCGGTAAATTGATATTACTGCGTGATCGGTCAGCAAAGATGCCCATGAGCATAAGACGTGAACGTTTTAGCAAAGCCATGCCCAGTATCGCGCTCAGAACAATTTCACCCAGTAGAAAAAGAGGGCTGAAAACCCGTGCGAAGCGCATTAATAGATACAAATCCGCAAGCGAGAGTATTGTTCCAAATAAAAGTATAAAAACGATTCTGCGGCGAAAATGCATGGAAAACCTGCTGACAGTCATGATTCGGTTTGTGCACAGATCCGAGTGGCCAGCATTGCTGCCCATGGATTTTTGATTGATTATGGGCGAAGAAATATCCGTGATCTGAACTGAGGCGTATGGGTTGACGATTGGTATAAACGGTGCGTCAGGTTGATCGGCTCAGATTTTTACATATCATCGTCATTTTTGAATGGCCCATAACGCATAGTAAAAACGGGTGGGCTTATGCTGTTTGTACTGAACAGGACAGTCTCCAGGTTGTTCAACCTTCCTACATCCGGGTAGAGAACTCCCCTGCCACATGGTCTAATTGCTACATAAAAAGAGCAGATTATCGTGCTTGGCAGCCTGATAAATGATCGTTCCCCAGCCGCATCAGAAACTGAAAACGTGCTGCCAATTAAAAGATACCGCTACCCAGGTAGCGGTATCCGGAATCGATACTGGATTACATCATTACGCCGGGTTTGGCTTTGGACATATCGGAGATCTGTGCCCACTTTTCGGCGACGTCTTCGACCGTTGGGTTCTCAGGCAATTTCGCTCCCTGATTTTCCATCATCTGGGCGCGGTAGAAACGCCCGCCGCCCGCCTGCATGATATACCCGTTAGGCGCGTCGTCGGTGCAAAGATAAACCACCATTGGAGTCACCAGTTCGGGGGTTAGCTTATCGGCCATCTGTTTGGGCAGCAGATTGGCAGTCATACGCGTGCCTGCGATCGGGCAAATGGCGTTGGTTGTGATGTTCTTCTTTGCGCCTTCCTTGGCCAGGGTATTCATGAAACCTACGATACCCAGTTTGGCGGCGCTGTAATTGGTCTGCCCAAAATTTCCCCACAGACCGGAAGCCGAACTGGTCACAACGATCCGGCCATACTGTTGTTCATATAATACCGGCCAGGCGGCTTTGGTTACCAGCATCGTTCCCATCAGATGAACCTCGATGACTGCCCGAAAATCTTCAAGCATCATGTTTTTGAAGCTCTTATCCCGCAGAATGCCTGCGTTATTGATCACGATATCCAGCCGACCCAACTGGTTGAGTGCATCATCAATCAGACCCTGGGCTCCTGCGGGATCGCTAACAGAAGCACCGTTAGCGATAGCTTCGCCACCTGCAGCCTTTATTTCTTCCACTACTTTCAGCGCGGCTTCGCTTGAACCGCCCGAGCCATCAATAGAACCGCCAAGATCATTGATCACGACCTTGGCGCCTCGGCGGGCCAATTCGAGAGCATGAGAACGCCCTAATCCGTGTCCGGCGCCGGTAACAATGGCAACTTTACCCTCAAAACTGTAATCAGCCATTAATCATCTCCTTATGATCATTAGTTTATGAATTAAAATGATGAAGAATTCTCACTTGCGTACTCAGTATAGCATATATACCGGTAACGTCGGTGCCTTATGGAACCTCTGATCAAGTCCGGGCGAAGCTCAGGGGTGGTTCATTATGTTCAGATTTAGAGACGACAATCGCGCGGGTTCGCAGGGCTATTGCGGAGCTTGTCAACAAAGAAGCTGGACACAAGGGCCGCAAGCGGGTTCGACTTCGCTCACCGCAGGCGCCAGGTTCACGACTTAATTAGAGGTTCCATAGGAACATTTTTCATCCTGGTCTCCCGCAAAGGTCTCTATGTTTTTATTAAGGGATCAGTTCGGACTGTAAGCAATTCCTTGTTAATGCTTTTCCTCAAGTTCATTGAAAGAATCTGACTTTAGCGGCGGTTCAGGTTCATAATCCATTTGGGGTGGCAGGAGTGGCAGGAGCAATGAAGGGGCTTGAGGCATTGAATCCTGTGGCACATTGTTGGGATTGATGGCAGCGGGTGGTCTTTTGCGCGGCGCCCTTCTTCTTCTATTGCGCGGCTTCGCTGGCGGGGCATTTTGCCCGTCCGTTGCGTTATTCGTTTCTACCTGAGTTTCTACCTGAGTTTCTACCTGTGCAGGTTCGCTGCTTGTTGTTGGAGAGTCCTTTCTTTTGCCACCACGCCGCCGCCTGCGGTTCGTACTCCTTTTGGCTGTCTCTGTTTCCTGAGAAGCAGCAGTTCCGGGATGACTGTTCTCAGGTGATTGCAATACGATGGCGCTGGTTTCGGGTAAGGACTGCCCCCCCATATAATTGATGATTTGAACAAGAAATTTGCTGATCCTTTGAATCATGTCAGGCAAGTCCTGGCTGACGGCGGCTGTTTCAGGGGGCGGAGAGTTTGGTAAAGTCGTGGACACGGCAGGAATATTGATATCAGCTGGGGAAGGTTTTTTGCTTGAGGCATGCGAAGACTTCATGTCCCCGGTAAGCTCGCGGGTCTGGCGGCGATCGTTCCGGGTGGGGGCCGTCTTCTTGCCTTGGGTGCATTCAATCGAATAGTGTGGTGTCTGCAGGGCGGGGTTTGCATCAATCGTGATTTTGACTTGATTGCTCAATTCAATGTGTGACAATGTCGCGCGCTTTTCGTTTAACAGAAAATTGGAAACGCTCGCTGGCAATGATGCCGCTATGTGCTCGGTACGCTCCTTGCGCGCCATTTCCTCAATCAGCCTGAGGATGGAAAGTGCCAACGAGCGGTCATTTCTGATAGTGCCCTGTCCTTGACAGCGCGGGCAACTGACGTAGCTTGATTCCCCCAGAGAAGTGCGCAATCGCTGGCGGGACATCTCCATCAGACCGAAACGCGAGATTCTACCGATCTGAACTCTGGCACGATCAGGTTTCATGGCCTCGCGCAGGACTTGTTCCACCTGATGTTGATGTTTGGGTGAATGCATATCGATAAAGTCGATGACCAGCAGCCCACCCAGATCTCTAAGCCGGAGTTGGCGGGCGATCTCCTCCGCTGCCTCGACATTGGTATTCAGCGCTGTGTCCTCGATATCCGACCCTTTGGTTGAGCGCGCTGAATTGATATCAATGGCGGTCAAGGCTTCCCCGTAATCGAAAACAATCGAACCTCCGGAAGGCAGTTGAACGATACGATCGAATGCACCTTCGATCTGGGCTTCGATATTGAAGCGGGCAAATAGAGGGGTTTTTTCCTGGTAACGGTTGAGGCGGGAAAGATAGGTGGGAATCACTTTTCCCACGAATTCGCGGGCTTCTTCAAATAATACCGGATCATCAATCAGAATTTCTTCCACATCGCTTCGAAGGTAATCCCTGAGAACCCGGATTAACAGGCTGCTGTCCTGATAAATGAGGCTGGGAGCGGTATGGCTTTGCCCAGCGTGTTCAATAGCCTGCCATAACTTGAGCAAATAATCGAGATCCCATTGCAGCTCTTTTTCCTGTTTTCCGGAACCTGCTGTGCGCACAATCAATCCCATATCCTCGGGTTTATTGAGAGCGTTCAGATGTTCTCGCAACTCGGTGCGGTCTTCTCCTTCAATTCGGCGAGATATGCCGCCAGCTTTGGGATTATGCGGCATTAAAACCAGATATCTTCCAGGCAGGCTGAGGTAGGTGGTTAGAGCGGCCCCTTTGGTGCCCCGCTCATCCTTTTCCACCTGAACAATCAATTCCTGCCCTGCGGTCAATGCTTCCTTGATGGTTGGGCGGTGATCGCTTTCTTTGCTTGAAGGACGGTAATAGCGGGGCGCGACTTCCTTGAAAGGCAGAAAACCGTGTTTTTCTGATCCAATATCGACGAAGGCTGCTTCGAGACTCGCCTCAATGCGACTGATTTTACCCTTATAGATGTTGGATTTTTTTTCTGCCCCACTGGGATATTCAATATCAAAATCGAATAATTTATGTTCCTCGATCAAGGCTACCCGTAATTCTTCGGGCTGCGTTCCATTGACTAATATTCTTTTCATAGAAAATTCTCTTATACACTTTTTGGTGATAAATAAGCCTGGGTAGGAGCGTCAACAGGTTGTTTGTGACGCCAAGCCGACTATTAGGGCGCATTCGAACCCAAGGGTGATGATGATTTGCCGGAAATCGAATAAACATGGTGGATATCCAGATTCTTTAAAAGTTTGTGTGGAAAATCATTTTCCTGCTGTCGGCAGCAAAATTCGCAAGACAATGATGGCGATCTATCAAGATATTTTTAACTATCTGCCACCAGAGGTCATCATCTCTAAAACTGGTTAATGTATTAGACTATAACAAGCCGAAATGATGACATCAATAATAATAGGATGATTATTTGTACTATCATCAGTCATTGTACTTGATTTCGATGAAAATCATGACAGCAATTGGATTCATTGATCAGGAACGTCCGGCATGAATATCTGCGAAGACAGGGATGAATACTGGATGTATCGGGCGATTAGCATGGCTGAAAAAGCCCGGGACCGTGGTGAGGTTCCAGTGGGCGCCATTGTGGTTGCTAACGGAGCACTGCAAGGGGAAGGGTGGAATTGCCCGATTGGTTTATCTGATCCTACCGCACATGCGGAAATTCAGGCTATCAGGGATGCGTCGGTGAAGATCGGCAATTACCGGCTGGTTGGCTGTGAACTCTATACCACTATGGAGCCCTGCCTGATGTGCGTCGGCGCTATTTTGCATGCAAGGCTGGATCGGGTCGTATTTGGCGCCCGCGATCCCAAGGCGGGTTGTGTCTTGAGCGTCCACAGGTTGTTTGAAGATCCTGTCTTGCCATATCGCGTTGCTTTCCGTGGAGATGTTCTGGCACCAATCTGTGTTGAGCTGTTACAGGCGTTTTTTCGCGAGCGTCGCGCCATTTTACGTAATTTAAGCCGTTGACATGATGGATAGATGGTTTCGGAATTGGAAAGCCGTATCAAGCTCTGATAAAGGACTGGCTCGGAAATACGTGCGCTGGCTGGTGATATTCCGCTACAGCTGGATGGCGATGACGGCTTTGCTCCTCTTGCTTGCACGTCTGGTTGCCGACATGCCGGTGTTGATTCTGCCCAATGCTGGCGTGCTGATTTTACTGATGGGCGCTACGCTATACGAGCAACGTTTGCTTTTACGTCCTCTGGCAGTGTCCGAAGAATTGCTGTCTGCTCATTTGGTCATGGAGATTATGGCTTTGAGTGCGATACTGGTACTGAATGGGGGCTATACCAATCCGTTCACCTCCTTGTATCTTCCGCCGCTGGCATTTGCTGCCGCTATTCTTTCATTCCGCACAACAGTGATGCTGGCATTGATGGCGGTGCTGGGATATACCACGCTGATGTTTGTTTACCTGCCTTTACCCTCGTTTTTCAGCCATCAGGCAATGATGAATCTTCATCTTTGGGGAATGTGGATCAGTTTTCTGGTAGCCACGTTGCTGATTGTGATTGTTTTGAGCAATATGGCGCATCAGTTACGCCAGGGCGAAGCGATTTTAATGACCATGCGGGAGAAGCATATGCGTGACGAGCGTATCATTGCGCTGGGTACTCTGGCGGCTGGTGCGGCGCACACCCTCTCAACGCCATTGGCGACCATGATGGTAGTGGTGGACGAGATGGAAGTCAGGCACGAGGAAGGTCTTAATCTATGCGATGATCTCCATATCTTGCGCCAGCAGGTAGACCGTTGCCACGAGGCGCTGGAAAATATTCTTGCGACCGCAGGTTCAGAACGCGTGCAGGCAGGACAGTACATGGAGGCAGAAGCGTTTTTTGAACAAATTGCCCAGCGCTGGAGGGCCATGCGCGGTTATGCATCATTGCGCTGTCATACGGTGGGCAGTTCACCTTCGCCATGTTTGCTGGCCGATGAGAGTCTGGCTCATGCTCTTTTCAGCATATTGGATAATGCGGCTGATGCTTCTCCGCAATATGTATATTTCCGGCTTGATTGGGATGGGGATGAACTGCGTTTCGATATTGAGGACAAAGGTTCGGGTTTTCCCGGAAGAGCCATGAAGCTTGCAGGAGAAACTGTGTTTACCAGCAAGAGCCAGGGTCATGGTCTGGGGCTGTTGCTCGCCCGCAGCGTGGTCGAGCGATATGGCGGTCATATGAGCATACACATAATCGCGCATGGTGGTACGCGGGTTTCGATTATGTTACCTTTAAAAGTTAATAATCCTCTTGAAAACCCTGGTTTGGACCAGAGTGCAATATCATAATTCCAGCTTTGGCATATTTAAAGAATGACTGAATGGGAAGGTGAAGCGATTCTGGTTGTGGATGATGATGACGCATTTCGTCATGTCTTATGCGCTGCCTTTGCGCGTCGGCGGATAACGCCATTAAGTGCGGCAACCTGTGATGAAGCTCTGGCATTGATTCGTTCGGAACGTCCCAGGTTCGCGGTGCTTGATCTGCGATTGCATGGCAATGAAAACGGTCTCGCGCTGGTTCAGGCATTCAAAGCCATACAAAATAACATGCGTATTGTGATTCTGACCGGCTATGCGAGTATTCCGACGGCGGTTCAGGCCATCAAGCTTGGCGCCGATTATTATCTGGCCAAGCCGGTACGCGTGGACAGTATTTTGCAGTCTTTTCATGGAACCTGTCTTGATGCGCGTCAGGACGATATGGCTGGGTGCGATCAACCCACCTCTTTAGCCAAACTGGAGTGGGAACATATTCAAAAGGTTCTGGCGGAATATGACGGCAACATCTCCGCAACGGCGCGTGCGTTGAATATGCATCGCCGAACTTTGCAACGTAAGCTGACCCGTTATGCGCCCAGGAAATGATGTCAGCGATGATTGAAATGGGCGGAACGGCATGCAATTCAGATTTTATTGACCATTGATTGGAGGTGAATGATGGGTATATGGGATAATGTAAAATCCAGTGTTTCCAATATGAACGATTCGTTGCAACAGCAGGTAGGGCGTATTCGTAATAAGGATTTTTCCGAAGCAGTTACGGCAACCTGTGCTTTGATTGCAGCCGCCGATGGTAACATCAGTGCCGAGGAGCGCCAGAAGACAGCCGGATTTATCGCTTCAAATCCGGCGCTGAGTCATTTCGATGTCGTGCAGTTGCAGGAACGTTTTAGTTATTATTGCACTAAACTTTCCGGCGATTTCGATTTTGGCAAGATCGAAGCCTTGCAGGTGATCGGCAAATTGAAGAAGAAAGAAGAACTGGCACGGACCTTGATTCAGTTGGGTATCGTCATTGGCGCAGCGGATGGTGATTTTGATGACGATGAAAAGAAGGTAGTGCGTGAAATTTGCCATGCAGTCGGTGTCGACCCGGTGCAATTTGATTTGTAATACCATAAAAATCAAGCTTTATGCGATTGGCTTAGAGATGCGAACAGGTTTCCAAGACACAACGAATCCATTTCCTGATCAGGTACCTAATCAGTGGGATCTATGGGGGTGGTGGTGATCGTGAAATTTTGCTATATTGAAATCGCGGCAGGTCATGCCGTGTTAGCGTGTGGAGAGGCAGTAAGACCACGGGCAACCGTGGCGGCTTCGTTGAAGCACGAACCCTCCGAAAGGGCGGCGCAAGCCGCTTAGCAGGAATCGCCGCCCTTTAGGGCAGTGAGGATGTCAATATGCCGAGGTCTCGTCTTATGGAACGTCAGAGTTGTTCTATTAGTGTTTCTGAGGATGTTTTTCTCAAATCGCCACAGGCGATTTGAGCGCCCGGAGTTACGCAAGAAGACTTCGAACAGCCGAATTTCAGGAATTTGGCTCAAAACCTCAATCATCTAAAGCGTTGCACCACATGCTCACAAGGGTTCATCATGGCAGCCCCCGGGTGTGGCAGGCAGGAAACGATCTGGGCCAACGAACTTTCCATCAGCAGGCGGCGAGTCTGGTGCAATTTCCCACATCTTATTTGAAGAAATGAGTAGTTCGGCGCATTTTACGTCAAAAAATGCCAGTCACGACCGGGCATGAGATTGGCGCCATGCTTAAATTGGTCAGCGATGTGGTCTTTCAGACCAATATCCTGGCATTGAATGCTGCGGAAGCTCGCGCCCTCGAAGATCGGGTTTTGCAGCTATGGCGCTGACCTGAAATCCAGCGGTCCAGGGAAGCCGATATCGGTTCCTATGACGCCGATCCGATGATGCCCCGATTCCCCGATGAACTGGCTGTCGCTATAAGTGAGGATGGTTGGGAGCTTATGCTGACACCGGAATATGCAACGTGCTGGCTATACTATACTATATAGGCGCCGCTAATCCCTTGAACTTGTTGACTGACATTAACGATGATCAACCTGAAGGAGGTTGGGGATTAGCAAGTGTCAGAGGCTATTCTCTGAGAATAATGAACGTTGATGATCATACTGTACAGCACTCATAGACAACCATTAGGCGTTACAACAACCGCTTATTAATTCTTCACATTAAAGGTACCTCTATGAATGTAACTATCTGGCATAACCCTCGCTGTTCAAAATCCCGTGCTACCCTTGCGATCCTGCAGGAACAGGGTATCGAGCCAAGGATTATCACTTACCTGGATACCCCGCCGAGTGTTGATGAGATCAAAAATACCCTGTCATTATTAGGCATGGACAGCGCGCGTGCACTGATGCGCAAAGGTGAAGCTGAATATGAAGACAACGATCTGGATAATTCAACATTAAGCGAGGATGCGTTGATTAACGCCATGACTAAACATCCGCGCCTGATTGAACGACCTATTGTGTTTTCTGCGGGTAAAGCCTCAATCGGCCGCCCTCCGGAAAGTGTGTTGGAGATCATCCCCAAAAATGAGAGATGAGGTAACTACAGCAATCAACCTGCTCCTGCAGCCATTGTGGTTATTGCCCGCAACGGCTGGCTGGAATTTGCGGCCTGTGCTTTAGCCGGAAATTCTCAAAGGAACAAATTCACGCCGCAGAAAAAGCCTTGCATGATATAATAGGAAGAGTTGTGCGCATCGGCGCGACTGATGGAACATATCGCGGATAGCAGCTCGCGGCAGCCTGAACCCATGATTCAACTCGCCTTGGCTCTGGATGACATCAATGGCAGAATGCAGGCCAGTGGAGCCATGGTCGAATAAATGGCGACTTCCAGCAACGAGCTTAAATTGAAGGCGCTGACGCTCGATCAATGGATCAATCAGTTCAATATCGCGGTTACGGCTTTCGTCGAGCATCAGTATAATGAACGTGGTGATTAAGAATGCGAGGTTAGGGAACCTCTGATCAAGTCATGAATTCGGTTCTTGAGTCCATTATATCCAGCTTCATTGTTGACAATCTCCGCAATAGCCCTGCTAACCCGCGCGATTGTCGTCTTGAATCTGAACATAATGAATCACAATCACCTTCGCCCAGACTTGATCAGAGGTTTCTTGGAGATACGCATTGAGCATCAAAAAATGGCGCGGATATGAATCGATAGTTAAGGTGTCGGTTAATGTTCGGCTTTGCAAGAGCTATCTTCAACGGTGTACGATCGTTCGGGGATAGGTATGAACGATGGCAGAGACTTTTTGATTGTGGAGTAGATCGAGTGGTGATGTTGAAAAAAGACAAAAGATGGGCCTGGTTTCGGGTGGGAATGAATGGTTCGGCAGCGCTGATCATAGCATATGCGTTTTGCGCTTTTCCCGTTCAAGCTCAGGAGGAAGAATCGCAAAAGCTTAAGCATCAGATCGAATTGCTGGCCAAAGCCACGCCGGATGAATGTTTTGTGGCTGTGGGTGAGCCGTCCAGTGGTTCTCCGCCCTGCCAGCGAGGTCAGCCCAAAGTTAATGGTTCCTACATATGGTCAATGACCAGCGATGGCGAACATATCTGGCTGGGTACGGTGAGTAATTATCTGTGCGGTGTTGAATCGCCCCTGGCGTATAACGCAAACTTACCGCAAGTTGGACCAACGTTCACTCCGCACCAGACCTCAGCGTTCGTATGCGAGAGCATTGAGAGCGGTTATCCTGATCTGCCGCCTGGCGCTCCGGGTGACTGGAGGCCTCCTCGGGTTCTGCGCTACCATCCGGAAACCGCGCGGCTGGAAGATTTTACGCCGTTACAAAATCCGTTGTTATATGAGACTGTGGGATTGCGCTCGGCTTTTGCCAGTGAGGATGTGGTTATTTATGCCGGTCAGCGTTTCGATAAAGGCGTGAATCTCTTTGCCTTTGATACCGTCAGCGGTGCGTTGATCGCTACCCATACTCTGCCTGAATTACGCAATATGCGCCAGTGGATTCAGAGTTCACAGGGTGTTTATGTGGCTGGCGGGAAAGAAGACGGACATGGCCTGGTTTTCCGCTGGAATGGGACGCGTAATGATCCGTTTCTATTTGAGGTGGTTGCCGAACTGGGTCAGGAGGCCGCCTATTTGGCGGAACATGAAGGTCGTTTGTTTGCTAATACCTGGCCTGTGGTGGGCGCTGAGCCTGGTGGATCGGTTTTGTATATGAGTCCGTTGCTAGGCGATGAAGGGCTGAATCTCGAAAATCGCGATCAATGGCAGAAGGTTTGGCAGGCTTCCGACTATGATCCGGATCCCGTGATAGCGCAAACTTATTTTGGTGGCGCAATGGCGTCCTATGGGGGATATCTTTATTGGAGCACCATGCATCTTCCAGGTATGGCGCCTTACAAATTGAAGGAAGTTTATGGGGAAGGGCTGAATATTTTGATAGTTTCCCGGCTCTCCAGCGCTTGGCGCAGCATGGCTGTGTTCCGGGGGCGTAATTTTTCCGAGGCTCCCGTACTCGAGCCTTTGTACGCAGATGACTGGATGTCCGTTACACATATTCGATTAAGCGATAGCATCATCTTGTCGGGAATGCAGCAGAGCAAGATGGAACCGCACAAATTCGGCAGGTCGGGTTTTGACCGCTTTTTCAATGTTTATGGCTGGAGCATGGCGGTTTACGATAATCGGCTTTATGTGGGTACCTACGATTTCTCCTATAATCTTCGCGAAGAAGCTCGCGCTCTCGAAGAAAGGTTTCTGCATCCGTGGCGCTGGCCTGAAAACCAGCAACCCAGAGCAGCCGATATCGGTCCCTATGGCGCCGATCTGATGATGTTTCCTTCACCGGAAGAGCCTGCCGTAGCTATCAGTGAGGATGGTCTGGGTAATTATTCCAATATTGGTATCCGAAACATGCTGGTTCATAAAGGGGTGCTCTATGTAGCTACCGCTAATCCTTTCAATCTGTTGGCCAATCCCGATGATGATCAACCTGAAGGAGGGTGGGAATTGATAGCCATTCGAGGCTACCCGCACAAATCATTGGGGCGGGGGTCTTCTCCAGAAAATAATCAAGGAAGCCAAGAAAATGATCTTTAATGCTGCGCAGTTTATTGGTTGTTGTCTTCGCTCACGAATCATCGGGTTTTTGTGTCGGCTCGCCCTCTGCCTTTCGCTTTTTCCGATCTTCGGGAGTCCTTCTTTTGCTATTGGCAGGTTGTTTGACTCAGCGCCTTATGTAGCACGGGAGAGCCGCGCCGATGGTTATCGGGTAGATCTGCTTGCCAAGGCGCAGCCGGATGAATGTTTCGTCGGCATTGGCCAGCCGCGCCCGGATGGTCCGCCCTGTGAACAGGGCGTGCCCAAGGTGAATGAGGCTTATATTTGGGGAATGACGCAGGATTCACGCGGTAGACTGTGGTTTGGAACCGTCGCTAATTATATTTGCGCCAATTTTGTGGCGACGTCCTTTCTCTCCGATGTCGTCGGGGATATTTTTGGCGGCTCCAGTCTGGCCAACGTAAACAGCTCTTATGTGTGCGAGTTCGAGCAGAGTGTCAGTAACCCAGGCAGGCCCAGTCTGGGTGATTGGCGTCCACCTAATGTCTATATGTATGATCCGGATGCCAGGCAATTAAAAAATGCTACGCCGGATGATCCTGTAGTGCAGAGAACCTTCGGATTCAGGGCAGCAGGATATCATGATGGCCTGATCTTTATGGCGGGTCAGCATTTTGATCCGGATACGGGTTTTGACGGATTGACTATGCTGGCTTTTGACGCAGAGAGCAGCGAATATTTGGGGTCAAAAGTTTTTGGTCATTTAACCAATGCGCGCCAGTTTACCGTTGTAGACAATTATCTATATGTTGGAGTGAAAGAACTGGGCGAAGGCGACCCCTTGCAAGGATACAGTGGCGGGGGATCGATTCTGCGCTGGAATGGATCTCGTTTGGACCCGTTTGCCTTTGTTGAAGTGGGTCGTATGAACAATGAACCAGCTTATCTTGCTGAGCACAAGGGAAGATTGTATGCGAACACCTGGGCTAGCGTTAATGCCGGCATGAGCGAACTGTTCATGAGCCCGGCGCTGAATGAAAAGGGCTTTCTGGCACAGGATCAGGCTGAAAATTGGACAAGTGTCTGGAATGTCGGTGAATATGAGCCGGATCCTTTGATTGCACGAACATATCTGGGTGGCGCCATGGCTTCTTATGGTGATTATCTGTTCTGGGGTACGATGAGCCAACCTATTGCTGCAGCGGGCATTTATATGCTGGTTTATCCTGAATTGATTGAGGGTTCGGAACAGCCACTGGCAGCCGCCGCAAGGATTGTTCTTAATGGTGCTGTCAGGGCAAGTGCCATTTTTAGGGGCAGGAACTTTGAGGACGAGAGCCGGGAAGTGGATCTGCTCTATGGCGCGGAAACCATGCCGACCTACATGCCTCCCGGAGACGATCCTTTTGGTCAGCGTGACTGGAGGGATGCTCCTAATCTCACTGGATCTCCCCTGTTCGGGAAAGCCGGATTCGGCAACCCTTCCAATACTTATCTGTGGTCTATGGCCGAGCATGATGGAGAATTGTTTGTCGGAACTGCTGATGGTTCGTGGATGGTACGAACTGTGTTGTTCGAAGGGCTGCCATCGATAGGCGATCTGGAGTATGGCCCGTTTCTGAACTGGCTGGCCGATCCCGGTGGTTTCCAGCCGTATTCCACGCATGGCGCAGATGTATACCGTTTCCCGAGCCCTGATAAACCGGCTATCCTCGTGACTAAAGATGGTTTTGGCAATCTGGCTAATTTCGGCATTCGATCCATGGTTTCGACGCCCGAGGCGCTTTATATGGGAACTGCCAATCCGATGAATCTGATGACCGATCCTAAGGATGATCTGCCTGAGGGTGGCTGGGAACTGTTAAAAGTATACCGTAATAAGTAGTAAAACAGATGTTGCTCAGCAGATCGCATCCCAATGTGGAACAGGAAGGGTGTAATCTGCCGCAGTATTGTTTGATCAGAGCTTCCTTAAGTGATTCTTGAACTTAAAGACGCTGAAGTTATTCAGAT
>DEIQ01000099.1:0-2663 GCA_002352565.1 Proteobacteria bacterium UBA2770 | reverse complement strand
CGGCTTCAGTGCTGTGACACCGCCGCCATTGGGTTGATTGGTGCTCCATCCCAGATGCGTGACATAAGCCCAGCCCTGATTGTCGACCGTAATCAGAGCCTCGCTCGAGTGGGAAAGCGCGACAGGATCCGAAAGATTTTCACCTGTTTCCGGGCTCAATATGTAGAATTTCGGTCGTGACTTGGGTTGTGGCCGCAGCATATTATAAAAAACACCTGCTCTCTCAAGCACCACGACATATAATGCATTCGGCCCTGCGGTGATGACACTGTCAGGTTTCGCAAACTGGACTCCAGAAAATTTGCGCTGCCATAAAATGGTGCCATCGGGACGCACGGCGGTGACGGCGCCCGATGTCACATAAATCGTTCCATCGGCGCCAACACTCGGAGAGGATACGATCGGTATCAGGTTGGGGATATCCACATCCCATATGATATGACCATCCACGGCATTGATGGCCGTCATGGTATAGCGGCCATCCGCAATATAAATATAATTTCCATCCGGAGAAATCGTCGGGCTGGTGGCGCTGCCTCGATGCTTGAGATTGCTTTTGAAGGCGATGGAGAATTCGCCTTGTTTCAGATCAAAATCGACGGCAAATACCGAGGAAACGCCATCAAGATCAGGGGCGCTGATATAGATCCGGGGACGTTGCGGATGTACGGCCGGGGTGTTGGTAACAGGCCAGCGCCCACCCCAAAAAACCGCAGTAACTTCTTTGATGATTTCCGGGTCGATCCCCCAATATCCTGGCATGATGCGATTGGGGATTTGCTCGAAAGTATTATCGCGGTAAGATGGTTGCACCGGCAATTGTAAAGGCTGCGCAGCAGGAGTTCCATCATCACGCCGATGGGCTATGATGATTCCGTCGCCGGTCACGGCTATAAGCGCCGAATCGATAAACTGGGCAGAAAGGCATGTCTTGGAATCCGCCGGCAAGGGGGCGCTCCACTTGACAGCGCCATCACCATGAAAGGCCCAGATCTGGTTGCTGTCACACAAATAAACATCACCCTGATCATCAATCACCGGGGCACTCAGAATCGCGAACGAATCGAGATCATCAGATGTTTTATATTCCGGAGCCTGCCACGCAATGCGCCCGGAGCGATCAAAGGCTGTCAGATGACTGTAGCCTCGCCCCTGACCACCAGTCACGTATATCAGCTCGTTGGGCCCGATAGTGGCTCCAAAAAAAATGGGTTGTTCTTTCAATATTTCCCAGGCTATTTCAAGTTTGGTGGGCAGCGGAAAATTTACAGAAGCAGAATTGCGGCTATCGGCGTGGGTCGCGGGCCATGGCGTATCGGCATAGGGAGGAGAAAATGCGGCCGTGCTTTTTGCCATGAAAAGCGTGAAGGTTAAAGTAAAAACAAATATCATTCGCAACATAGCATGAAAGCCCCAAAAGTGGTGAAAGATGAAATGAATCAAATCTGCCGTCGTATTTTACCCTTAAGGGGTTGAAGTTATTTAAATGTCGCACAAGGACTCATTGCAGGAAAGATAAAGACAGCTAATCCTGGTGTCGGGACGCAGGCAGTAAATTATAGCCGACGCCCGGATCACAGGTTTTAGTGATCTCAGTCAGTGACCGGTTTCAGCGCTGTAACACCGCCGCCACCGGGTTCATTGGTGCCCCATCCCAGATGCGTGATATAGGCCCAGCCCTGATTATCGACCGTAATATAAGCTTCGCTTGAGTGAGAAAGCGCGACGGGATCGGAAAGATTCTCACCCGTTTCAGGATTCAGTACGTAAAATTTGGCTTGTGGCTGTCTTAAATTATAATAAGCCAGCCCTCCCTCAAGCACCACGACGTATAACGCATTGGGACCTGCGGTGACGACACTGTCAGCTTGACTTGGGCTGGCGTCGGCAAAGCTGCGCCGCCATAGAATCATGCCATCGGAACGCATGGCGATAACACCGCCCGCTGTCACATAAATGGTGCCATCGGCGCCAACACTCGGAGAAGATACGATTGGTATTACGTTGGGGGTATCCACATTCCACAGGATACGGCCATCTACGGCATCAATGGCTGCCATGGCATTGCTGCCATCCGCAACATAAACACGACTTCCATCCGGGGAAACCGTCGGGCTGCTGGCGCTGCCTTGCCGTTTGAGATCGCTTCTGAAGGCGATGGAGAATTCGCCTTGTTCCAGATCAAGATCGACAGCAAATATCGAAGAAGTGCCATCCATATCCGGCGCGCTTATATAGATTCTGGGACGTTGCGGATGCACGGCCGGAGTGTTGGTAATGGGCCAGCGCAAACCCAGAAAAACCGCAACGACTTCCTGTATGATTTCAGGATCGGTTCCCCAATACCCAGGCATCACCCGATTGGGGAGACGGTCAAAAGTATTGCCTCGGTAGGAAGATTGCACCGGCAATTGTAAAGGCTGTGCAGCGTGAGTTCCGTCATTACGCCGATGGGCGATGATGATTCCGTCGCCGGTCACGGCTATAAGTGCTGAATCGATAAACTGGACAGAAAGGCACGACTTGGAATCCGCCGGTAAGGGGGCGCTCCACTTTACAGCGCCATCACCATGGAAGGCCCAGATCTGGTTGCTGTCACACAAATAAATATCACCCTGATCATCGATCACCGGAGCGCTCAGAATCGCGAACGAATCGAGATC
>DEIQ01000087.1 GCA_002352565.1 Proteobacteria bacterium UBA2770 | reverse complement strand
GTGGAAGATACAAGAGGTTCCCTGGTTTCACCGCGCTTGTAATATAGCCTGTGCCTCGGTATCGCCCGCCTGCGCCGCCTGGCGCAACCATTGCAAACCCTGTTCATGTAAAATGCCCGATGGATAGCTCTGAATGAGTATTTTACCCAGTTGCCGCTGCGATGTGACGTCGCCTTCCTCGGCAGCCTTTTCATACCAGTAGGCGGCAGTCTCGCCATGCGAAGCAGCAATGCATCCGCCTTGCGTATAGGTATCCGGATCATAGCGCCGCGCATATTCAGCCGCCATGGCGGCATCGCGCTGAGCAGCCCCATGATAAACGATCATGGCGGCATCACAATCATTTTCCTGTTCCCACACGTGCCCTTGGGCAAACATGGCCTCAGGATCGAGCGCATCCGTGCCCGACAGATAGGCTTGCGCCCGGGAACGGCCTCGCAACTCTGTCCGCTGGTTCGTGGAGCTCTGTTCGGGAGGCGTTTTCGATCCGGTTCCATCATCGGAGCCGCCGTCAATTTTTTTATCGTCGAACGTCACAACTTCCTCAACAGCCGGAACCTCGTCTTTCGCAACAGTCCCCTTTGTATGGTCACGAAACCATCCGAAGTACTGCGCGAACCCTATCAACGCGCCGACTAACAACAGCAGGAATACCAGAAGGTACAACCAACGGCGAATTTTAACCACTCGTTTCGCTTCAGGATTTTCTGCGCCAGCTTGCACATCCATCGCATCCTGAGGTTTTAGTGGATCCAGGCCATCATTCGAATCGGCAGAACTCGGTAAATCTGTGATTGGGTCGGTCTCACCAACAAGCTTGGCTACCGGTTCTATTTTAGCCATAGGCCCGGATATTTTTCTAGCGACGGATCCGAGCAAACGACCTTCAATCCTGAGCAGAGCTGTTTTCCTGACGCCATGGATATCAGTAAAAGTCATCTGTACTGCACCTGGAGACGCTGCAATCAGGGCATCAATCATGCGAGAATCTAGCCTGCCACACCACTCTGGCTGATTTGCGCTTTCACCCCGCAGCTCATGCCAACCCTCAGCGGTCTGCCACATTTCATCCCCATGATCCGGATTACCAAGATACTTATAATCCGCCGAACGCTGAAAAGCCGCCCGAATGGATTGTTCCACCTCGGCTCCGCGGATAGACAAATCCGCTTCTCCAGGACCCTTGGGCTGTACCACGCATTCAGTCATCGGTTTTCTCCAATGAAGGCGGAGCATCCGATCTGGAATCAATCAGCTCTAGAATTTCTCCCAATCTTGCATTTTGCTGCGGCGAGATTTCCCGACCCGCCGTATAACCAGCGTTATCCTGTGCCAACTTCTCAAAAGCGCCAAACCAGTCCATGATATAACGCCCGGAAAAGTTGAAAGGCTGTTTCGAAAGTTGAGGCAGATTGCGCCCCGAGATAGGTGGTGGCGGCTCAAACGCACGGCGTCCGGATTTTTCCATCGAGAAAGGACGCGCTTCCAGAGGTTTATTCGCCAAATCCAGATAAGCAAGGAAATTATTGATGTGGCGTTGTGCCACCAGAACCTGGCGCTGCGCCAAAGTCTGGCGCATGACGGAAACCCTTTTTTCACCTTCAGCAAGACTTTGCACCAGCCTTGGTTCGAGTTGCACGCGATCAGCCGCAGTAACCAATTCATCAACGATTTGGTCGAGTATTCTGACCGGAAGACCGAGGAATATCGGAGTGCTCTCATTTTCCGACAGGCTGCGCATTTTTTGAATCCAGTCCGCCATGGCATCATGAGCGAACGATGTAGCGTGATCAGATTTCACCTCAGATGCCGGGTGTTCAGGTGCGTCATTCATCCCCAGATCCAGGCTGACCAGTGCATCCATGGCGTCCCAATCCATGTTGGAAGTTTTTTCCGGTTCAGATTCAGCGTCTTCATTCGGTTCACCGTTTGGTTTGGAACGCAGATATACTGGCAGTAAACGCTCATCATTCAACTGCAAAGCATGCATCAATTCTGCGAATCGTCCCGCTCTTGGCGCAAGCGCGGCAATAATTTGTTTCACCATTTTATTCTTCTCAGCCAACGCGCCAGCGCCTTCCCGATGGTAAAAGTAACCCAGTCTTGACAGGGTTCTTTCCGTCATCTCATCAATCTGTTCCTCGATGCGTTTGAGCTTGTATTCGACACGCGCCGCATTTTTCAGACGTTCGATTAGATAACGAATCCCACCATTGTTCATGCCGATCATCTCATCCCACGATTTTGGTGCATCCAAGATATATTTGCGCGCCATCTCACTGTCGAGAAAACTGCGCTGCAACTGCGCCAGCCGGGTGCTCTGATCGGGCAGTAGATCAAGCTCCCGTCCGTTTCTGGTTTCGATGATCCCTGCCGCCATGCATGGTTTACGCACCAGGAAAATGTTGTTAAACGCTTGCCCCGCTCGCCATTCATGAATCCAGGAATATTGTCCAAAACGCTCCATCACTGTCATTTTCAACATATCCTGCCAGCCGATACGCATCATGTCCTCGGTCTGATCCGGAACGGGCGCGAGCTTGAAATCGAACATGGTGACTGCCCAAAAAAGCCCCGTTTCCTTTTCCTGACGCATTTGCGGACTCCCCCCCTGCGTGGCACTGACCCACTCATCAAGGGCCGGACCGAGCGTATTGACATCCATCTGCTTGTGCGAAGGTGTACACATGACTAATACATTCATGACTTGCTGGGTGGTATAGCGCTCGAAAAGATAGGCTACTTTTCCACGCAGCACCAGTTGCGCTACCGGATCCACCTGTTCATTGCGCATTTGAGTCCGTACATCATTCAGACTGGTGATCGACAAACGTCCCCGATAACCCGGAAAATCGAGCAGATCCGTATGTTCCAGCATCTCCGCCTGTGGCGCCTCAGCCAGTTGAAAGCGTATTTCCGCGGTCAACGCGGCCAGTGTGGCGCGCGGCAGACGAATGGGATCCATGGCTGTTCCATCTTTGGATGGCAGCACTTCAATCACATCGTCCTGCGCATCCCCTAGTTTTTCCAGAATATCCACATTCATGAGATTTTGCCCCTGCACCCAGTTTCCGCGCGCATCCCGTTCCACCAGGATATGAATTGGCGCATAGATAACATCAGCGAAATTCGCTTGTTCGAGGGCGCTGCGCAGCATGGTATAAACATCCGTCAAAGGCATGATCTGGCCCCACAGTACTGAAAAGAGCTTTGCTCGGTTCGCAGGAGACAACACAGGGGCTAATTCCACCGCCGTCGGCCAGTAATCACCGGCAAGCGGTTTCATGGCATTGCTGAAATGGTCCTCAAAATATGCCTGAATATCCACTACGTCATCGGCGCTGATGCCGGGTTGCGGATCAGGCAAAGCCTGACGCTCAAGTTCAAGCAGCACGGCGCGGATATGTGTCGGATCGGTATCATACTTTACCCGCTGATGATCAAAATCGTTAAAAAACGAGTTGCCCAGAACCTTGATCACATCGGCTTCGGAGAAAAGACTCAAATGGATGGGAAATTTGTCTGGCGCATGATAGGGTTGGCGCGTAAATCGGGTAACCAGACCGGTCGCTTCCTTACCACCTCCGACCGGATTGATATGCTGAATAAAATTCAGCCGCTCGGCGCCCAGATCAAACTCGAGCTGCCCGTTTCCCCCGGCAGCAAGTGATGAAATCAAGTAGGATTTTCCACCCTGTGACATCCCGAAAAACCCGATAGATACAGGCTGATCCAGGGCCTTTGCAAGCCGAGTGGCTTTATTGCGCTCGAGGCGCGAATAGTGCACCATGCTATTAGCGACACGATTCAGTCCTGGCGCCGTTTCCCGCACTTCCCTGATCCAGTCGATCGCCATTCCGAAACCTTGATTAAGGTCAGAACACCGTTTTTTTAACACCGTTGGATCGTAACTCATTTCATAAACCTGCACCTGTTTTTACCAAATCTTCTCATACCGGACAGGGCGCACGACGAGTGCGCAACCATATGAGTGAACGCCATCAAGCAGGTAAGCTGCTGGCGGTTAAATCGAGCAATCCCGCCATGTCATTTGTCCGTATCAGGGAAGCTCTGATTAAGTCATGAACTCGGTTCTTGCGGCCCTACTGGCCCGGGTTCTTTGTTGATAATCTCCGCAATAGCCCTGCTA
>DEIQ01000010.1:15197-23407 GCA_002352565.1 Proteobacteria bacterium UBA2770 | reverse complement strand
GAAGATACAAGAGGTTCCTTAGAGAAGCGCGTCATTATTCAAGTCTTGCCTGATCCGGATACCCTGGCGATGATTGGGTCAACATCGTTTCATTGATGGATAACATGAGCTTGTAAAGGGTCTCAAGACGAGGAACAGACAGATTCTGAGCTCTGGCGAACCGAATCAGTGTTCCAAGAATGGCATCAACTTCCATGGGACGCCGATGCTGATAATCGTTCAGCATACTGGTGGCATAGGGCGGCATATGGTCCGTGTCGGTAAGATTGCGCTCGATTATACGCTCATCAAGTTCATTGCCATCTGCGGCAGCAAGAAGCAAAATTTCCTGCATGACTTCAATCACCAGTTGTCTTAATTCCGGGTTGTTCATAATCTGTCGTGTATCCCGCCCACCGGCAAGCACCGATATGGGATTAAAAGAACTGTTCCAGACACACTTGCCCCAGCGCGCCTTAATAATATTGCTGGTAATAGAGCACTCGATTCCGCCAGCCTGAAAAGCTTTTTGCAGTGTTCGGGTTCCAGGTCCAATGCCGCCCGGGTAATCACCCAATACGAGCCTGCCATAGGCTTGATGTTCGACGATGCCAGGTTCAGGCTGGGTTACGCACACAAAAGCCAGCGCGCTGATCACAGCGTTTTCCGGGAAAGCTGAAACAATCGGATCCTCAATATACAAACCATTTTCAATCAAAACAATAGCGGTTCTGGCACCAACAGCGGGTCGTATCAATGCGGCTCTATCCAGATGATCCAGGACCTTGACCGTCAGCAACAGAAAATCATATTCACCGGATGCCGGAATGGACGTAAAAACATGCCGTGGATGAAAATTCCAGGAGCCTGCCGACGGAGATTGAATCTGCATGCCGAATTCCCGGATTACCGAGGCATTGCTGCGGCACAAGGCATCAACGTTCCAACCCTGCCGTGCGAGCAAAGATCCGTAAAAACCGCCTATCGCACCGAAACCCACGATGAGCGCCGAAGGCATATAGTTATTCGCAGCCATAGATCTCAAGCCCCTGTTATCTGATTTCAATACGGTGATAGGCCATTGATGCAAGTGGATTGCGCATCAGATCCAGACCCAGGCAAGCGGAGCCGATTGATCGAAGAAAATAGAGCGCTCCATTGCAGGCTTACCCCGGATATGATTGATGTGAACCGTCTACAGCGGGCAGAGCAACAGCCAATCTTTGCGGAAAACTATACACATTAAAGGTTTTGTTGTTCAAAAACCCAATCAAGGTGATCCCAAAATCTTGCGCGCTGCTCACAGCAAGACTGCTGGGCGCGGAGATGGCACAAACAATTTCAGCGCCCGCCGATGCGGCTTTTTGCACCAGTTCATAACTTGCTCTGCCGCTGAGCATCACAATTTTGCCTCGCCACGGTAAAAGATTGCACCGAAGGGATGCGCCGATCAGTTTGTCCATGGCGTTATGCCGACCTATGTCTTCTCTCAACAATAATAACTTTCCGTGTTCATCAAATAATGCCGATGCATGCAAGCCCCCCGTCAGACTAAACAAACCCTGCGATTGCCGAATAGCTCCAGGAAAGTGAAACAAAATAGAAGGATCGAGCCATGGGTGCAGAGATTCTGGTACGGCTCTCTCAATGTCTGGCGTTTTCCACTGGGTTTTTCCGCATACGCCGCAGGCGCTGTTGGCCCAGCTTTGGGCGATGGAACGGAATGGGGCTGACGGGCAGGCAATATTTGGATCCAGAATGACCCGGATTCCGCTCTCCTGCGCATCGCTGGGGATAAACTCGCGCCATTCACGAATATCTTTCACCTGACGTATCCGGTACTCGGAAAACAAGGCGCCTGTAACCAAATCCTGATCCTGACCCGGCGTGCGCATGGTAATCCATTCATCTCCATTTTCGATGGAGATCCGCAAAGGCTGCTCGATAGCCAAAACATCCGTTTGCCAATCACCATGATGACCCGAGACCCGGAACAAAGAACAGACTTCGCTACCCGGCAAATTATGGTGCATTGGATTCTGGAGCCTGATCGCGCAATTCCTGCGCCATGCGCTTCAATACTTCCGTTAAGGGTCGCAAATCTTGCCACAACTGGCGATCCGTGCCCATCCCCAACATCGTGGAAATAAGGGATGCCTTTTTACCCTGTTTCTGATATTGCTCAGGCAGTTCGGTAATAGCGCTTGCGGCCGCCTGTGTCATGGAAGCCATCGCTTCTGGTGGAATTTTGCCGATCATTACTAAAGCCAAGAGCATGTTTCCGGCAGCATTGCCCAACAGGGTAAGTGGCAAAGCAGATAGTCCGGCTTCTATCCCTGCAGGCGCCATTTTCAAGGTTTCCTGTGTCCAGGTGAGTATGCCCTGCTCATGCAGCAAGCGCAGGATTTCCTGCCATTGCTGCCGCGCCTCATCATAAACATTCTCGGCATCCGACGTGTCGTCAGGGTCAGGCTTGATCGGTTTGGCCATATCTGCTATCTCTTTGGTTGATGCACCCACTCTGCGGGAGAAATATAATCCTCTTGTTGCCACTTGATCTCTATCTCAACCTCACGGCGCGGCGTAGGGTGTCCATAACGTGGATGGGAGCGCGGCAATACCGGCCCGGATTTTTCATCAAGAATTTCCATCCGAACGGCGAGTTCCTTGTAAGCGGGCGTAGCGGTAACGGTGTCGGTATGATCCCCGGTCAGTCGATTGATAGCATCGACGCTGTCCCGCATGGGCATATACAGGATGCGCCCCTGCATGCTCGGATTGATGAGAGCAGGTAATCTGATGGCGCCGCGCCTCGAGATTAGTCGCACCATGGTTCCATCTTCAACGCCGTACTCCATCGCCAGATCGGGTGATAATTCAACAAAATTCCGTGGCAGTTTGCTTTTCAAGCCCTCGCTGCGATCGGTCAGATTGCCCTCATGAAAATGTTCCAGCAAGCGTCCGTTGTTCAGCCATAAATCAAACTCATGATCTGGATTTTCCAATGGCTCGCGCCACGATATCGGGAAAAATTGCGCGCGGCCTCCCGGCATGGGGAAATTCTGCTCAAACAATACAGGTGTATCGATACCCTCCGAATTGACTGGCCATTGCAGTGAGTCATAGCCCTGGAGCCGTTCATAGCGAACGCCGGCGAAAATATCCGTAACGCTGGCGGCTTCAGCCATAATGGCGCCGGGACCGGCATAATGCGGCCATTGCGCGCCCATGGCATCTGCTATAGCCATGAGAATGCGCCAGTCCGGGCGACTGTCGGCCCAGGGCGCGAGAACCGCCTCAAAACGCTGAATGCGCCGCTCGGTATTCGTAAAGGTTCCTTCTTTTTCCAGACTCGCCGCCGCCGGAAGCACCACATCAGCAAACTCGGCGGTCCGGCTCAGAAACAAATCCTGCACCACCAAAAAATCGACATTTTCCAGCGCCTGTTCAACTTTTGAAGTATTGGGTGCAACCAAAGCAAGCTCCTCACCCATCACATGCATGGCGCGCACCCGCCCATCGAGCATGGCTTCAATCATTTCATGATTGTTCAGACCCGTGCGCTCAGGCAGCGATACATTCCATGCCTGCTCAAATCGTTTCCTCGCATTCGGATCAGTGACAGGCTGGTAACCCGGCAATAAATTAAACAGGCAGCCAAAATCGCCCGCGCCCTGCACATTGTTATGACCGCGCAATGGATAGGCGCCAGTACCCGGCCTGCCATAATTCCCGGTTAACAGCAGAAGATTGGATAACGCGGTACTCGCGTCCGATCCTGATCCATGCTGAGTGATTCCCATAGCCCAGAGAATCGAGAAACGTTGAGCCGATTGAATGATCTCAGCCACTTCCACCAGGGTTGATTCCGGTATATGGCAAATCTGTTCGGCATACTCCATGGTAAAAGGCGTCAAAGAATCCTGATATTCCTCAAAAGCCGTTACACGACGGGCGATGAACGCACAATCTGCCCCGCCCTGATCCAGAATATAACGGGCGATGGCGTTAATCCAGATCAGATCGGTTCCCGGTGATGGTTGGATAAAAATATTAGCGCGCCGGGCCATTTCGTGAGGCCGGATATCCGCCACGATCACTTTTTGCCCCTCAAGTTTCTGAGCCCTTTTGATACGCGAAGCGATGACCGGATGACTGTCTGCAGTATTAGAACCCACAATCAAAACGACATCGGCAAGCTGCAGCGTTTCAATAGAGCCCGAGTCGCCTCCGTAACCTACCGTGCGAAAGAGCCCGGTGGTCGCAGGATTCTGACAATAACGCGAACAGTTATCGATATTGTTGGTGCCGATCACCCCACGCGCTAATTTCTGCATCAGATAGGTTTCTTCATTGCTGCATTTGCTGGAAGCAATAAAAGCCAGCGCATCCGCTCCATGGCGTTCCCGCACTGCTGTAAATTTTTGCGCTACCAAAATCACAGCTTCTTCCCATGAAGCGCTTCGAAAACGATCACCTTCCCGTATCAGAGGTGTGCGCAAGCGTTCCTGACTGCGGGCGAAATCCCAGCCGAACTTGCCTTTGACACAAGTTGAAATACCGTTGGCCGGCGCTTTGAATTGCGGTTGAATCTTCAATACCGCATCATCCTTGGTCCATACATCGAAGCTGCATCCCACGCCACAATAAATGCATACCGTTTTACCGATACGGATACGATCGCGCCGCATCGCCGCATCCACATTGGAAATTTTGAAAATTGGCTCAAAGCCGATGGCCGGCTCAATCGCCTTGACGATGTTGATTAAAGGTCTGTTGATACTGTGTTTCAGCCCTGACATCAGCCCAATTTTACCCTGCATGGTTTTCTCTATTAAAGCATTACATGGGCAGACGGTGACACAATGACCACAGGAAACACAACTTGAGGCATTAATCTCACTTCCGCCATCCCACAACACCCTCGGTTGATCTGCTTTCCAGTCAATGCTGAGAGTTTCATTGACCTGAACATTCTGGCAGGCTTCTACGCATCGGCCACACAGAATACACTGCGAGGGATCGTAGCGGTAAAAAGGGTTGCTCTGGTCCACGGAATAAGGTTTTGGAGTGAATGGGTAACGCTGATGTGCAATACCCGAATGCTCGACCGTATTATGAACCTCGCAGGTCCCATTGTTATAATCACACGTCGTGCAATACAGTTCATGTTGACCGATGATTCGGCTTAATCCTTCCTCGCGCGCGGCTTGCGCCATAGAATCATCAAGGCTGACCTCCATTCCCGCATGCCAGCGCAAGGTGCAGGCTCTCACCAATTGCCCACCAATCCGAACCCAACAACTGTCACAGCTTTGAATGGCGCCCAGCGCCGGATGATAGCAAAGATGGGGTAAGCGGATATGGCATCGCTCCAGAACATCGAGGAATCGTTCACCTTCCAGTCCGATATAGGAAGTACCGTCGATAGTGAGCGATATCAGGGGAGTTTCTGGTTTTTCTTTTATGGAATCCGACATATCAAAGGATTTGACTCAATAGATTCTCTGCCGCTATAACAATGCCATCGGCATCAGCATACAGCCATTGTCCCGGCGTAACCCTCGCGCCAGGAAGATCAAGGCTCACGTCCAGGATGCCTTCGCCGCGTTTTTTACTTTTGCGCGGCATGCTGGCCAAAGCTTTAATGCCGATAGGCAGTTTTGCCAGTTGTTCACTGTCGCGCACACAACCATAAACGACAATCCCTGCCCAATCATTGCGCACCGCCATATCGCCAAGCCGGTCTCCCAGCAGCGCGCAGCGAATCGACCCACCACCATCAACGACCAAAACCCGCTCTGCTCCAGGCTGTTCCAGTGTTCGCGCCACCAGCGTATTATCCTCATACACCTTGATACAGAAAACCTGGCCATAAAAGGCCCGAGAATCGCCAAAATCCCTGAAAACAGGGGCAAGTATTTCCAACGCATCCTCATGATCGTCGCACAAATCCGCAGTTGCCCAATTCGAGTTCACTAGGTTCCCCTTTTCCTTAGGGAACATCTGATTAAGTCATGAACCCGGTTCTTGCGTTCCTTATGCCCATTCATCGTTGTAAATCTTCGCAATAGCCTTGCTAACCCGTGCAATTTACACCTTGAATCTGAATATAATGAACCACAATCTCCTTCGTTCAGACTCGATCAGAGGTTCCTTCGTTATTCATAGCATCATTCAGGTGCGTATGAAGGTTGATTTCATCCCAAATTTGCCGAGTTAAAACAATCATTTTTCAGCAATCGATCATATCGGATTGAAAATATTTAGCATCAGTGCCCCGCCAGGCACAGCTCTACCCACCGGATTCTCCCATCCAAACCTCTCTTCTTTTCTGTTGATAACCGTTTAATAGAAGATCAGGAATCGGGAGAATTCTATAGATTTTATACTAAATTTTATATTATAGGGTCGGCTTGCGACCAAACCTCCCAATCCTTCGTCCAGANNCTTCCTTAGAGGCTTGGATATGGCGCGAGCAATGATCGTTTTGATTTTGGCTTTTTATGCTGGAAACCATGCCCAGGCAGATTGGATGTCGGTTGTTTATACATCAGACGAGAGATTGGAAGCTTACGCAATTAAATGTAGTAATCGGCGGAGAAATGCAGTGCATTCCCTGCGGACAACTTTCCATCTGATCAATATAACTACGACGAACTTTGTCAGGATCATGCATTTTGCATAGACAGAAGAACCCTGATTGCCGGGTTTTTCCAGGCAAGCGTTGTACCTAGCTTGCCTTGATTAAAGTGCCGACCCCCTGGTCGGTGAACAACTCCAGCAAAATGGCGTGGGCTACGCGACCATCAATGATATGCGCGCGTGGCACGCCAGCCTGCACGGCGCGCAAAGCGCACTGAATCTTGGGTATCATGCCGCCCGAAATGCTGCCGTCAGCCAGCATGTGCTCTATGTCTGGCGCGTTCAATGAACTGATCAATTGCTGATTTCTGTCGAGCACACCCGGCGTGTTGGTCAGAATCAGCAACTTGTTTGCGCCAAGAATAGCTGCAATCTCTCCGGCAACCACATCGGCATTGATATTGTAAGACATCCCATCCGCCCCCACACCAATAGGCGCGATCACGGAAATAAAATCGGCGTCTTCAAGAACACTGACGATGCGCGGGTTGACTTCGGTCACTTCCCCGACATATCCCAGATCGGCATTTTCCGGCAGTCCGCCCAGTGCAAGCTTTCTCGCCTTGATCAACCCGCCATCCTTGCCTGTCAAACCGATGGCGTTGCCGCCTTCGGCGTTGATTCTGTTGACGATATCCTTGTTGACCAACCCTCCCAACACCATCTCAACCACGTCCATGGTGTCCGAATCGGTTACACGCAAGCCATGCACGAATTCTGATTCTTTGCCGAGGCGTTGTAACAGGGTGGCGATTTGAGGCCCACCGCCATGAACCACCACCGGCTGGATACCCACCAGCTTCAACAGAACCACATCACGAGCGAAATCCCTGCGCAGACCTTGATCCGACATGGCGTGACCACCATATTTGATCACCACCGATCTGCCGCGGAATCGTTGAATGTAGGGCATCGCTTCAATCAGTACATGAGCGATATTTGGCAATGTTTGGGATGTATGCTCCATCGTGGTCATAGTTCTATAGCTGGAAATTGCGCCAAAGATCCATCCTGTCCGTTGTTCCTGGGACCAAAATTGAAAAAATAAGGAATAGTCATGATATCACATCCAGGCACACTGGCTGGCTTGGCCGGCCAGTGTTTTCTTTTGGATCGACAGCGAATAGCCGCAACACGAATCCGCCCAGGTCATAGGTTCCCTAGGTATGGTCGTCGGCGCAAGTCCAAGGTATAGGGGAACTCTGCATCGATTTCTTCAATCGGAGGCTCCATGGGACCGGGCATTTCACCATGCGTATAAAATTCTCCATGCCGGGTAAGATCGGGCTGTGGCTGAATTTCCCCCGGCGTATGATTGAAATTCCAGAACCTGCTCGCTCTTCTGGTTTCAGCGGCATAGGCATTGACCGGAAAATCCTCGGGACTGAGTCCACCCGGATGGGCGACATGATAAGTGCAACCACCGATTGCCCGACCATTCCATGTATCGATAAGATCGAACACCAATGGAGAATGAACTCCAATCGTTGGATGCAGCGCAGAAGGTGGTTGCCAGGCGCGATAACGAATACCGGTCACATATTCACCGTCAACACCCGTGGGATGAAGGGGCACACGGCGACCTC
>DEIQ01000010.1:0-15111 GCA_002352565.1 Proteobacteria bacterium UBA2770 | reverse complement strand
CCGAGCCATATCGGGGAAAACGAAATTCATAAAATGGAGCAAACCATTGGAGTTGAAAAGCGTAACCGTCTCGGCGCAGTGCCAGTATCACTTCTTTCAAATCCTGCCATAAAAAATGGGGTAGCATGAAACGATCATGCAATGCAGTGCCCCAGCGAACCAGGGGATGCTCATAAGGTTTATCCCAGAAACTGCTGACCAAAGCACGCACCAGCAGCATTTGCACCATACTCATGCGCTCATGTGGCGGCATTTCAAAGGCGCGCAATTCAACGAGACCCAGGCGCCTGCTTTGGCTATCCGGCGAATAGAGTTTGTCGATACAGATTTCGGCGCGGTGGGTGTTACCGGTAATATCCACCAGCAGATTGCGTAACAATCGGTCGATCAGCCACGGTTGCGACACCTCTCCGCCTGGCATCTCCCTGAAAGCCGTTTCCAGTTCATAAAGGGCATCATCCCGCGCTTCATCGATCCTGGGCGCCTGACTGGTGGGGCCGACGAACATACCCGAAAACAGATACGACATACAGGGATGATGCTGCCAGAAAGTGATCAGGCTGCGCAGCAGATCAGGACGGCGCAGAAACGGACTATCCAGGGGCGTCGCTCCGCCCAGAGTGATGTGATTGCCGCCTCCCGTTCCGGTATGCAGGCCATCGAGCATAAATTTTTCTGCGCCGAGTCGACACCGACGCGCATGATCGTTCAGTGTAAAAGTAATATCCTTGAGCTGTTGCCACGAATCCGAGGGATGCACGTTTACCTCAATCACGCCTGGATCTGGAGTCACCGAGAGTTTTTTCAGGCGGTAATCAACAGGTGGACTGTATCCTTCCAGCCGGATCGACAGGCGGAGCTTGCCAGCAATCTTTTCGATGCATGTCAGCAGATCAAGGTAATGTTCGAGATAATCCAGCGGCGGCAGAAAAATATGTACCACTCCGTGGCGCAGTTCGATACACAGCGCGGTATAGATCATTTCAGGTGGCTTCAGGCTGGAAACTTCCTTGTCATCCTGCCGCATATCCGCTGATTCCATGACCTCGATTTCAGGATGAAGCGCTTCACTTTCAATATAGCTATAGCGCTTTGCGATCTCGCCATGGGAATCTCCCAAATCTGGCAACGAGTCGAACAAGCTCCGCTCGACCGGATGATGGCGTTGACGTTCCTCTGGACTGACCGAGCGCACTCTCGATAACGGAAGACGAAAACCCATGGGCGATTCGCCGGGAATAAGCATCATGGTTTCGCGGCGGAAATGCCAATGCACACTCTGCCACCGTTTATGAATATCGTCCCATCGCAGAGGCAGAGCATAACCGGTGGCAACATCGAGTCCTCGCGACAGCATTTCAGCCAGATGCCGTCGTTCGATGGAATCGTCCTTGGCAGCCTTCAGTGGATCCAGATCAGGTGGCAGGTTGTCTTTTTCCCACAGGGCATGAAAGATATCTTCAAAAGCGGGAATCAGATTGGCATCGCTGATGCCAAGTTCAAGGGACAGGTCTCTGGCGAACTGTTCAGTCTGCTTGATAGTGCAATGGTAATCGATATCATCCCGGGCCAGAAGTTGTTCATCACGCCACAGTGGGAGGCCATCACTGCGCCAATAGCATTCGAGCGCCCAGCGGGGCAACAGTTCACCAGGATACCATTTTCCCTGCCCGTAGTGCAGAACACCTCCCGGAGCAAACGCTTCGCGCAGCCGCAGCAGCAAATCCCCGGCCAATTGGCGTTTTTTCTCCCCCAGAGCGGCTGTATTCCACTCGGGCGACTCCATATCATCAATGGAGACAAACGTCGGCTCTCCGCCCATGGTCAAGCGTACATCGCTTTGCTGCAAACGCTGATCGACATAACTGCCCAACCTGTCGATACATGCCCACTGATCTTCGCTATAGGGCAATGTGACGCGGGGATCTTCGTGGATACGCTGTACATGGTTGCGAAATTCAAACGAAACCCCGGTTGGAACATCGGGCCAAAAATTGCCACTTATCGGTGCAGCGCTCGCTGGTTCCGGAGTGCAGGCCAGTGGTATATGCCCTTCCCCTGCAAACAAACCGGAAGTGGGATCGAGCCCGATCCATCCGGCGCCGGGAATGTAAACCTCGCACCAGGCGTGAAGATCGGTAAAATCCTGTTCGGGACCGGATGGTCCGTCCAGAGCAGGCATATCCGCTTTCAATTGTACGAGATAGCCGGAGACAAAACGTGCCGCCAGACCGAGGTGGCGCATGATCTGAACCAGCAGAAACGCCGAATCCCGGCACGAGCCGCAGCCCTTTTCCAGCGTGGTCTCACAGCTTTGTACGCCAGGTTCCATACGGATCAGATAGCGGATACTCTGGTTCAAACGCTGATTGACCATCACCAGAAAATCATTCATCTCTGGTTTGTGTTCATAACGCATTTCCTTGATCCATGCCTGCAACAAGGGGCCGTTTTCCGAGATTTTCAGGTATGGGTTCAATTCTTCGCTCAAGCGCATCTCATATTCGAACGGATAGTGGGTCGCGTATTCTTCTATGAAAAAATCAAAGGGATTGATCGCTGTCATATCAGCGACGATATCAACATCCACGCTTAGTTCGGTAGATTTCCCCAGAAATACTATACGCGCCATAAAATTTCCGCTCGGATCCTGCTGCCAGTTGATAAAATGCTTTTCCGGTTTAACACGCAGGGAATAAGCCTCAATCGGCGTGCGGCAATGGGCTGCCGGACGCAGACGAAACACATGGGGTGACAAAGACACTGGGTGGTCATATAGGTAACGGGTATGATGATGAATCGCGATGCGCAATGTCATTTTTTTTCCTCATGCTCCATGATTTCAATTCTGTAATAATAAGGCTCTTCCGTATTCGGTTTCAAACCGAAAGAAATGATATGACCTTGTCATTGATCAATTTATGGACTTTAAATGAAATAATCCTGCGCACTTCTGTGCGCAATCAGGCAACCCACTCCTGTTAGGAACTGCAGACCCTGGTAAAATAGTATAATCGTCATTGATACTTTTGGATAATATAATTTTCTACTTCGGTCGTTTCCATAAATCATGAGCCATCCCGTTGACCCAATCAAGGCTGCCTGCGTGCAGCAGGCTTACCCGCCCGTTGCCAGCCATTATAAACGAATCGCCAGCGGAATCGCCCAGGCGGTTGGAACCGGCGCTCAGATTGTGGTGCTTCCGGAACTTCACGGAAAACCCTATTTCTGTCAAACTATGCGTACCGACCTGTTCGAATGGGCTGAGTCTGTCCCAGGGCCCACTACGGGTTTTTTATCCGAACAAGCCGCGCGTTATGGTATCGTAGTGATAGGCTCAGTCTTTGAGAGCAGGGCGGAAGGTATATTCCACAATACTGCCGTAGTGCTAGGTCCTGATGGCACGCTTCTAGGCATTTACCGCAAAATGCATATTCCCGAAGACCCTGGTTATCACGAGAAATTTTATTTTACTCCTGGGGATGGCGACTTTGAACCAGTTGAAACGCCATTCGGAAGCCTTGGTGTATTGGTTTGCTGGGATCAGTGGTTTCCCGAAGCGGCGCGACTGATGGCGCTCAAAGGCGCTCGCGTTCTTGTGTATCCAACTGCGATTGGCTGGGATCCTCAAGACGATAACGAGGAACGTCGGCGTCAATACGAAGCATGGCGCATCATTCAACGAGCGCATGCCGTAGCAAACGGCATGCATATCTTGTGCTGCAATCGCACAGGGCAGGAAACAGCAACGGATGGCTCGGGCTGTATCGACTTCTGGGGCGGCAGTTTTATATGTGGACCGCAGGGTGAACTGCTGGCGCAATGCGATTATGATGCCGGTGTAATCAGCGCCGATCTTTCATGGTCCCGTTGTCAGGACGTTCGGCGACTATGGCCGTTTTTCCGTGATCGACGTATCGATGCTTATGCGGATTTAAAACTTCGATGGCGCGAATAATCAAAGAATGCAAACAAAAGGTTTTCTCATGATTCTCATACTCAGACCCGATATCGAACGAATGGACGAAACTTATCAGGCATTGATGGAAAGACTCGCGGACTACGAAGATATTGAACCGAGAGCGCATCAAGTCCAGGGTAAGGAACAACGGCTGCTCGAGATCTATCTGATTGGCCGAACCTCCGCCCTGGATTCGGAAGATATGCTGTCCCTGCCTGGTGTTGAGCGCGTAGTGCGTATTTCCGACCATTTCCCGATCATGGGTCGCCACGCTGATGACAGTCGTTCGCTTGATTTCACCTACAATGGCGTACATTTTAGCCAGACAAACCTGCATGTTTTCGCCGGGCTTTGTGCCGTAGACCATCGCGAACATGTCGAACAAACCATGCGCGCCTTGCAGGAAAATGGTCAGACATGCACCCGAATGGGCGCCTACAAGCCCAGAACCAGCCCCTATAGTTTTCAAGGGCATGGGGCTGAGTGTCTGCCCTATGTATTCGAGCTCGCCGACGCCTACGGTATCCGCGTCATTGCCATGGAAGTGACCCATGAATACCAGATCGATGAAATAGCGGATGCACTGGATCGCCACAATCATAAAACTGGCGTAATGTTGCAGATCGGAACCCGCAATGCACAGAACTTTGAACTGCTTAAGGCGGCGGGACGGCAGCGCAGGTTTCCGGTATTATTGAAACGCGGATTCGGCATTTCGCTGGATGAATCGCTGTTTGCCAGTGAATATCTGGCCAGCGAGGGTAATACTCACGTTATTTTCTGCCTGAGAGGCGTCAAAACCCAGCTCGGAGAACCACACCGCAACCTGGTGGACTTTGCCCACATACCAGTAGTCAAGCGCCTTACCCGCATGCCGGTATGCATCGATCCTTCCCACTCCGTGGGTTTGAGAGCCTTTGGGCCCGATGGCATTCAGGACTTGTGCCATGCCACAGCGCAAGGAATCATCGCTGGCGCCAACATGGTTCTGGTTGATTTTCATCCCCATCCGGAAAGGGCATTGGTCGATGGAGCTCAGGCTTTACGTCTGGAAGAGCTACCTTATTTCCTCGCCGATGTGCAACTCGCCCGACAATGTTACGAACAACGGTTAATATTGCAAGCGAAGTTCTTTGCATCGAGCCTGTGAAAGGCGTTTTCATCAAACGTCAATGTCATGTACCGGTAGACCTTCAGGGAACCTCTGAACAAGCCTGGACGAAGCTGGATATAAGGGACGCAAGAACCCCGAGTGCATGATTTGTTCAGAGCTTCCTTAGCAGATCAGGCTGTTTGAGCAACTCCTCAAAACCCTGTTCATCAACCTGCCGGATACCAAACTCCCGCGCATTTTCAAGCTTGTGACCGGGATTCCGGCCCACCACCAGACATTCCGTCGCGCGCGAAACGCTTCCGCTCATTCGCCCCCCCAGCCGTTCGATGGCTTGCCGAGCTTCATTTCTGCTCAAGGTTTCAAGGGTGCCTGTGAGTACAAAGGTCATTCCCTGCCATGGTTGGCCGGACATTTCGTCATGGAAATCCGGCCAGTGGATGCCTGCCCCCAACAGCGCGTCGATGACGGCCCGATTGCCTGTATCATCAAAAAAGTCCCTGATCTCGCGTGCCAGGATCAAACCGATATCATCCATAGCGCGCAACCCGGTTTCATCCGCATCCATGATCGCCTGTAAGGAAAGGAAATGGGCGGCCATGGCTCGTGCGGTCGCCACACCCACGCCCCGGATCCCCAGGGCATAAAGAAAATGCGGCAATGTAGTATCCTTGCTCGCTTCAATGGCGGACAATAAGCGCCGAACCAGTTTCTCCCCCATTCTTGGCAGACTCAACCAGACGTTTTCAGGCAACTGATACAAATCCGCCATATTAAGTACCAATTTGCGCTCAACCAACTGGCTGACGATCTTATCGCCCAGGCCCCGGATATCCATGGCGCTCCTGCTGGCAAAATGGCGGATGCTTTGCTTGAGTTGTGCAGGGCAATGCAGCCCCGCAGGGCAGTAGACCGCGGCTTTTCCTGGCTCTATGGCGACGGCAGCGCCACACGCCGGACACTGTTGTGGTACGTTCACAGTCCGAACCTCGCTCGACCGTTGCTCCATGACCACCGCAACAATCTGAGGTATAACATCGCCGGCTCTTTCGACGATTACACGATCACCAATGCGTATATCCTTGCGCCTTACTTCATCCATATTATGCAGGCTCGCATGGGTTATCGTCACACCGCCGATCTCTACCGGCGTGACCCGAGCCACCGGTGTCAAGGCTCCGGTACGACCCACGCTGAAACTCACATCCTCAAGAACGGACTGTGCCTGCGGAGCCGGAAACTTATGCGCCAGAGCCCATCGAGGCGCGCGCGAGCGCGCGCCCATCTGTTGTCTCAGCTTCAGATCATTGACTTTATAAACCACGCCATCAATATCATAATCCAGATCCTCACGCCGTTGCGCCATTTCATGATAATACTGGATACATGCCTCGATATTTGGTTGAACCCTGATCCATTGATTAATCGGAAAACCCCAGCTATCAAGAGTTTCCAGTACATCCATATGGGTTCGCCAGTTCATTTCCAGCGCCCCCCCGACACCGTAGGCAAAAAAAGCCAGCGGTCGACGTGCAGTAATCGCAGGATCAAGCTGGCGCAAGCTTCCTGCCGCTGCATTACGCGGATTGGCGAACTCCACCTGTCCTTTGCCTTTCAAACGCTTATTGAATTGGGCAAAGGCGCGCCGTGGCATGTATATCTCACCGCGTATTTCCATCACATCCATGCCAATGGACGGCATTTTTCCGATTTCCAGGGGTACCGCTGCGATTGTGTGAATATTGGCAGTCACATCCTCGCCTGTGGTTCCGTCACCGCGGGTGGCTGCTGTTTCAAGGTGCCCCTGGCGATAGATCAAATTAACCGCCAGTCCATCAAGTTTGGGTTCGGCAACGAAATCGACATCCATATCCAGCCCTTGACAAACACGTTGACCAAAGCGCAAGGCCTCTTGGTCTGAAATCGCGTTATTCAGGGAAAGCATGGGGGAAATATGCTGAATTGGTAAAAATCGGGACGCTGGTGGCGCTCCAACCTGCTGGGTGGGAGATTTCTCAATTATAAAATCCGGGAATCTTGCCTCGATATCCCGCAATACGCGCAGCAAGCGATCATATTCTGCATCACTGATTTGAGGACGATTCAGAACATAGTAACGGTAATTATGCCAGCGAATCTCGCGACGCAGGTTTTCAGCCTTGGCTCGCGCACTGAACAAGGATAATCCACCTTCCATAAGAATTCTCTAGCAGGCTGTTGAAATTCGCTGAGTCGAGCCAGATACAAGGCAAAATCGAGCGAAAAAGCGGAGTTTATACCTGTAAATGAGCACTTTAAGCTTGATTTTAACGCCGTAGATGGTCGAGTCAGCAGAATTTCAACAGCCTGCATAGCTTATGGCGTGGACGCAAACCAACGCTGGCGTATCTTGTCTATATGGGTTGGCAGAAGTTGGTGCCGCGTTTGATCCAGAATCTCGGCATCAAGCACCTGGGCGGTTCTCCGTATAGTGGCCAGCATGGCATCAAGCGCGGTATGATTCCAGGAAAAATCGCTTCGCGGGTACATGCAGCAAATGATTCCAACGCTGCGCCAGTTATAACGCGGAGCATCAAGGCGACCGGGTTCCAGCATGTCAGCGACGGAGTAAAGAATGTTTTCACCCGCCCCTTCATCCCCATAATAATAGAAGATGCCATCATCGCCAATCTCCAGACCTTCGCTGCGCAGCAGTATCTGCAATCGCTGGAGATCAATCCAGTTCCGTTCCTTGGTCACCACATAGAAAACTACTGGATTCAATGCATCGTCAACTGAAAATGAACCTTCATGCGGATGGTTCGCCTCTGCGTCGGTACTCTGTGTGACTGCATGATGAAGCATATCACTGCAGCCATCCACACTCTGTTGATCTGTCAAGTCGTCTGGATAGACCTGAGGCTCGTGCCGTCGAGAAAGTTTTGAGCTTTGTTCACGAGATCCTCCCCCCCGGCGCAGTTCGTAGAACAACAGCGCCAACCACGCCCCACCCCCGACAAGTACAAGCCACAGACGCAGATTGCTCACGATACCATTTCCTCTTCATGGGCTATGTTTTCCAGATCTACGCTCACTATACGCGATACCCCTGGTTCCTGCATAGTAACACCAATCAATCGATCCGCAGTAGCCATGGTCAGCTTATTATGGGAAATAACCAGACATTGAATGCGGTCTGAGATCCTTGTCAGTAACCGGCTAAAGCGCAAGGTATTGGGATCATCGAGAGGAGCGTCCACTTCATCGAACAGACAAAACGGCGCCGGGTTCAAATCGAACAAGCCCAGAACCAGCGCCAGAGCCGCCAGTGCCTTTTCACCTCCTGAAAGTGAATGGATAGAAGCATGGGGCTTCCCGGGGGGGCGTACGTTTAACAGGATGCCCGAGGTCCAAAGATCATCGCTGGTCGCCTTCAGTTCCGCAGTTCCGCCATCGAAAAGATCCGAAAAATGTTGTGCCAGTGATCGTTCGAGCTGCGACAATAACGCATTCAAACGCTGGCGGCTCTCTGCGTCGATGCGTTCCATAGCCTGCCGGATCATCTGTGTTGCCTCATGCACATCTTCCAGTTGCTGCAGCAGATATCCATGCTGCTGCTCCAGTTCCTGGTATTCCGCTTCTGCATTGAGATTGACCGCTCCGAATTGATCAAGCTGTTTCTGCAATGTAGCGATACGTTGACGAAGCCTATCCTCTGAATCGCTCACACAAGGATGGTCTGCGAATTGTTCTTCGGGCAAATCCAATGTTTCTTTCTGATGCTCAGCCTGCTTGATATCATTGGATGCATTTTGTTGTTGTAAGCGCCAGTGCTGTAAATGTTCCTGATCCTGGAAAAGCTGTTTGCGAATTTGTTCCAGTTCCGTTTCCAATTCTCTCAGGTCGGTTCGTTGACCATGATATTGTTGCTGAAGCTCATTCAACCGCAGTTTGTCACGCTCCTGTTGCGCTCGCCATACATCCAGGGATGCCTGGAGCGGATCGACCGCATCAAGATGTTCAAGACGCTCCTTCGATTGCAGCAATTGTTCACGGTTAGAATCCAGGCTTTTCTCGAGGTGATTGCCTCGTTCCACGGCTGTGAGATATTGCCCTTTGATTTGTTCGATGACCAGCGCATTTTGCTGCACTTGTCCGTGCTCGGATTCATAAACCCGTCGCGCTTCATCATAGGATTGTGATTGCGGATCTTGCCTCAGATGGTTCATTCTATTATCGACCTTCAGCAGGGATTGCTCAAGTTCCCCCAGTTCATTGCGATACTTTCCCAAACGCTCCTGAATCGCTTCCCGTTGCTCATCCAGATCCATCATGGCATCCTTCCGGGATTCGAGGCGTAGCATGGCTTCATCATGCCGGGATACCACATGCTGATGCTCAAGTAATGCGTGATCCAGATCGCGGCGCGCTTCAACCAGTTCAGCATCAAGTTCGTCCGACTCTTTGACTAATGCCTGGCAATCCGATCTAAGCTTACTTTGCCGCTCCAGCAACAAAGGCAAAACTGCGTTGAGTTGTTCGAGTTCCTGCCGCCACTGCCGAAGGCGCGTCATCGCACGCAACACACCACCTTGATCACCCCCTGGCGGGGCACGGAACTGTCCCTGACCCCAAAGGAAGCCCGAAGGGTTGACATGGCTTTGAGCATGACCCACATCCATCACACCGTTATGGTCTTCCGCAGCATGAAACGAGGCGACCAGCTTTTGAGCCCAGAGCGGAGCAATGATTTTTGCACTCAAAGTGGCGGGATGCGATACCGCCTCAACCCGATCCGCTTGCATGATCATTAATCCGCTGCCTTCGAGTTCTGCAGGGATTAGTTCAAGCCGATTGGTGCCTTCCACCACCCGCGCATACATCCATGAACCCAGTATTTCCTCAATAGCGGACTCCCATCCCGGTTCAATGACCAGAAGATCGATCAGGCGCGGAACCATCCCAAGACCCGATTTTTCAAGCCATGGGTTCATGGCATCCTGATTCTGAATTCTACTACTGTCAGCATGGCTGTGCGCGATCGATTCAACCTGGGTTTGCAGGCGCAGTTGACGTTGTTGGAAAGCACTCATCCAATCATCGCCATAATTGGTCACCGATTCCAAGCGACACCTGAGCACAGCGCATTGTTCACAACGTATTTCAAATTCAGCCACCGCATCGCGGGAGAAATCGATTTCATCCTGCATATCCCTCATACGTCGAGCAAGAACATCAACAGCCTGCTGTTCATCTGCGATGCCACGGAAATATTGATGCTGGATATGCTCGAGCATGGCTTCATCGGATTCGATCTGCACCGCCCGTTTTGTGATTTGTTCCTTGAGTAACCCACGCTGCTCGAGGAGTTCTTTTTCTTCCTCGACTCTCCGGGTTTCCGCGCTTTGCCGAGCTTCGAGGATTTTTTTCGACTGCAAGCACCGCTTGCCACTGTCTTCATGCATCGCATTGGCTTGCTCGAGTCGGTTCTCGATTTCCGCAATCTGTTGCTGTTGAAGCTGGTATTCGCGAGCCTGATCCCGCTCCTGGCTCTGCAGCGTTTCCCGGCGTGCGCGCATCGCCTGATGCTGGCGTTTCAAATCATCCAGGCGCTGTTCGGCGCGTGATATCTGCCCGTTCAATTCCCCCACTACAGACTGACGTTCCGTACACATTTCACCTGCATCATCCACGTGACTTCGTAAAGCCTGGATTTGTTGCTCCAGATGATTTTCCTTATTCTGTCTTGTCTCAACTCCCTGCTCAATGTCTTGAATTTTCGACCCGGAAAGCGCTAATGCTTCCTGGCCACGCCGCCAGTACAAAACCATAAGAGCCATCTGGGCATCACGCAATTCAGTGCGCAGATTCTCATACTTGAACGCTCGGTTTTTCTGTTCCTGGAGCCGCTTTCCGCGTCGCTGCAGATCCTTCTGGGAAGCTTCCATCTGATCAAGATTGTTCAGGCTTTCCTGCAAGCGTGTTTCGGTTTCCTTGCGTTGCTGACGGTAGTGGGCCATTCCAGCAGCATCCTCGAGCAACAGGCGCAGTTCTTCCGGCTTCGCTTCAACAAGACGCCCGACAGTGCCCTGACCGATCACGGCGTAACTGCGTGATCCAAGCCCTGTTCCCGCCATCATCTCGACAATATCTGCTTTCCGGCAACGGTTTTGGTTAAAAGAGAATATCGAATCGCCATTGGCATGAATTTCCCGCCGCAAAACCAGATCATCGATGGTAGAATAGCGCCCGGATAAACGGTTTGCGCACTGGGAAAAATGCAGTTCAACATAGGCCCGCGTTGCCCCGCGCCGTTGCGACGAACCATTGAATATCACATCTCCGAGCGCGCTGCCGCGCAGATGACGGGCGGCGCTCTCTCCCAGAACCCAGCGAATCGCATCCACGACATTGGATTTGCCGCAGCCATTGGGTCCCACAATGGCGATGCAGCGACCGTCCATAGGGATCTCAACCCTGTCGGCAAACGATTTGAATCCCGCGAGCACAATGCGGTTGAGCCGCATACAATCCCCTTATAGCCCGTCGAGCTTACGGTACAAGCACATTTAGCTGAAAAAATAGACGTTATCGGGCATACTTTCCCTAGGCAGGTAAGCTCTGAACAAGTCATGAACCCGGTTCTTGCGTCCATTATACCCAGTTTCAATGAATCGCACCTGAGCTTTGCTACGTCATAACGTTTTTCAACAAGCTGCTAGTGATGTCGCTCCGAATCCTTCACACTTGTCGGCGCCGAACAACCACTATCACAGCAAGACCTTGGCTTTGAATCTTTCAGGCGCCATCGCCGCCAGCCGGAAAACGCAACGACTGCCATCACGATGCCTATGGCCACATATTCCTGGATTTCAACAAACATAGCCTGGGATTCAACCGTCATGATTGAGCCATGGGTTTCGAACATTTTCGTTTTTTTAACATAACACCACCATTATAATAATTGTACACACAAGAAAGCCCCCAGATAACCCAGAGCTGTCATATATGTCCATGCGAAAGCAGGCCATTTCCAGGAGCCAGTCTCCCGATAAATAATGACAATGGTAGCGATACACTGCAAACAAAAAGCGTAGAAAATGATCAAGCCCAATGCAACGGGTAAGTTAAACAACGGTGTTCCATCAGCTCGGACCGCTTGATGAACGCGTTGCTTTAGGCCCGTCGAGCTATCCTCGTCCCCCACAGCGAAAATGGTACCGAGCACTCCGATCACCACCTCGCGCGCCGGAAATGAGGCGATCACCGCAGCCGAAATGCGCCAGTCCCAGCCCAGTGGCGAAAAGACAGGCTCCACGACTCGACCGAGTCGACCGAGGTAACTTTGTTCGATTTGCGCCGCTGCAAATTGAGCTGCAAGCTCCTGAACGCGCTCAGCGCGTTCCTCTTCATCCGCTACTTGCTGAAGTAGTATTGTATCGGTTTCCAGTTTCTGCTCAAGATCTTCTGCCCGGGGGAAATACGCCAGGCCCCAGATGACCACCGCCACACTGAACATCACCGTTCCGGCGCGTACCACAAACATCTTTGATCGATCGCGCATTCGCACCACAAGGGAGAGCAGATTCGGCCAGCGGTAAGGCGGCATTTCCATCAGAAAAGTGGGTGATGGACCGCGCAGAAGTACCCGCTTGACCAGATAAGCCGTCGCGATGCCTGCCACAATACCTAATATATACAGCCCAAACAACACCAGCCCCTGCACATTGACCCATCCATATAGCCGTTGTTGTGGAACAAAAGCTGAGATCAGCAGCGTATAGACCGGCAATCGAGCCGCGCAGGTCATAAATGGCGCCGATATAATGGTAGCCAGCCGATCGCGGCGATCCGGGATCACCCGGGTAGCCATAATTCCCGGCACTGCACAGGCAAAGCTGGTCAGCATGGGAATAAAAGACTGCCCAGATAAGCCACACAAGCGCATGACCCGATCCATGAAAAAGGCTGCGCGTGCCATATAGCCCGAATCTTCCAACAGTACAATGAAAGCCGATAGAATAATAATTTGCGGAAGAAATATAATGATACTACCCACACCGGCGATGACACCATCCACCAGCAAACTCTGTAAAGCCCCTTCAGGCAAGTTGGCGGATACGACAGACCCGAGCCATCCCGCACCGGAATCCACCAAATCCATCAATGGAGCCGACCACGCGAACACCGCCTGAAACACCAGCGCCATGACGAGAAAAAAGATCATGATCCCAGCCACAGGATGGTTGATGACCGTATCAATCCGCTCGGACATGGTATGCACCTGAGGGCTGTCTTTTATCACATCACCAAGCAGTTCTTTGATCCATCCGTACCGAACCCGGGCTTCTATGGCGGCGATAGGCCGAGATTCTTTAAGAGGTTCGCGAATCTGCTCCAGCCGGTTTTGCATTTCCACCCCAAAACGCTCCACCAGCCGTTTTTCGATCAGCCCATCTTCGTCCATTAAGGCTCTTTCCAATTCAAACGAACTGATTTTTTGCCCCTTACCCGCAAACTCATCATGCAACAATTGCGCATGCTTGCGCCACACGGGAAATAGATCCAGGCTTGTGGGCTGCGCGGTTTTCACTGCTTGCGCCAATGCCGATCTGAGTTCCTGAATGCCGTGACCTTTGGTAGCGCTGGTTGGCACCACCACCATACCAAGCCGTTGTTGCAGTTTTGACAGGTCCAACACCAAGCCTCGCGCCTGCGCCATATCCGACATATTCAGCGCCATCACAATGGGCAGCCCTATTTCCATCAACTGGGTGGCGAGATAGAAGTTTCGTTGCAAGTTGGTACTGTCCACCACCAGGAGAACAGCATCCGGTTTCGATACCGAATCCATATGACCGAGTAGAATATCGACAGCAACGACTTCATCGGGTGAATGAGGTGTCAGTGAATACGTTCCGGGAAGATCGATCAATCTTGAACCCGTACCAGGCAAAGCCGCGGTACCTTCATGCCAGTCCACGGTAACGCCTGGATAATTGGCAACTTTTTGCTTCATCCCGGTTAATGCATTAAAAAGTACACTTTTCCCGGTATTGGGATTCCCCATTACGGCGATCACAGGTATATCGGGTGCAATACTTGTGGATTCACGCAAGCCAGAGTCCGATGTGTACATATTAGCGGCCACGAAACATCCCCCAGCGTCTCTTCTTTCTCAAACCGTGTTGAATGGAAATCAGAACGAGTACCGCATAAGATTCCTGGGAACGGAGCGAAAGATGGTAGCCCATCAGGCAGCATTCCAGCGGGTCGCCTCCCGGCGCACGCCGCACTACTTTAATGGTTTCGCCTTCAATAATACCCATCTGATAGAGGCGTTTGCTCAGTTTGTTATCCGCATTGATCCCACAGATTCGCCCCCCTTGCCCGGGAGCTAATCGGTTAAGAGGTATTTCAGCGTAATCGGTAACTTCGGTCGCAGTTGCCATCGTGCATCTCTCTTAAGGAGTTGACAGGTTTAGCACCTAAATTGTACGAGTTGACTTAATGCGAATGATAACAGATAACATTCAATATAGAATATATGAAGACCTCAGCATAACGCACCCGCAGTTTACATCTTACACCAATGTTATAATTAGCCATGCAAAAGCCATTCGCCACCCAGCCCAAACTTTTTGTATCCGGTTCAGATCCTGGCCATCCGACTCTACATGCGCTTGAAGATACTGAGGCCTTATTAGACTGGTCAGAGATTGAGCGTCTATTATCTACGATCCATGCTTCCACAACAGGTCGCCTCGGCCATCCATTATTAACCTTGTTGCGCGATTTATTGCCTGGTGTGGTACCGGCTGTCCGGCGTGCAGTTAGCGCATAGCTTATATCGTGACCTGTTATTTCGAAAATTCTGCCATTTTGAGCTGGGGGCCGAGGTTCCCGAGGCCTCTACCCTTGGGCGATTTCGAAACAAGCTGGTCGAGCATGATCGGTGGGATCGACTGCCGGGGCAAATGAATCGTCAACTCATAGCCAAAAACATCATCATGACCGAAGGGCGAATTAATATTATTGATGCGACGCTGACGGTATCTGC
>DEIQ01000122.1:12918-23348 GCA_002352565.1 Proteobacteria bacterium UBA2770 | reverse complement strand
CAGGAAGAAATAAAAACCCGGCTTTTAGAAATCCTGGAAGGGATTGCACCGGAAATAGAACCCATGTTTCACTGCTTATTAGCAAAAATACAAGGAAATATGGATATGGATTCAATGGATCTATTGAATTTCATCACAGCCGTGCATAAGCAAATGGGCGTCAACATTCCAGAGAGTGATTATCCCAAACTCACAAGCCTCGATGCCTGCGTCGCTTACCTGATCAGCCGTATATAATAATCAGACGGCACCGGATAACATCGTCCGCATCCGCAATCCAACCGTTATTATCCTACCATTGAAATACGGTTGAGTTTCATCTGCCGTTCAATGGCGGAACTGATGCCAAGCGCATCCAGACCAGCATCGGCGAGCATTTCTTCTCGCGGTCCATATTGGATGACGCTATCGAGCATGCCCGGATTCAGAACGTCGATAGCGATACCATGGGCATGAAGCACTTCAGGGAATCAGCGTAAACATTCCCTTTTTAGATTGTTTATTCAGGAAATAAAGAATTGATTCCGTAGCATCAAAAAATGTGCTGCCCCCACCGACAGAACAACAAATATCGTTTGCAAATAGTATTTTTGAAAAGCTAAACGAATATATTGACAAAAATGAATTAGAAAAAGCACTAATTAGCAAACACGCTATCAGCATTTTTATTAGTAAATACAAGGCTGAGTTATAACTAAATCTGGTGTATGAGGATTGAAGAAGAGCGGCGTATCTGGTTAATTTATTGTTGAAGACATCAAAACAAGCAAAAGGATCGGCCACCATGAACAAGAATACCCTTATTTTGTTCCAGGATCGAGAGCATCAGATTGATCCATTGAGTGAATTACTCAAAGAGGAGCCAAGACACTGATGATTCGAAGATGCTGGTTCAATGTGGTGGCCTGAACATTATCTGCCACATAGAATTAATGATTTTGAGCTAAAGTCGGATGACTGTATCATTGGTTAACCGTGTGAACAGCATTCAGAGACCTTTGCGCGAAATCCATAAGGTTCTCATGCTGCGTTAAAAATATGCTCGATCGGTTATTTACGCCAGTAAACTTCCTCTCTGTGCGCATTTTGGCCTTGCTTGAAAACCTTATCATCTCTCGTGCAAAGGTTTCGATCAGTATGATAGGTGAATGAATCATGCCGTATCTGGATCTGAAAGTCCGTTACCATCTTTTTGCACTTTTTATGTTGTGTCTGCTGGTTTTGAGCGGTTTCGTTGGCTGTATGCCATCACATTGGCCGCAATCCTCGCAAACACTCGCACCGGGCGATTATGAAAGGCGTTTGATGGATCAGGGAAGAAACCGATCTTATTTGCTTCATATTCCACCAAAGCAGGGAAATGAGCCGTTGCCGGTGGTGGTGAATTTTCATGGTGGTGGCGGCAATGCCTGGCAACATCGCAAATGGACGCGAATGAACGCCCATGCGGACCGTAATGCTTATGTCGTGATTTATCCCAATGGCACTGGCCGGGTGCCTGACAAACTGCTGGTTTGGAACGCGGGTCATTGTTGCGGTTATGCTACGCTGCATGGTATTGATGATGTCGGGTTCACTTTCGCCGCCATTGAGGAAGCATCGACGCTGACCTCAATAGACTTGTCCCGTATTTATCTGACTGGCTTGTCCAATGGGGCGATGATGGTGTACCGTATCGCCGCCGAATATCCCGAGCGTATTGCCGCTATCGCACCCATTGCGGGCACGATGCTCGTTGATGCCATTCAAGGCAGGGCGCCGATGCCTATTCTGCATATCCATTCACTCAATGATCCCAGAGTGCCTTATGAGGGGCGCCCGGGGGCGCATTTCCGTTTTCCGCGAGTGGAGCGGACCATCGATCAATGGTTGCGCTACAATGATTGTCCGGTTCAGGCTGATGCCCGGCGCTCCATGATGCGTCAATCCGTACGTCTTGAGCATCGTGCCAAACGGTTGGTTTACGGACCTTGCCGGGATGGGGTAGAGGTGCGTTTCTGGCAACTTGAAGGTCCGGGCCATGTCTGGCCGGGTGGTCTTCCGGATTATTTTCCACGCTTGTTGGGAGCATCCACGGATGTACTCAATGCCAACGAGTTGATGTGGCAGTTTTTTTCTCAATACCACCGCTGATACGGGCGGACTTGTTCTCAACGCAACAATCAATCCGCTACGCTGCTTTCTAAACTCGGATTTTCCGTATACTTTGATTATAACATCTGCGAAAAACCAGCGGAATGCCGTTTTTACCCAGGCAAATCAAGCACTTAGCCTCACCATATTGTTAAAGAACACCCAGACCAAAACATTGGCTCCGGGTCCGGTCATGTGCTTGATAACGATCAAGGCAAATCACCTGTTTTTGATCTGGCAGGGCAACCTAAACCTGTCAAGGGTCGCCCCCATTTCCCTGCAAAGATGATGTATTGATTAAGCGGAGCCGTATTTTTCTTACTCCGCTTCCCTTTGTTTCTCGCCACCGGTGATCTTGCGTACAAATATATAGAACAACGGGATGAAAAATATCGCCAGGAAGGTGGCCGAAAGCATACCGCCGAGTACCGCTGTACCGATAGCGATTCGGCTCGCAGCCCCGGCTCCACTGCTGAATGCCAGCGGAACGACGCCCATGGTAAATGCCAGGGAAGTCATCAAGATCGGGCGCAAACGAATGCGAGCGGCTTCAAGCGTGGCATCCATCAGGCCACGGCCCTGCGCTTCGAGCTCTTTGGCAAATTCAACCACCAGGATGGCGTTTTTTGCGGTCAAGCCTACCGTGGTCAAAATGCCGACCTGAAAAAAAACATCGTTGTTCAAGCCACGTACCATGGCGGCCAGAACTGCGCCGAGCAAACCAAGCGGTATGGCGAGAACGATGGAGAAAGGAATGGTCCAACTCTCATACAATGCCGCCAGCGCCAGCAGTACGACAACAATGGAGATTGCATAAAGCATGGGCGCCTGGGCGCCAGACTGGCGTTCCTGATAGGAAAGACCGGTCCAGGAAAAACCGATACCCTCGGGCAGTTGTTCGATCAAACGCTCCACTTCGTTCATGGCTTCACCACTGCTGTATCCTGGAGCTGGCTCGCCGAGAATTTCGCGTGACGGAATGCCATTATAGCGTTCCAGTCGCGGCGAAGCATAGATCCATTCGCCCTCAATCAATTCGCTGAGTTGCACCATCCCACCCTGGTTGTTGCGCAGATACCAGTGCTCCAGGTCGCTGGGCAGCATACGGAAAGGCGCATCTCCCTGCACATAAACCCGTTTCACTCTACCTTGATGGAGAAAATCGTTGACATAGCTTGAACCCCAGGAAACGGCAAGAAGCTGGTTTAATGCGCCAAGCGAGACACCCAGAACTCGCGCTTTCTCACGATCAATCACCAACTGGTATTGGGGCGTGTCTGCCAGTCCATTGGAACGTACCCGCATCATTTTAGGGCTTTCGGAAGCCAGTTTCAGAAATTGATTTTGCGCCTGCAGCAAAGCTTCATGACCCATCCCGCCGCGATCCTGGAGTTGCAGATCAAACCCGGTGGCATTGCCGAGCGCGGGAATGGCAGGCATATTGAAGGTGAAGGTAAAACCATCCAGGATGATACCGCCAAGCGCACGGTTGGCGCGCTGGATCAAAGCATCCACGCTTTCGGATTCATCTTCCCGCTCATGCCATGGCTTGAGATCTACAAACGCCATGCCCACATTCTGGGCCCGACCGGTGAAACTGAAACCAGCTACGCTGAAAATACCTGCGACGCTTTCTTGTTCCAGAAAATACTGATCGACTTTGTTCAGGGTTTTCAAGGCTCTCTGTTGCGTGGAACCTGTGGGCAACTGGAACAACACCATCAGGATGCCCTGATCTTCTTCAGGCAGGAAGGCGCTGGGCAGGCGCGTAAATAACATCGCAACCCCGGCCGTGATCATGAGAAAGACCAGCATATAAATGATTACATGATGACAGATGTGGCGCACCGCAGCGACATAACCGTGAGTCGCCTGATCCAGGCCGCGGTTAAACCAGCCGAACAGACGTTTGAAACCACCTTCGTTTTGCTGGGGTTTGAGCAAACGCGCGCACAGGGTGGGGCTCAGGATAAGCGCTACGATTACAGAAAGTACCATGGCGCACACGATGGTAAGCGAAAACTGACGATAGATGACGCCGGTTGAACCGGGGAAAAACGCCATGGGGATAAAAACAGCAGATAAAACCACACCGATACCCATCAGGGCGCCGCTAATCTGGGCCATGGAAACACGAGTGGCGATGATCGGCGTAAGGTGATTCTCATGCATCACACGCTCAACATTTTCCACCACTACGATCGCATCATCGACCAGCAGGCCGATAGCGAGTACCATGCCGAACATGGTCAGCATGTTGATGGAAAACCCTGCCGCCCCCATGACCGCAAATGTTCCAAGTAGAACGACTGGCACGGCAATGGTGGGAATCAGGGTGGCGCGCCAGCTTTGCAGGAACACCAGCATGACCAGTACGACCAGCACAACGGCTTCGAACAGGGTGTTGGCGACTTCTTCGATGGAAACCTGAATGAATGGCGCGGTTTCATAAGGATAGTGCACTTCAACGCCTTTCGGAAAAAAGGGTTGCAATTCCGCGATACGCTCTTTGATGAGTTTGGAGGTTTCCAACGCGTTTGCTCCGGGTGCGAGGCTAATAGCCAGACCTGCGGCGGGCGCATTGTCAAAAAAAGTGATGATGTTGGCGGACTCCCCGGCCAGCTTGATACGGGAAACATCGCGCAAACGAACCTGTGATCCGTCCGGATTGGTTTTGAGTAATATTGCGCCAAATTGCTCTGGAGTTTGCAGCAGGCTTTGCGCCTTGATGTTGGCATTGAGCTGTTGACCTTCAACGGCGGGCAATCCGCCGAGTTCCCCGGCGGTTACTTCCACATTCTGTTCGCGGATGGCGGCAACGACATCTCCCACAGTCAGGGAATACTGGAACAATGCCTGAGGGTTGAGCCAGATTCGCATGGCATAACCGGAGCCGAAAATCGTCACAGTACCTACGCCCTGAATTCGACCAAGTGGCTCCTTAATCAGCGAGGCGATCATATCCGCAAGATCATCCTTGTTGAACTTGCCGTCAGAGGAAACAAAAGCCATGACTATCAAAAAGCCAGCGCTGGACTTGGTGACGCTGATACCCTGTCTTTGCACTGCTTCGGGTAGCAGAGGTTCGGCGAGTTTCAGTTTGTTCTGAACCTGTACCTGGGCAATGTCCGGGTCGGTGCCTGCTTCAAAGGTCATCTTAAGGGTAGCAGTGCCGGACGAATCGCTGGTGGAAGACATATAAAGGAAATTATCCACCCCTGTCATCTGTTGTTCGATCACCTGGGTTACGGTGTTGGAGACGGTTTCAGCCGAAGCGCCCGGATAATTAGCGCGGATTTCCACAGCCGGAGGAGCCACATCCGGATAACGCTGTACCGGCAGCGTGGTGATTGCCAGGCCGCCAATCAGCATGATAAAAATAGCGATAACGATAGCGAATACAGGGCGATCAATAAAAAAATTAATCATGGCAGCGCTCGAAACTTGGGTTTCAGGCTTGTGGAACCGCTTTTCTTGTGGTAGTCAAGCTTAATTGCCATTAATCTATGTTCCGGGCTGGTTGGGTATATCTGCCGCCACAGGTTTGACTTGAGCGCCCGGGCGCGCCTTGTGCAAACCACTGACGATGAGAAGATCTCCAGCTTCGAGCCCACTATCAATTAACCAGAAGTTGTCGATCGCGCGCCTGGTTTGCACAATGCGTAACACAACTTTTCCGCTTGCGTCCACCACCATGGCGGTGGTTCCCCCGCTGGGCGTATGCGCAATGCCTTGTTGAGGCGCAAGCAGGGCGCTTTCGAGCCTGCCTTCGCTCAGCGAGGCGCGCACGAACATGCCGGGTAGAAGTATCTGATCGGGATTTGGGAATACCGCGCGTATGGTGATCGTACTTGTGCTCTCATCCACTATCACCCCGGAAAAACCCAGTTCTCCAGTGTGGCGGTAGGTGTTTCCGTCCTCAAGTAATAACCTGACTTCTGCATGTTCAGGATCGGTTTTCTGCAGATATCCACGGTCGAATTCTTTTCTCAGCTTGAGCATCTGGCTGGTGGATTGGGTAATATCCACATAAATGGGATCAAGCTGAGTAACCTGGGCCAGTTCGTTCGGCTGGTTCGCCGTTACCAGAGCGCCTTCGGTGACGAAAGATTGACTGATACGGCCATGGATCGGCGCTGCAAGCGATGTGTAATCAAGGTTGATACGGGCACTTTCCATGCCTGCTTTAGCGGCTTGAACCAGGGCAATGCTTTCATCGAGGCGCGCTTTGACGTCATCATAATGCTGCTGGCTGACGGCATTTTCCTTCACCAGTCGGGCGTAGCGCTTTTCCTGCGGACGCACAGAGCTTACGGTTGCCATGGCTCTGGCTAATTCAGCCTTTGCCCGATTAAAATCAGCCTGATAGGGTTTGGGATCAATCTGATACAGTTGCTGACCAACTTCGACCTGGGCGCCTTCAACAAAAAGGCGTTTTTGCAGAATCCCGCTCACCTGAGGGCGGACTTCCGCAATTCGGAAAGCGGAGGTGCGACCGGGCAACAGGGTTCGCACATCAAGGGCTTGCCGCTTCAGTTCTACCACCCCGACTTCGAGCGCCGCCTGCGGGGTGCCAGACACCGACTGATCGGATTCCATGCGATCGCAACCAAGAAACAAGCCGGCTAACAGAGGAAGCGCCAATCTTATAGGGCGCAAGAAATTAGCAGCGCAATATTTTATTCGCATGAATCTTATCGCTTGTCATAGGAGTCTCTTTGAGATGGTTATAAGTAATATAGTGGAAAGTGTATTGCCAGTCTATACTTGAGGCGCTTGATTGCAACTATTTGCGCCGATCGTTTCCGAAGAACGCCGAGAGCACATTGCAGTCAGAATGTTTCTATTTTGGGATCTGCCGACACTATTATTATTTTAAGTTCAAATAAACAGGGCAGGCGCTGGTGGGTCGTCAGGGATTCGAACCCTGGACCAGCGGATTAAAAGTCCGATGCTCTACCGACTGAGCTAACGACCCAAATGCAAACAACCATTCTATAGTTTTACGATCGTTGGTGCAAATCTTGAACTGTAATACGATGCCATTCTACTCCTCGGGTAGAGTATCAAGTATATCCCGTGCTCGTTTGGCTTGATCGCCATCCGGATGCTGTTCGATGATTTTCTGTAACGAGATTCGGGCTGAGTTATATTCGCCCATTTCGTTCAAGGTCATTCCTATTTTCAACTGGGCATCAAGCGCTTTCTGGTGCTTGGGATAATCCTTGACTACGGAGCGAAAAGCTTCGAGAGCGGGTTCAAAACGCCGGGATACGTAAAAACTTTCACCGAGCCAGTAAGCGGCATTGGGTGCAAAATTTGAATCGGGATATTGCTCCAGGAATTGACGCATTGCAGTAATGGCTTGATCATATTGTCGTTGTTTCAGTAATTGTATGGCGATTTCATAGGCGCGCGTATCCTCATTGTCCTGATCTGATGGAGCGGATGTTGCGGAAGTTTCTGTGGATTTTCCTGATTCCAGATCGGTCAGGCGCTTATCCAGATCCAGATATAATGTGCGTTGCTGTTTTTGCAGGCGCTTAATATCATTGAACTGCTCCTGAAGTTTACCATTGATGACCCTGAGTTCATCTTCCTGAAAGGTCATTTGGTTGATCAGATCCAGTTCATCCGGACCATTCACCTGGGCTTCGAGTTGTCGCAGCCGGGCTTCATTGGCATCCATCTTTACGTTAATCGGGTCGAGATTCACTGTCTCGACAGGTGGCATCAAAGCCGCGCAGCCGGTGATAATGAGCGTGAGGCCGATCAGCGCAAGTGTGTTGAGTGAAGTTTTCATGTCATAATCTCAAGAAATTTTGATTCAAGGCAGATAAACCACTTCAACCCGGCGATTCAATGCCCAAGCCTTCGGATTGTGGCCCATTACAGCAGGTTTTTCTTCTCCATAGCTGGTCATTTCGACCTGCGAGATCCGTGCTCCGGCAAGTACCAGAATCCGTTTAACGGTTTCCGTTCGACGCATTCCCAATCCAATATTATATTCACGGCTGCCTCTTTCATCCGCATGACCTTCCAGCCTTATCCTCTGATCGGGATGGGACGCCAGATAACGGCCATGCCTTTTAAGGGATTTGGCGAACTGTTCTTGAACAAGGCTGCTGTCGTATTGAAAATAAACGATTTTTTGCTGGGGGATGGTCGTGACAAAATCGTCATTTTGAGTATCCATCCCTTCATATTCCTTGACCTGTATCGAGATATTTTCTCCAGAACCCTGATAGGATTCGGTCGATGATATCGAGGAACCATGTGTCGATGACGAACTACCCGGACCTTCCAGGGGAATGTCCGAGCTTCCTTGCTGCGGCATGGAAGAGCAGCCGGCTAGCAATGTGAGACAAAATAATATGGAAAGGCTTGATTTTTTAATCATCTTGAATCCTTGATATGAAAACCCCTGTCATGATTCAACCCCCCAAATCAATGCAGATACCCCGACCAGACCGGATCCCGATCCGTACCATTGGATGGCGGTCGACTGATGACTATTTCGTGACCGCTGCCCGTGATTAGTTTCAACTCCCCCACATCGGTGACGGCGCCGGAAAATACTATCATATCACCACTGGGAGAAAAATCCGGACTCTCATCCTGGGAGCCCTTGCTTAATAATTTGAACTGTTGATTGTCAAGGTCGAGAAGCCCGATCCTGTATTTTTGCTTCCACCCATGGACCATGGTGATTTGTTTGCCATCCGGACTGTAACGGGGGCGTGTGTTATAGTGACCCTCATAAGTCAAGCGCACAGGCTGACCGCCTACAAGGTCGGTCTTATAGATTTGCGGATTGCCGCCCCGATCCGAGGTAAACACAAGATGGCTGCCATCAGGCGACCATTCGGCTTCAGTATCGATAGCGGTATGATAAGTGATGCGTTGTTTCTCCCGGGTGGCGAGATCAATCGTATAAATATCGAGATTTCCGTTTTCAGATAGCGTCAACGCTATTTTAGCACCATCTGGCGACCAGGCTGGAGAACCATTGACCCCGGGTTGATTGGATAAAACAGTGCGCTCCCCGGTACTCAGATTCTGGATGAAAAGGGTAGAGCGATTATCCTCGAATCCCACATAGGCCAGTTGTTGGTCATTCGCAGACCAGGCGGGGGACAGGATCGGTTCGGAAGAGGACGCCACTTGTTTGACATTTGCTCCATCATCGTCGCTGATCAGAAGCATGTAAGTCGGTTTGTTCTGGCGATAAAAAACCCGGACAAAGGCGATTCGCGTGCCGAATGAGCCTTTGCGCCCGGTTAATCGTTGATAAATTTCATTGCTGAGGTAGTGGGCGGCGTTTCTTAAATGAGCAGAATCTGTTTCGATCCGGAATTCCACCTTTCGCTCTGTCACCGTATCGATCAAATCTGCTTTTACCAAGAGTCCGCCTTTGGAATCCGATTCCAGGCGCCCGGTTAAAACAGACTCCGCACCCTGTTTGCGCCACAATTGCCAGCGTTCTTTTTCTTCCAGCCCGCGCAGTGTACCAGTCGGGCGCTTGATTTCAAAAAGTCCACTGCGATACAGGTCGTTTCTTACCACCATAGCAATATCAAGTTCGGCTCCGGCTGTATCTGTTTGCGCGTACCATCGCATATTCATGATCATAATCGGTATGCGCGCTTCGGTTCCTCCGACAATATCAACCCGCAAAACCGCGTTGGCAGGAGCTGCGAATCCAAGACATAAAAGGAGCAGGAGTCCGGCGCTACGCATCAGGTCTGAAACGAAACTCAATGGCACGTTCAAAGATATCGGGATTCTCGGGCATGGGTAAGGGCGATGCCTTACGTACAGCGGCTTCCACAGAACGATCCAACGCTGCGCTGCCGCAGCTCCGCGTTACTTTGGCGGATATCACCTCTCCGCCAGGCATCTGATCCACCCGAACCAGACAATCGAAGTTATCGCGGGTTGCAGGGGATCGCTGCCAGTATCGGCTAACCTTGGCGGCAATGGCATTCCGATAACGCGTTGTGGAAACGGAGCGCTGATAGTTGCTCAAACGTGACTGTTCTTCAGCCAGCAATGCTGCTTGAAGATCGTTTTCGATTTCAGCGATTGAGGGTGGTTCTGGTTTTACCGCGGGGGTTATTTTTTTCCGGGCAAGTTCCTGCTGTTTTTTCTGCTGCTCGGCGCGGCGCTGGGTTTCCAGAGCCTGGCGCTGTTGCTCTTCCTTGCGGGCAAGTTCCTGCTGTTTTTTCTGCTGCTCGGCGCGGCGCTGGGCTTCCAGGGCCTGGCGCTGTTGCTCTTCCTTGCGGGCAAGTTCCTGC
>DEIQ01000122.1:0-12747 GCA_002352565.1 Proteobacteria bacterium UBA2770 | reverse complement strand
CTGTTTTTGCTGCTGCTCGGCGCGGCGCTGGGTTTCTTCGTTCAAACGCTGTGATTCCTGTTCTTCACGCTGTCGTTTTTCTTGAAGTTCCTGCAGACGTTTCATGCGCTGTTCCACTTCTTGCTGGTTCGCCCAGCGCGCAGTTGCGATTTTTTCTTCATTAAAGGGTGCGCGGTTGCCAGTTTTGTTCCAATCAATGGCAAACAGCCCGATCAAAGCCAGCGCAAGTAAGACATGGAAACCTATCGCGACCATGATGGCTGATGAATTCGGAAAAGAACCGGGCAGGTGCTTGGGCGGTGGCATCAGTTTTCCAGGGTCTGGATCGGTTGGGTGATCAAAGCCAGATTGGTGGCGCCTGCCTGTTGCAGTATGGCCATGCCTGAAATCACTTCTCCATAAGGGACATTTTTATCGCCTTGCACAAAAACAGCGGCTTTTTCATATTCAGTCAGATATGCTCGAACGAGCGTGGCCAGAGATTCTGGATCGATATTCTCGTATTCCTGTTCGGTGAGAAGAAGATGATAACGACCATTTGCGGCAATGGTTAACATGATGGTATGCACCGGATCTACCGATTCCAGGGTATCGCCAGATGCCGTCGGCAAATCTACTTCAACGCCTTGGCGCAACAGGGGAGCGGTGATCATGAAGATCACCAGAAGCACCAGCATTACATCAATATAGGGGACGACGTTGATTTCCCGCACCAGGCGCTGTCGTTTTCTTCCAGCACTTAAAACGCCCTTCATCCCCATTGGCTCCTGTCGGTTCCCTTCGATTTCTTTTGTTGTTCTTTTGCGCAGGCATTGCGATAAAGAATATTGAGGCACTCACCGCAAAAGGCATCATAACGCCCTTGTAAACGACCGAGCATATCTGTGAAATGATTATAGGCGGCAGATGCGGGGATTGCTGCAACAAGACCAGCAGCTGTGGCGATAAGGGCTTCGGAAATGCCGGGGGCAACCATGCCCAATGACACATTGTCGGCCAGCCCGAGCGCGCTGAAAGAATGCATGATTCCCCATACGGTTCCGAACAAACCTATAAAAGGACTCACCGACCCCACGGTTGCCAGCAATGCCAGTTGGGACTCCAGTGTCTCCATGCGGCGACTGAAAGCCACTTCCATGGCGCGTTGCGCGTTTTGCAGCATGGCTTCGGGAGATACGGTTTCTTGCCGGTTCTGCCAGGCGAATTCTCTGTAGGCCCCCAGAAACAAACTGGCCATGCCGTCGTGGTTGCCGGATTGGTTCTGCTGGCGATATAGAGTCAGCAGATCGCCGCCTTCCCAGAAAAGTTTTTCGAAACGATTGGCATCGCTGTTGGCCTGGCGAAAGATCCATGTTTTTTGAATGATGACAGCCCATGCGATCACAGAGGCGGCGATCAAGACCAGTAGCACCATCTGCACGGCCCAACCCGCCTGAGTCATCCAGACAAGAGGTGAATTATTCAATTTTCTTGCTCCATATACTGCGTGAGGCGCTCCACCATCAAAGGAGGAAACGGTCTCGGTCTCCCTCGGGTGGAAAGGCATACTACCTGGATATTTCCGCGGCAGACATATTCCTGCGAGGCAACCCTTTGCGCCTGTTGTTCAAATATAATGGAAGCGCCGCGCAGACTCTGAACGAACGTTTCAATGATCAGTTTATCATTGAAATAGGCAGGTTTCAGAAACTCAAGCTCAGCCTTCCTGACCAGGAACATAACGCCATCATCCTGCATTAGGGTATCCTGCTCAAAGCCAAGATCTCGCAGCCATTCGGTTCGCCCCCGTTCAAAAAATTTAAGATAATTGGCGTAATAGACAATGCCGGCTGCATCGCTATCCTCATAATAGGTTCTTATCAAGAATTCATGTTTTCTCACCGGGACTTCCTGCAGATTCTCAAAACTCCATTAAAATACTGTTTTATCATAAACTGCACTAGGGTAGCATTTTAAACCATAAAAATGAACTTTGCTTTCGGGATGCTGGTAGCAGCGTGCCTCCTTTATAGCTACATTTGGCAGAGGGATATCTTAAGTTGATAACATGAGGAATTCACGACCGATGAATTTTGAAGAACTGATGAGCCAACGTTACAGTGCCCGCAGCTTCCAGTCTCGTCCGGTAGCGGCGGAAACGATAAAAAAGATGTTTGCGTTGGCGCAACACACGCCTTCCTGGTGTAATACTCAGCCATGGCATGCGTGGGTCACTATGACACCACAAATAACGGAGAATCTGCGCGTTTCTTTGATGGATCATATCGTAGGTCAAGGCGCTATGCTTAAACCCGATGAATCTTTTCCTCCCCGTTATATTGAGCCTTATCGCCAGCGGCGCAAGGAATGTGGCGTGGCTTTGTACCAATCAATCGGTATTCGCAAGGAAGACAAGCCTGCCAGCATGCGCCAGATGCTGGAAAATTTTAACTTTTTCGGCGCCCCGCATGTGGCATTTATTTTCTGCCATAAAATGTTTGGTTTCTATGGCGGGGTGGATTGTGGGCTTTATATTCACGCGCTTTTGCTGGCAGCCGAGAATTTTGGTCTGCGCGCCACAGCCCAAGGAGCTTTGGCGTCTTATCCTCAATTCATCAGGGATTATTGGGGTATTGATGATTCTCTGCGCATGATTTGCGGGATTTCTTTTGGTTATGCCGACGAGGAACACTCTATCAACACGTTCCGTACCAGTCGTGCGCCTCTGGAAGAGAGCGTGACATGGATAGAGGATTGAGCAGGCGCAAAGGTTCCGTGCCGCCCGGATTTTTAATATGCTATATATCGGTGCGAGACAGATGTCGCCAATTATTGGAGGCGAATCCGGCTTGATTCGTGTTTTCCGGGCATTGGTTCGCAAATCAGCAGGGCTATCGCACCTGGTCTAACTTACAAGGAATCGCCGGGATCTTGAATGAGGACGAAAAAACCAAAATGCCACAATCTTAAGGGACTGTCATGCAAAAATGCATATTTTGCACCATTTTACTTGGAGAAGCACCCGGAGCTATCGCCTATGAAGATGAAACCTGTATCGCGCTGATGGATGTTTTTCCTCTGCGGCCTGGTCATGTGCTGGTGGTGCCGCGATCCCATGTTGCCGATATCGCTGATCTGGCCCCACAAGCCCGCATGCATATGCTTGAAATAGCTGTGCGTTTGAAAGGCGCAATTACAGGCAGCGAGATTTCCTCCGACGCCTTTCATTTTGTGCTCAATAGTGGTCGCGCCGCCCATCAAACCGTTCCGCACGCCCACTTGCATGTCATCCCACGATCCAAGGGTGATTTTATCCTGCTTTTGGGATCTATGGCGCGCCGTCCATTCGGGCAGGCCAGCTTCAAGCACTTGCAGGATCAGGCGGCCATGATCAGACAATTCATGGAGCCGCCCGTGCAGCCCTCGGCCCAACCTCAAATCGCCAGGAATTGATCAGCCGCGCTCTTGGTCCAAGGAACCTCTGGACAAGTCATGAACCCGGTTCTTGCGGCTCTTATGTCCAGCTTTATTGGTTGACAATCTTCGCTGCCAACCCGTGCAATTGTCGCCTCGAATCGGACTGAACATAATGAACCACAATCACCTTTGTCCAGACTTGATTAGAGGTTCCTTAGGCGATCGTAACCCGATCATCAAGAAATACGTCCTGAATGGCGTGCATTATTGCAATGCCATCTTTCATGGGTCTTTGAAACGCCTTGCGTCCGGAAATCAGCCCCATGCCACCCGCTCTTTTATTGATAACGGCTGTGCGCACGGCTTCAGCTGTATCGCCGGCTCCGGAAGAGGCGCCACCGGAGTTGATCATACCAATGCGCCCCATGTAGCAATTGGCGACCTGATACCGGACCAGATCAATCGGATGATCGGTGGTCAGCTCGGAATAGACCTTTTCATGCGTTTTGCCAACTTTGACGGCTTTATAGCCTCCGTTATTGGTCGCCATTTTCTGTTTGACAATATCCGCTCCTATGGTGGCTCCCAGGTGATTGCCCTGACCTGTCAGATCAGCCGCGGTATGATAATCCACGCCATCGACCACAAAGCCGGGATTGCGCAGATAAGCCCACAAAATAGTGACCATCCCAAGCTCATGGGCTTGGGCAAAAGCCTCGCTGATTTCCTCAATCTGGCGTCGACTTTCATGCGACCCGAAATAAATCGTGGCGCCTACGGCTACAGCACCCATCTCAAAAGCCTGATTGACATTGCAATACGGTGTCTGGTCATAAAGATTGGGATAGCTCAGAAACTCATTGTGATTGAGCTTGACGATCAATGGAATTTTATGCGCATAACGGCGTGCCACGTTGGCCAACACTCCATAGGTGGAAGCCACAGCGTTGCATCCGGCTTCAATGGCCAGTTCGCAAATATTCCTGGGATCAAAATAAATAGGGTTGGGGGCAAATGATGCACCAGCGGAATGTTCTACTCCCTGGTCTACGGGTAAAATGGATAGATACCCGGTATCCGCGAGGCGCCCATGATTGTAAAGGGTCTGCATATTGCGCAAGACAACGGTATTGCGGTCTGTGTCCGCCATGACACGTCCGATGAAATCGGAGCCCGGCAAACTGAGCTGTTCCTTTGGAATGCCTTCACAACGATGGTTTAATAAAAATTCAGCTTCATCTCCGAGATAAGATGTAATCTCTGTCATTGGAATCAACCTTTTGAATCATAATCCTGGCATGGTATATCCATGGGAAAACCCATGATTTGACCCGAGAGTGCGTGCCAGGGTTGCGCACTATTGATTGAAACCCGCGGGATTCTCAAGGGAACCTCTGAATAAAGGGTTTCGATTTGTTATTAAAAACATTATAATTCAAGCAAACTCTATGGAAAGCAAACCATGGTTGCGGAGTTTATTCATGTATGGGCAATCGCTTCATGGTTGTGCAAGGTTGATTGGGATTGATGACCTTGGTTGATATATCGCTTTGCCATGGCTGTTTTATATTCTATGATGTTCTAAACCGCTCTCACGATCTGGAGTAATGGCACAATGCCTTTAACGACCGCAACGAGCGCGTCATTCGATATGGCGCGCTACATGGAAGATGTTGGCGCCGCTGCGCGCAGCTCCTCGCGCCTGCTCGCTTGCGCCACAACCGCACAAAAAAACACCTGCCTGCGATCCCTTGGCGAGGCGCTTTTACGCTATAAGAATGAGATTATTGCCGCCAATGAGATGGATTGTGCCGGGGCACAAGCTTCTGGATATGATAGCGGGTTGCTCGACCGTCTGCAATTATCACCGCAACGCATCGAGGCACTTGGCGCCGGAATACTAGAGATGATCGAGTTGCCGGATCCTGTCGGCGTGATTGAGCATCTGGCGCCTCAACCCTCAGGTATCCGCGTGGGACGCATGCGGGTGCCTCTGGGGGTGATCGCCATGATTTATGAAGCGCGACCAGGGGTGACTATTGATGCGGCGGCATTATGTATCAAATCCGGTAATGCACTGATTTTGCGCGGCGGTTCGGAAGCGATTCATACCAACCGCGCCTTGGCGGGATATATTCAGACCAGTCTGGAGGAAGCCGCTTTGCCCCGGCAAAGCGTGCAACTGGTGGCTACCACGGATCGCGCTGCGGTCGGGCATCTTCTGGCCATGAAACGATGGGTGGATGTGATTATCCCTCGCGGCGGCAAGACACTGATCCAGCGCGTGGATGAGGAGGCGCAGGTACCTGTAATCAGGCATTTTGACGGGATTTGTCATGTCTATGTGGAAGCGAGCGCGGATACAAACAGTGCTGTGGATGTATGTGTCAACGCCAAGACGCAACGTTTGAGCACCTGCAATACGGCCGAGACGCTGCTGGTCGATCAGGCGATCGCCGCGCATTTCCTGCCTGAAGTTGCCCGCCGGTTGCAGCAGGCGGGTGTGTCTTTGCGCGGATGCCCTCAGACCAGAGCAATCCTGCCGAACATCGATGCGGCTACGGAGGAAGACTGGCGTACGGAATATCTTGCCGCCATTCTTTCCGTCAGGGTGGTCAAGGATCTTGATGAAGCCATTGCACATATTGCCGAGTATGGTTCCGGTCACACGGATACCATCTGTTCATCCGATTACCATACCATCGAGCGCTTTGTGCGCGAGGTGGATTCGAGTTCGGTGATGGTCAATGCTTCCACCCGTTTTGCCGATGGTTTTGAATATGGTCTGGGCGCCGAGATCGGTATCAGCACCAACCGTTTGCATGTCAGAGGTCCGGTGGGGCTGGAAGGACTGACCTGTCAGAAATATGTGGTCTATGGTGACGGCCATATCCGCCAATGAGTCCATGACGCCTCAATCCATCGGTATTTTTGGAGGCACCTTCGACCCGGTTCATCTCGGACATTTGCGCACGGCGCTTGAAGTGCGAGAACAATTAGACCTTGCGCAAATACGCTTTATTCCAACCGGTTTCCCGCCTCACAGACCGGCGCCCTGCCTGAAACCAGGCGATCGGCTTGAACTGGTGCGTATGGCCATTGCCAGAGAGCCGGGTTTCGTTCTGGATGCGCGGGAAAGCCTGCAGCTGCATCCCGCTTATACGATTAATACGCTTGAATCATTGCGCACCGAAATGGGCATGAATCTGGCGATGGGTCTGATCATGGGTATGGATGCTTTTGCGACATTGCCCCAATGGCATCGTTGGCGTGAATTTCTCAGTCTGGCACATATTATTGTGGCGCATCGACCCGGTATTAGCGTTCCTCTTGATGGTCCGGTCAACGAGCTGGTTCGTGATTGCCAGGAACAGGCAACATCCCGGAATTTTCAAACAAAATCGCATGGGTGCATTTTTCTGGTTCCGGTGACGGCCATGGATATTTCGTCTACCGATATACGACGCCGTCTCTCCGAGGGGCGCAGCGCCCGATTTCTGGTTACTGATAACGTATGGGAAAATTTACAAGGTCAATATGACAGATAAAACCATGATACCTACCGAACAATTGAAAAACCTGGTGCTTTCGATTCTGGAAGAGATGCAGGGAATAGATATCCGCATACTGCCAGTCGCCCACCTCACGACTATCGCTGACTACATGGTGATCGTAACCGGTCGTTCGGATCGGCATATCCGCAGTATGGCGGAAGAACTGGCGCAGCAGGTCAAGTCTCAAGGTGGTCAGATCCATGGCATAGAAGGGATGAGTACCGCAGAATGGGTACTTATTGATGCCGGTGACGTACTGGTTCATATCATGCGTCCTGACGCCAGAGCCTTTTACGATTTGGACAGACTCTGGAATTTCGATGTGCTGGAACAAGCGTAAATCCAGGAGTCAGGGAACCTCTGATTAAGTCTGGACGAAGGAGATTGTGATTTCTTATGTTCAGATTCCCGGGTTGAATTGCACGGGTTAGCAGGGCTATTGCGAAGATTGTCAACGCTGAAGCCGGGGATAAGGGACGCAAGCGGGTTCGACTGCGCTCACCGCAGGCACCCGGGTTCATGACTTGAGCAGAGGTTCTTTAGCGCCGTCGTGATGGCATGGTGCTATTTTCAAAGGCATTCTCCGATGGCATCAAGTACGAAAAGGTCGTGCTGTGCTTTCTTGAAACATGACAATGCGACCGGAAACATGGCTGGTTTTGCGAAAGCAGATCCGAGAGGGAAGACTGAGCATGGATATTGACTTCTGGCTGCAAAAGTGGCGCGAGGGTGAAACCGGTTTCCATAAGGATCGACCGCATGAATGGCTGGTGCGATACTGGAAGGACTTGAATGTCGAGCCCGGGTTGACGGTACTGGTGCCTTTGTGCGGCAAAAGCCTGGATATGCTTTATCTGGCCAACCTTGGGTACCGGTTGATCGGAATCGAAGCTAGCCAGCTAGCTATAAAGGATTTTTTCAAGGAACGTGGACTTGAACCATCACAACATGCTATCGGGTCGGGTTATCGTTGGGAAGCCGGACCCTACACCATTCTCGAGTCTGATTTTTTTCAGCTCGATGCACGGGAAACCGGAGAGATTCATGCTGTATATGATCGGGCGGCATTCGTGGCTTTGCCCGAACTTTTGCGTCAACGCTATGTGGATCAATTGGTTACACTGACCGGTGGAGCAAGACCGACATTGCTCATTACGTTTGAATATTCTCAACAGTTCATGGCGGGACCGCCTTTTTCTATTTGCCGCGATGAAATCGAGCAAAAGTACGGTCGGCGTCACGTTGTGCATCCGCTTGATAGACACAAGCTGGAGCCGGTCCCGGATCACCTTGTTGCCAAAGGAGCGCAGGATATGTGGGAGGCCGCTTATCTCAACCTCCCGAAGTCACCATGATATTCGCTTCATTTTCCTGTGAAAAGACCCCGGGTCGTATGAACAAGCACCATGATAACTTGCGCCGGATCTGGTCAATGATGGGGCTCGATGAACTTTTCTGGCGTTATCTATGGCTATTCGGGTTGTTGAGCCGCATCGTTTTTTTAAGAAATTTATAACTATCATTAGGAATCCTGGATGTCGGAAGTCTTCACGCCGGATGATGACCACACTAAAGTACCGTATAATCAGGCAGGTGTCTGGCGTCAGGTCGCTGCCTTTATTTATGATTTGCTGCCTCTGTTTGGCTTGCTCTATGTCCTTACCATCCCGTTTTTGCTGCTGAGCCACGGAGAAGCTATTGAATCAGGATCATGGTGGTATACTTTGTATCTGTCTTTAGCTATGTATGTGTTTTTTAGCTGGTTCTGGCGTCACGGTGGTCAAACCGCTGGCATGCGTGCATGGAAACTGAAAGTCATCCGTTGTGATGGCAATCCACTGACATGGCGCCAGTGTTTCTGGCGTTTGTTTGGTCTCGGGCTGCATGTGGTGACATTGGGACTGGGCTGGGCATGGATCTGGATCGATCCCAAACATCTGAGCTGGGCGGATCGTCTTTCAGGCACTAGAATCGTCCGCGTGCCGCGTCGATAGCAGTCTGGGTGGCTGTGAAGCGTCTTAACAAAGATGGATCGCAGTTTGGCTTCCATCCATCCGTCTCTTTATTTCAATCCATGCGAGAAACCAGAATAATGGACATCCTCTTTCTTTGCAGCGGAAATTCCTGCCGCTCCATTATCGCAGAAGCTACTTTCAACCATCTCGCGCCTGCTGGCTGGAGAGCCGCGAGTGCCGGCAGTCGGCCCACCGGAAAAGTTCATCCACACACTCTGCTTATGCTGACGCGCGAAGCTATATCGACCGAGAGCTGCCACAGTAAGTCGTGGGAAGATCTGCCTGTTACGCCCGATATCGTGATTACGACCTGCTCCAGCGCAGCGGGCGAAACCTGCCCCGCCTACCTCGGTGCCGTCTTGCGCGCCCATTGGGGTGTCGAAGATCCGGCGCACGCTGCGGACGAAGAACTTGATGCGGCTTTCATGACCGCGTACCGTATCCTGCGTGCCCGAATTGAGGCTTTTCTGGCGCTTCCGTTGGACGAACTCAGGCAGGATCGCGTGCGCTTGAAGGTGGAACTGGACCGCATCGGCACCTTTTCACCCTGATATTTATTGAGACCCTTGCACGAAAGCCATCTGGTTCCCATGCTGCTTTAGAAATGCGCTTGACCGGTCATTTATTCCAGCAAAACGCCTATCCACGCACACTTTTGCCCTGCTTGAAAACCTTGCCATCCTCGTGCAGGAGATGAAAATAAAAACCATGCGCCTTGCAAAACGAATAAGGCTGTTGATATTCTCACTCGCTGTCTTAAATTACTAATGCGCTATCCTGCTCTGAACGGAGGCGGTTGCCGCCGCCCCAAGGGTCAGAAATTATAGGAAATCCGCATCCAGGCGAAACGTCCGGGTTCATTGACCTGAATCGGATCAGGGTTGAAAGGATCAACATTGGCCCGGTTCACGTGATAGGCATAAGTTTTATCAAAGACATTATCCATGCCGATATCGAGGCGCACACCCGCCGGTAAATCAATGGCTCCGCGCATGTCGAGCGCGGCGAATCCAGGCGTTTCGCGCGGATCCTGTCCGCTGATTAAATCAATCCGATCCTGGTTGTCCGCCAGGCGCAGGCGTGTACCCAATTCATATTTGGGTTTTTTGAAGCGCAATTCCAGCGTTCCTTCAAGCGGCGGGATCTGAGGTAAAGCCCGGTCATCGTCAGTGTTGTTGGCGTGAGTATAAGCCAGACTACCGCTCACCTGGAAACCAGCGCCAAGTTCGACGCTGGTTTCCAGCTCAGTGCCGTAGAATTCCGCCGACACATTGCGATAGATGGAAGACCCATCATTACTGGCAATCCCCGCCTGCAGTTGCGCCCTGTCACGCAGAATATAATCATCGACGTCGTTGTAATAGATGCTGATGCCACTGTCGAATCGCTGTTCCTGCCAGCGCAGGCCTGTCTCGACCTGGCGGTGAATTTCCGGATCAAGGTCGGGGTTTCCCACCCAGCCTGGCATGCCGCTCATGCCGTTGGAAGCCAGATAACGTTCTGTGGCATCGGCGGTGCGCACGCTGCGGCTCACCACAGCAAAGTAACTTCCGCGATCCGAGGCAAAGGCGTGTTCATAGCGCAAAAATGCGCCGACATTATCTTCATCGATATCGGTGGCTTGCGTATCGTAATATTTGCGATACAATTCTTGCGGGCTAAGGCCCATAGAAGGTTCTACCGAGGCTTTTTCCGCTTCGGATTCCACCCGGTCGTAACGAACGCCGCCTTTGATCGTGCCACCCCATGTGTTTTCCCGACTCATTTCGGTGAACCAGCCCAATTGTTCCAGCGTGGCCTTGGGCCATAGCACCGATTGGAGCATATCGGAATTTTCAGTATGATGCAGGCGCTCGGCGTCGCGTTTGTTTCGGACGACATCCATCCCCAGCAGTCCATTCCACCCCGGTGCTGGCAACCATTTCATGGTAAGGCGGCCACCGGTGGTATCGGATGTGCTCGGGGCGCGCATTTGCATTTTGCCAACGGGACGCAGACTGTAATTATCCATCAGATGATCGACATTGGCCTGATACCATTCGAATTTCAGTTGGTCCGACCAGGCCCAGGATGGTTTGGTTTCCACGCTGATGCGAAAGGTATCGCTGTTGTTGTAAACACCGTCCATGCCGGCACCGGCATAGTAGTTATCTTTATCACGGGCAAAATCACCCGACCACTCAATCCAGGTTCCGGGCGTCGGAGAAATGCCGGCAATAAAACCAGCATTGCGGGCGATAAACGCGCTGCGCGTACTATTACCATCACCATCTTCATAGTTGTCGGCATCGGTCCAGGAACCAAAAGTGCGGATATAGTTCGCTACGTTGCCGGCGGCGAGATCGAATGATACGTTGCCGGTTTCGCTGTTGTCCCGGTAGCCGACGCTTACCCGCCCGGTTGCCGGGTCGTTTGCGCTAACGTCTGGTCGCTTCCGTTTGAATATTACGGTGCCGCCGCTGCCACCACTGCCGTATTGCACCGAGTGTACACCCTTGATGACTTCAATCTGGTCAAAACTCTCAAGCGGTACATAACTCGTCGGCGGATCCATACGGTTGGGGCAGGCACCGAAAATATAAGCCCCATCCATCAAGATGTTGACCCGATTTTGACTCTGTCCTCGAATGATGGGCTCAAGCCCGTGTCCACCCATGCGCCGAATCGAGATGCCGGGAATGCTGCGCAAGGCATCGGCGCTATCGGCAGGCAATCCGGAAGACAGTTCCTCGGTCGAATGAAATTCGACTTCGGGAAAAGCCGGGGGACGATCTATAACCTCTTGATCCGGCAACTCCAGAATGGATTTATCCTCTTCTTTTCGCGATGGTTCCTTGAGGCCGGAGGGATTTTTTGGCTGACCTGCGCTCGGAATTGGATGGGGTGCCATCGCCTCCCGAGCAGGCAATACCGCAGAATAACAGAAAAGAGCTACGCTCAAAGCAGATAAGGCATGAATATTCATGGCGTCCACCAGAAGTTATAAGTAAATTCCATAATAACATAATGATTATTACGAACGCCATGGTTTATATTGCTATTTATCACTCTAAGAAACCTCGGCTCTTGCGTCCCTTATGCTCGGATTCCTGGTTGACAATCTCCGCAATAGCCTTGCTAACTCGCGCAATTGTCGCCTCGAATCTGAACATAATGAATCGCACCTGAGCTTCGTCCAGGATTAATCAGAAGAAGTTCTTTATGGTTAATGACGCCATCTCTCAACTCTGACGCAGCTCACTCCGTTTTATAGGTAGCGATCAATATCCTCTGCTGATGGATACGCTTCTATCGTTTCCCCGCTACCGCCACAGGAAGCAGGAAGTGGATTAGCGGAAGTATCGCGTACGACATCGACATAAGGGGCATAGCCGGGTGAAATCAAATCTTCAGGCCATTTGGCTGTGGCTTCGCGTATCCAACCCATGGCAACTCCGCCTTCGCAATACTGGACCGTGGGAAAATAAACGCGTAATTTCTGCGTGCAGCCCGCAAGCTTGGGGAATTGGGCGCGAAATGAAAGAAGAGCGAAGTGATCATCCGGCACATGACCTCCATGCCAGTGCAGGGCGCGCACATCTTGCTCCCTGAGGCCATGACTGTAGAAAGGCTTGACCGGGCCAGACGGGTTCATTAAACCATGCCACCGGTTATCAATGCTCGGCTTGATGCTCATAACAGGGTTCCCGGCATAGCGATTGCCATCTCTGTCTTCGGTATAGGTGTTTTCACCAAGATCGACGGCATTTGGGAAAACGACGGCAGTATCGGTGGTTGCCAGA
>DEIQ01000104.1 GCA_002352565.1 Proteobacteria bacterium UBA2770 | reverse complement strand
ACCACGCAGTTTATGCGAGTTTATGACTTGATCAGAGGTTCTTTAATAGTCGAATGTAACGCAAAGGTCTCTCTATGATTTTATTCTTTGCCTTTAATTCGACAATAGGGAGGGCAAGGGACACTGATACACTCCGAAATGGCGTGCGTTTTTTCATCAATGCGGCGTGCGCTCAGGGCGCCGCCCCAGACACAGCCGGTATCAAGGCCGTAGACATTATCACATTCCACTGCTCCCAGGGTTGACCAATGACCGAACAGAATGCGTGTGGTGCGATTGCGGCGCCATGGCACATTGAACCAGGGAACGTATTCGTGTGTTGCCGAATCCGGCGCCTGCTTTTGATTGAGTACCAGCTTTCCGTTTTCCGGGTTGCAATAGCGCATGCGTGTCAAACCATTGACGATATAACGCAACCGCTTGAATCCCGTTAAATGCTCATGCCAGAGAGCCGGTTTATTGCCATAAAGTTCAGGCAAAATTTGGTTTGGTTCGTTGCTGGTCAATGCATGCTCAAGGCTTCGGGCGCATGCAAGGGCGAGTTCGAGATCCCAATTCGGGGGGATGCCGGCATGGACCAGGACACAGTTCAGCTTTGGATCATGGTGTAAAAACGGACGACAGCGTAGCCATTGCAAAAGGTCTTCACGGTCCGGTGCCTGCAGAATCGATTGTAGTGTGTCCGAGGATCGCAAGGGTTGATCGGTGTAAGCTACGGCGAGTAAATGCAGATCGTGGTTACCCAGGACGGTAACAACCGAATCACCCATGGCTCGAACCAGTCGCAATACACCCAGGGAGTCGGGTCCGCGGTTGACAAGATCTCCGCATAGCCATAATCGGTCCTTGTCTGGTTTGAAGGATAGCCTTTTTAACAGAATCCTGAAGTCATCCGCGCAACCCTGGATGTCACCGATGACATAAATGCTCATTGCACGATATTGGGTATAGAAAGTCGAAAAGGAGTGATTTCAGCGTTAAATATGGTTCCGTCTTTAGCCTGCATCACGTAGTGACCTTCCATGACGCCAACGGGTGTTGTCAACAGAACCCCACTGGTATATTGAAATTGCCTTCCGGGTTCGATGTGGGGTTGCTCTCCAACTACGCCTTCTCCTTCGACTTCCTGATGTCCGCCATCGGCATCGGTAATCAGCCAGTAACGGCTGATCAACTGTGCAGATAGTTCCCCTTTATTATGCAGGGTGATGGTATAGGCAAAAGCATATCGTTGTTCGCCGGGTCTGGATTGTTCCGATAAATAACGTGTTTTTACTTCTACGTTGATGTGATAGCGCGTCTGATTTTTATCTATGATATTCATCTTGCCATTATAATAAAAAAGCAGGCATTATTGTACGATATTATGGTTGCATGAATTCTTTGAGTTGAGAAAAATCAATCCACTCCATCGGTCTGAATCTGTATTTCTTACCCTGCGTTATTGCAGATATCCTTTTTTTATATGACGAGACCTTTGCGCGAGAACCTTAACATCTCTCATGCAAATATTTCATGGCATTGAATAAAAACAAATCGAACCTATGGCCAATTATATGAAATCACCAGCAAAAATTCGTATCGGTATTGATCTTGGCGGCACCAAAATAGAATTACAGGCATTCAATGAGCAGCGGGAATGTATCTGGCGCAGACGGACCGCAACGCCACGACAGAATTATAAAGCCGTCATTGAAACGATAACTTCCCTGGTCCATGATTGCGAAAAATCGCTTGGAAGTACTGCTACAGTAGGGGTTGGAACTCCCGGCGCGGAATCGGTTTTTACGGGTTTGATCAAAAACGCCAATTCCAATGCATTGATCGGGCAAGCGCTACGCACCGATCTTTGTTCCAGTCTTGAACGGGAAGTCCGCATTGCCAATGATGCCAACTGTTTTGCATTATCGGAAGCCATGGATGGTGGTGGTGCAGGTGCTTTGACTGTGTTCGGGGTGATTCTCGGAACCGGTGTCGGGGGTGGTCTGGTGGTCAATGGGGTGATGTTGGGTGGGATCAATGCGGTCGCGGGTGAATTGGGGCATGTGCCTATGCCATGGCCAAAAGCCGCTGAATGGCCAGGAAGACGTTGCTATTGTGGGCATTATGGATGTATTGAAACTTTTCTTTCCGGACCTGCTCTCAGCTACGATCATCAGATGCATTCAGGTATTTTGTTAAACTCCAAGGATATTTACCAGCAGGCCGTGCGGGGGTGCGTTGAGGCAAACGCAACTCTGCAACGGTATGAAGAGCGTTTGGCCAGGGCTCTGGCTTCGGTCATCAATCTTATTGATCCTGAAGTGATCGTGGTCGGGGGAGGTTTATGTCATATGGATCGCATTTATGTTACCGTGCCTGAGTTGTTGAAAAACCATGTCTTTTCGGGCGAGGTCAGAACCAGAATCGTGAAAGCCCGGCACGGCGATGCTTCGGGCGCGCGCGGCGCTGCCTGGCTGTGGGCGTCCTGACTTGCATATCTGCCAGCTTTGCGATGGTTTTCAATCCTGTGGGCCATGATTTCCGGAATATTATCATGTGAGAGCGCTGAACTTATTCGTTTGCTGCTGCAACCGCAAGGCAGCAGTTTTTTGAGTGTTTTTTTCAAAAAAGGCGACCGTATACCCAAGTCCGGTGTAGCAATTTATTATGCGCTGATATCTGACCACACTGCAAACTCGTTACCGCCTGGTTCTGTAAAATGAAAACGGAGGCCACCTGGAAATGAAAATATGGGTTTTACAATAGTTCCACCTGAATTTCTAACCTTAGTAAGGGTAGCTTCAAGATCGTTACTATAAAAAACAAGTAAGGCTGCCCCATTACTTGTTAATGATGATTGATCTGATTTAAAAAAACCACCATCAAGACTCTCGCCAGAAAAAGCCGTGTACTCTGAAACAAAATCCTCAAAAGACCAGCCGAAAGCCGTACTGAAAAAAT
>DEIQ01000039.1:2160-6514 GCA_002352565.1 Proteobacteria bacterium UBA2770 | reverse complement strand
TCTCGGCGCGGAAATCATGAGGTAATGATGCGTGGAACTTTTGGCAATGTGCGATTGCGCAATCGCTTGGCGCCAGGAACCGAAGGTGGCTGGACTACCTATTTCCCTGACGCTGAGCAGATGAGCATTTATGATGCGGCCATACGCTATCAGAAAGCAAATGTGCCATTGGTTATTCTGGCGGGCAAGGAATACGGCGCGGGTTCATCGAGGGACTGGGCGGCCAAGGGCACCATGCTGCTCGGAGTGCGCGCCGTTATAGCACAAAGTTACGAGCGCATCCATCGTTCCAATCTGGTCGGGATGGGCATTTTGCCGCTACAGTTCAATGAAGGGGAGAGTGCCGAAACGATCGGACTGAACGGGAATGAGAAATTTTCAATCGGCATCCCCGATCCTGGCGACTCCAGCGTCGATGTCGTGGTGGAAAATGTAGATGGGCAACGCCAGACTTTCAGCGCCCGGATCAGAATCGATTCGCCAATGGAATGGAAGTATTACCAGCATGGTGGCATTTTGCTGTATGTGTTGCGCCAACTTGCCACACAGCAATAACAAGCGCTGATTTATTCGCATAGCGATACGTGGGTGCAGCGTATATCACACCGGAATCGCCGAAATACACATAGGCGCGGGCGTCTTGGATTCGCGCCTATGTGTAGTTATAGAACTGGTATTGATCCGTCTTCTGTAACGCTGCGTCATAGAAGGTTATAGAATTTTAACTTCTCAATAGTGTTGCTGCTGGATTTGTTCCAGTCCAACGGATAAAACAAAGAAAAGGGTATTTTTATGCCAGGTGAATCCTTTCATGTTGAAGTTCGACCCAATATTCCGGCGCAATTGGCCCGGATGCCTGATTTGGCGCATAACCTGCTTTATACTTGGGATCGGCGTATTCGACGTTTGTTTGCCCGGATCGACCCCATCTTATGGCACGAGTGTGGGCATAATCCCAGAGTCTTCTTGAGGCGCTGTTCCCAGGCGCGCCTTGAAGATCTGGCAGAAGACCGTTCATTCCTTGATGAGTACCAGCGCACCCTGGCGATGTTTGATGGCTATCAGAAAGAGCGCCCGTCACCACTTGTCAAGCAACATCTAAAGCCAACCGATGATCTGGTGGCTTATTTCTGCCTCGAATACGGCTTGCATGAGAGCCTGCCCATCTACTCGGGAGGATTGGGCATTCTGGCAGGCGATCATTGCAAAGCTGCCAGTGATCTTGGCTTGCCGTTTGTTGCAGTCGGTTTGTTGTATCGGCAGGGTTATTTCCATCAGGAAATCGCGGCGGATGGTCAGCAGGTGGCTATTTATGCCTCCACCGATTTTGATGCGCTGCCTCTTAATATCTGTGTTGATGATCAGGGCGCAGAAATACATGTGGCGACATGTTTTCCCGGTAGAGACGTCTATTGCCGCATATGGGCGGGCCGCCTGGGGCATATCACCATTTACCTGCTCGATACCGATCTGGAATGCAATCAGCCTGAAGATCGCGCCATCACCCATCAATTATATGGAGGGGGCAAGGAAACCCGAATCATGCAGGAAATGCTGCTGGGTATCGGTGGCGTCAGAGCTTTACGCAGCCTTGGACTTCGCCCCACAGCATGGCACATGAACGAAGGTCACGCTGCATTTATGGTGCTGGAACGCTGCCGTGAAGCCATCCAGAAAGGACTGGATTTCGATGCTGCCATGGAATCCGTTGCCTGTGCTCACATTTTCACCACCCACACCCCGGTACCAGCCGGTCATGATATTTTTGATTCCAATCTGGTGCGCCATTATCTTGATCCCCTGGTCGCTCAGCTCAACATCGGCATGGATGCCTTTCTGGCTCTGGGGCATTCCGCCCAGGCCGAATATGGTTTCAACATGACGGCACTGGCCATGCATGGCGCACGCTTTTTCAATGGTGTCAGTCGCATTCACGGCAACGTAGCCTCGATTATGGAAGGTTATATCTGGCCGGAACTTGCGCCAGAAGACAATCCCATCAACTATATCACCAATGGTGTTCATGTCCCGACCTTTCTTCACCAGGAATGGGCCAACCTGTTCAATGTCCACGCCTTTGACTGGACCAGCAGGATGCTGGATAATTCTTTCTGGGATCAATCCGTCGAGGACATCGACGATTATCGTTACTGGAGCCTGCATCAATCCATTAAATCGGATTTGCTGGCTTATGTGGGTCGGCGAGTTCGTAAGCAGCTTAAGCGCAATCGGTTGAGCGCCCATCATATCCAGCGCAGAACGCAGTATCTGCATGCCACCCAGTCCGATATTCTGGTAATGGGTTTCGCACGTCGTTTTGCAACCTATAAACGGGCCATGCTGCTTTTTCATGACCAAGAACGCCTGGCGCGACTTCTCAATGATCCAGCCCGCCCTGTCCTGTTGCTCTTTGCAGGGAAGGCTCATCCTAAAGATGAACCTGGTCAACACCTGATCCGATCATTATGCCAGTTATCCGAGCAGCCGGAATTTGAGGGCAAGGTGGTGATGATTGAGGATTATGATCTGGCTCTAGCCCGGTATATGGTCGCCGGCGTAGATGTCTGGCTCAACAGCCCTGAATATCCTCTTGAAGCCAGCGGAACTTCCGGGCAAAAAGCTGCTATCAATGGCGCACTGAATTTAAGTGTACTCGATGGCTGGTGGGGCGAAGGTTACAATGGTGATAATGGTTGGGCGATCCGCCCTGCCAATATTCAAGATGATCCCGCTTTGCGAGACCGAATCGAAAGCAGAGAAATGATCGATATACTTGAGGATGAAGTCATACCAACGTATTTCGCGCGTGGCAACGCGGGGTATAGTCCACGATGGGTGCAGAAATCAAAGAATTCCATGAAAACCATGATGCCAGAATTCAATGCCCAAAGGATGGTCGGCGATTATCTGCAACGTTTTTACGGTCCCGCCACGCGGCAGAACTGGCGCATCAATGAAAACAATTCCGAACAGGCTGTCCACCTGGCGCGCTGGAAACAAAAAATACGTTCGTGTTGGTCAGGTGTCACCCTTGAACTTTCAACAAGTCCTGCTACCGTTATCCATACCAAGCAAACCATGCATATTGAAGTCAAGGTCAGGCTCCATGGTTTAACGCCCGAGGATTTATGCGTTGAATCATTGTTTGGGCTTAATGCTCATGGAGAAGATCTGGTCAACGAAGTGATCCATGAATTCGCTTATAAACATATGGATGGCGAATATGCGGTATTCGGACTCGAGTTTCTCCCTCCAAGAAATGGCTTGTTGCACTACAAAGTGAGAATGTATCCGAACAATGTGTTTCTAAGTCATCCTTTTGAAATGGGTTGTATGCGTTGGCTGTGATTTGAATTGAGCTGAGGGTGTTATTAAGGGGAAAAACGGCAACCAGGTATCATTGGGTGCATCAACGTTTTTCCCCTTAGGGAACCGTATATTCCCGTAACAATCTGCTTGAACTATCAGGTTTCGTTTGAGGGAATACGGGTGACAGGTTTTTTATAATTCGAGCTCGGGATATCGCCAGATATAGATGGAAACGCCTAGCCCAATGCAAAGCAATAAGATCCTGACTTGCCACAAGGGTACGATGGCTGAGGAAATTCCCATGGTTGGCCATATTGTGGCCAAGGTGTAGCACTTTGCCTTGCGAGGGATGCCTTTGCCATCCAGATAAGCCAGAATATACTTGCTTAAAACCGGGTGGGAAACCAGCCAGGTGTAAAAATTGTGAGAACTGCGTACATAGCATGCAGCGGCAAGCAACAGAAAAGGTGTAGTGGGTAATACAGGTAAAAAAATCCCCACAACCCCAAGGATAATTGAAATGCTACCAATTATTAATAGCAGTACACGAACCACTTTGCTTGAAACCAGTCGTGTATTTGGATGAGGGGGATCTGTCATTGCCATAATGCAAATTTAGCGCAAATGGACTTTAACTTTAAGATGAGTTGAATTGACAGTCTATTTTGGGGCCTGAACCAGCCAGCCATTTTTTCTCCGCATCCTCATCTTTCAGGTAAGGCATGCTGTCCTTAAGCCCTTTGATGCCCGCATCTACCGCATATTTTTTCTGTCCGGTCGCTCTGGAAATGCGCTTTTCCTGTGATAGCCGCGTCAGTGACCTGCTTGAATTCGCAGGGTTGTCTTATACGCAACGGTTCGACCTGCGGGGCTTCCGTGATCGGAAACTTATGCACCAGGCATTCGATTGGTGGCTACGGGTGGACTCGAACCACCGACCTCAGCATTATGAGTGCCGCGCTCTAACCGGCTGAGCTACGTAGCCGAATTGAATTGAGGATTTTCGCATATTTTCAATTCCGTGTCAAAATCAAAGCATCAACCC
>DEIQ01000039.1:0-2010 GCA_002352565.1 Proteobacteria bacterium UBA2770 | reverse complement strand
GATTTTACCATGCCGCTTAATTGCGGCATGCATCCATGTCATGGGTTTTCATTGACATCCAAACATTGCGGGTATTCGAGTGTCTCAATTCTTATCCGATGTGGTACTGATTGAACAACCGGTAGCATAAGCACCTGTACTTAATCCAGGCAGGTACACCCGTCCTTATTTGCCTTTGGCAACCCGGCGCAACATCTTGGGCGTGGCATGCCAGAGCAGAAGACCGTGAGATTGTCCCGACCATTCGATACATCCTATCGTTCCTTTCCTGAATTCCAACAGACACGCCTGTGGTTTTCCTGTAAGCAATCGCGATGCCAGAAATGTCAGATCGGGCTGATGTCCTACCAGGGCGATCCCGCCAGGATTCACAGTCAACATATGATTAAGCAACTCGGCATGATTGCCTCCAGGTGCCAACCTTTGTTCAATCTCAACTTCCACGCCGAGTGTATGGGCAATAATTTGTGCTGTTTGCTGAGCCCGCACCAAAGGGCTGGTGAGAATCTTCTGGCACCGCGGATCAAGCTGGAAAAACCCCTTGCTGGCGCTTTGCATTTTTTCGATGCCTTCGAGGGTCAAGGGTCTTTCTTCATCATTTTCCGCCAGCCCTTGCCCGAGTTCCTCAGCGATACCATGACGTACCAGATAACATAACATATCAAAGTTTCTCCTTATTCTCGGTTCCAGATACTGATAATCGCCAATGAGCCAGTTTCTGATAGGCTGTGCCACGTTTTTCAGGCAGGCTGCGAAATAAAATCAATTCAGACAAATGCGTTGATTCTGATGGAAGTTCAACAGCAGGCAGCTTATATCGAGACTTGCCGCGCGCGATGGTTACATGAGGAATAAACTTCTTTTCCGGGTTTATGATAATATCGCACTGCTGACTTATATCCGCAACTGCATCACGGATAGCTATTAACGCAGGATCAGCACGCAACACCAGAACAAGCGCCCTGGGTTTTTCAGGCGATGGAAACCATTCAAAATGGCTCCATTCGATCATGGGTTTCTGCCAGTAATGATACTGTCTTTCAACGGCCTGGCAAAATTTAAGCAGCGCTTCTGGGGCAACGTCCCCCATAAATAGAAGGGTGATATGCCACTGCGCCGGAGCAACCCAGCGCAGAATTTGAAACTCGCGTTCCACACTGCGCCATTCGGATACCATCTGGAGCAATTTGTCCTGGCTGAATGGATCAAGATCCAAAGCAAGAAATGCCCGCATGTTTTGAACAACGACGGAATCGTCATTGGGTTTCATCATTGGGGAGCCTCTGATCCATTCATGAACTCGGTTCTTGCGTCGCTACTGGCCCAGTTTCTTCGTTGACAATCTTCGCAATATCCTGACGTACAACTTTACATAAGGAGCCACAATCACCTGCGCCCAGAATCAATCAGAGGCTCCTTAGCCTGTCATGCGCATTGAATCGCTGGAAATGGAGACCATTACCAATTCTTAGACTGAAGCCATGGTGCGTTTTTTATTTTTGATTATGGACATACCGATTATACCATCCAAATAAACCCGGCCAGGGTATTTTTTGTCTATAGCGCCGTTTCTCGGCGACCTCGTTGGTTGTCATATTCATGTCATGCATTTCATCTATTCTTGGTTGGAAAATGAACACTCGCAATAAGCAAATGCAATGCACTCTATTTCTGATTATTATGATTGATTCCCGTAGATCATGGACGATTACCCTGATTTTATCTTGTGCCATGACAGGTATAGCATCTGCATTGCCGGGTGGACAACGCATTCTATATAATCCCGAAGCAGTAGTTCCACCGCAATGTTATACCCGGACGGAAAGTCAGTATAATCCCTGCTATGTATGTCATCAGGATTATGCCCGCGGTGAGGGGCGGTCAAACTATCTTGATGACGGTTATCTTCAAGGTGATTACAACTTTTCCGATGTAGCGCGCCAGAATCATTGGCGTAACCTGTTTGTGGATCGTCGCGCCCAGATCAACACCATTAGTGATACTCAAATC